>NZ_LIRJ01000019.1:0-127 GCF_001419745.1 Streptomyces silaceus | reverse complement strand
GCGCGGCCTCGACCTCGCCGGTCTCCACGCGGTGGCCGCGGATCTTGACCTGTCCGTCGCCGCGGCCCAGGTACTCGATCCCCCGGCCGGGCAGCCAGCGGACCACGTCGCCGGTGCGGTACATCCG
>NZ_LIRJ01000189.1 GCF_001419745.1 Streptomyces silaceus | reverse complement strand
AAGACCAAGACCAAGACCAAGGATCAGACCAAGGATCAGACCGAGGCCACCGGGGCCACCAAGGTCACCGAGGACGAAGCCGCCCGCGCCACAGCCGCCGCCGTCCAGGACCTCGTCCGCCTCCGAGGCGAGGGCCGCAGCGGCGAGGCGCACGGCGTACTCGTCGAGGCGACCGCCTGGCCCGCCGCCCGCCTGCCCCGGTTCGCCGTGGAGCTGCACCAGGCCGGCCTCTCCGCGGACTGGGCGACCCTGCTGTGGGAGGCCGCGTCCCTGCCCCCGGACCGCCTCGTCGCACTCGCGGACGCGCTCGCGGGCGCGGGCCGCGCCGACGACTGCCGGAAGCTGCTGCGCCAGGGCGTCGCCCGCCCCGCGCCGGAGATCGCGGAGGCGGTCCTCGCGCTGCTGGACGCGGGCCGCGAACGGGAGGCCCGCGCGCTCCTCGACTCCTACCTCCGGGTCCGCACCGCCGAGGACGCCGCGCGCTGCGCTCACACGGACCCGTATCGCCTCATCCCCCTGCTCCTGGAGACGGCGAAGGACGTCTCGGAGGAACACCACTGGGACCTGGTGCACGCACTCCGGGTGGCGGGCTTCAGCGCCTGACCCCCCGGCGGCTCACCGGCGCCCCTGCGACCCGCAGCTGCCACCCGCTCCCGACCCGCAGCCGGCCCCGCCGCTCCCGACCTCCGTCCCTTTCCGCCCGTTTCTCGCCCGCTCGGGTACGAATCATGATCGACTCCGGCGGTTGTCGGAGATGGTCTTGCTCAGGCCGCGGGGAGAGGCATACGTTCTCCTATCTACGCACGAAGTCTACGGGCGTAGAGGCTCTCTGACGTCCTCTCAAGGGGCAAGTGAAGGAGCATCTCATGGCCAACGTCGTACGCGCCGCACTCGTCCAGGCGACCTGGACAGGCGACACCGAATCCATGATCGCCAAACATGAGGCGCACGCCCGTGAGGCGGCCCGTCAGGGCGCGAAGATCATAGGGTTCCAAGAGGTCTTCAACGCCCCCTATTTCTGCCAGGTCCAGGAGCCCGAGCACTACCGCTGGGCCGAACCGGTCCCGGACGGCCCCACCGTGACCCGCATGAAGGCGCTCGCCCGCGAGACGGGCATGGTGATCGTGGTCCCCGTGTTCGAGGTCGAGCAGTCCGGGTTCTACTACAACACCGCGGCCGTGATCGACGCCGACGGCACCTACCTCGGCAAGTACCGCAAGCACCACATCCCGCAGGTGAAGGGCTTCTGGGAGAAGTACTACTTCAAGCCGGGGAACGCGGGCTGGCCGGTCTTCGACACGGCCGTCGGCAAGGTCGGCGTCTACATCTGCTACGACCGCCACTTCCCGGAGGGCTGGCGCCAGTTGGGCCTGAACGGTGCTCAGATCGTCTACAACCCCTCCGCCACCTCCCGCGGCCTCTCCGCGTACCTCTGGCAGCTCGAACAGCCCGCGGCCGCCGTCGCCAACGAGTACTTCGTCGCCGCGATCAACCGCGTCGGCCGGGAGGAGTACGGCGACAACGACTTCTACGGCACGAGCTACTTCGTCGACCCGCGCGGTCAGTTCGTCGGCGAGCGGGCGAGCGACAAGGAAGAGGAACTCCTCGTCAGGGACCTCGACTTCGGCCTCATCGAGGAAGTACGCCAGCAGTGGGCGTTCTACCGAGACCGCCGCCCCGACGCCTACGAAGGGCTGGTGCAGCCGTGACCGACCTGTACGACCGCCACCGGGCCGTGCTGCCCGACTGGCTCGCGCTCTACTACCGGCGGCCGATCGAGCTCACCCACGGCGAGGGCCGCCACGTCTGGGACGCCGAGGGCAACAAGTACCTCGACTTCTTCGGCGGCATCCTCACCACGATGACCGCGCACGCCCTGCCCGAGGTCACCAAGGCGGTGAGCGAGCAGGCGGCCCGGATCATCCACTCCTCGACGCTCTACCTCGACCGCCCCATGGTCGAACTCGCCGAGCGCGTCGCGGCGTTGTCCGGCATCCCGGACGCCCGCGTCTTCTTCACCACGTCCGGCACCGAGGCCAACGACGCCGCCCTGCTGCTCGCCACCACGCACCGCCGCTCGAACCAGATCCTGGCGATGCGCAACAGCTACCACGGCCGCTCCTTCTCGGCCGTCGGCATCACCGGCAACCAGGCGTGGTCGCCGACCAGCCTCTCGCCGCTCCAGACGCTGTACGTCCACGGCGGCGTCCGCAGCCGCGGCCCGTACGCCGCCCTGGGCGACGCCGACTTCATCGCGGCCTGCGTCGCCGACCTGCGGGACATGCTCGGGCAGACGCGCGGGGGAGTGGCGGCGCTGATCGCCGAACCGATCCAGGGCGTCGGCGGCTTCACCTCGCCGCCCGACGGGCTGTACGCGGCGTTCCGCGAAGTCCTCGACGAGCACGGCATCCTGTGGATCGCCGACGAGGTGCAGACCGGCTGGGGCCGCACCGGCGAGCACTTCTGGGGCTGGCAGGCGCACGGGCGCAGCGGTCCGCCGGACATCCTCACCTTCGCCAAGGGCATCGGCAACGGCATGTCCATCGGCGGTGTCGTCGCGCGCGCCGAGGTCATGAACTCCCTCGACGCCAACTCCATCTCGACGTTCGGCGGTTCCCCGGTCACGATGGCGGCCGGCGTCGCCAACCTCGCGTACCTCCTGGAGCACGACCTCCAGGGCAACGCGCGGCGCGTCGGCGGGCTCCTCATCGAGCGGCTGCGGGCGATCTGCGCCCAGCTGCCCGTCGTACGCGAAGTGCGCGGCCGAGGCCTGATGATCGGGATCGAACTGGTCGAGCCGGGCACCGACCGCCCCCACCCGGAGGCGGCCGCCGCCGTGCTCGAAGCGGCCCGTGAGGGCGGTCTGCTCATCGGCAAGGGAGGCGGCCACGACACCAGCGTGCTGCGCGTCGCCCCGCCGATGTCACTGACCGTCGCGGAGGCCGAGGAGGGCGCCGCGATCCTCGAACGGGCCCTGCGGAGCGTCTAGTCCACTGCCGCACTGCCGCACTGCCGCACTGCCGCACTGCCGCACTGCCGCACTTCCGTACGACCCCTGCCCGCGCGCACGACCCGGCGCGCGGGGCCACGCCCGCGGGACAGCTCGCAGGACATCCCGCACGTAGCGCGCAAGCAGCTCGCAGGAAACGGAGCGCAGCCCATGAGTACCCGCACCCTGATCCGCGGCGGACTCGTCGTCACCGCCGCGGAGGAGACCCACGCCGACGTACTGATCGAGGACGGCAGGATCGCCGCCCTCGCCGCGACCGGCTCCGGCGCGGCGGAGGCCTGGACCGCCGACCGCGTCATCGACGCCACCGACAGGTACGTCATCCCGGGCGGAGTCGACGCCCATACGCACATGGAGTTCCCGTTCGGCGGCACGTTCTCGTCGGACACCTTCGAGACCGGCACCCGGGCCGCGGCCTGGGGCGGCACCACCACCATCGTCGACTTCGCGGTGCAGTCGGTGGGCCACACGCTGCGCGAGGGCCTCGACGCCTACTACGCGAAGGCGGACGGGAAGTGCGCGATCGACTACGCCTTCCACATGATCGTCTCCGATGTGAACGACCGGACGCTGAAGGAGATGGACCTCCTGGTGGAGGAGGGCGTGACCTCCTTCAAGCTCTTCATGGCGTACCCCGGCGTCTTCTACAGCGACGACGGGCAGATCCTGCGCGCCATGCAGCGCGGCGCCGCCAACGGCGGGCTGATCATGATGCACGCCGAGAACGGCATCGCGATCGACGTGCTCGTCCAGCAGGCCCTGGAGGCCGGGCGGACCGACCCCCGCTACCACGGCGAGGTCCGCAAGGCGCTCCTGGAGGCCGAGGCGACGCACCGCGCCATCAAGCTGGCGCAGGTCGCGGACGCGCCGCTCTACGTCGTGCACGTGTCGGCGCAGGAGGCGGTGGCCGAGCTGGCGCGCGCCCGCCACGACGGCCTGCCGGTCTTCGGCGAGACCTGTCCGCAGTACCTGTTCCTGTCCACCGACAACCTCGCCGAGCCGGACTTCGGGGGCGCCAAGTACGTGTGCTCGACGCCCCTGCGGCCGAAGGAGCACCAGGCAGCGCTCTGGCGCGGACTGCGCACCAACGACCTGCAAGTGGTGTCGACCGACCACTGCCCCTTCTGCTTCACGGGGCAGAAGGAGCTGGGCCGCGGCGACTTCTCCAGGATCCCCAACGGCATGCCGGGCGTGGAGAACCGCATGGACCTGCTCCACCAGGCGGTCGTCGACGGCCACATCACCCGCCGCCGCTGGATCGAGATCGCCTGCGCGAGCCCGGCCCGGATGTTCGGCCTCTACGGCAAGAAGGGCACGATCGCGCCGGGCGCGGACGCGGACGTCGTGATCTACGATCCGGCCGCCGAGCAGACGATCTCCGCCGAGACGCACCACATGAACGTCGACTACTCCGCGTACGAGGGCAAGCGGCTGACCGGACGGGTGGAGACGGTTCTCTCGCGCGGCGAACTCGTCGTCACGGAGCGGGAGTTCACGGGACGTGCCGGGCACGGCTCGTACGTTCCGCGCGGCACGTGCCAGTACCTGGGCTGAGACCGGACGACGAATTGATCAGGAAGGGGCTTCCCATGGACTTCGGACTCGTCCTGCAGACCGACCCGCCGGCTTCCGGTGTCGTCGACTTGATGAAGCGCGCGGAGGGCGCCGGGTTCACCTACGGGTGGACGTTCGACTCGTGCGTGCTGTGGCAGGAGCCGTTCGTCATCTACAGCCGGATCCTGGCGGAGACGAACACGCTGCGGGTCGGCCCGATGGTCACGAACCCGGGCACCCGCACGTGGGAGGTCACGGCGTCGACCTTCGCCACACTGAACGACATGTACGGCAACCGCACGGTGTGCGGCATCGGCCGCGGCGACTCCGCGATGCGCGTCGCCGGGCGCAAGCCCAACACGCTGGCCCGCCTGGGCGAGGCCATCGACGTGATCCGCGATCTGGCGGAGGGGCGCGAGACCCGGGTCGACGGCGAACCGGTGCGGTTGCCGTGGGTGCGGGAGGGGCGGCTGCCGGTCTGGATGGCGGCGTACGGCCCGAAGGCGCTGGCCCTGGCCGGGCAGAAGGCCGACGGCTTCATCCTCCAGCTCGCCGACCCGTATCTGACGGAGTGGATGGTCAAGGCGGTGCGTCAGGCGGCGGCGGACGCGGGCCGCGACCCGTCGGACGTGAAGATCTGCGTGGCCGCGCCCGCGTATCTGACCGCGGACGACTCCCCGCAGGCGCTGGCGCACGCGCGGGAGCAGTGCCGCTGGTTCGGCGGCATGGTGGGCAACCACGTGGCGGACCTGGTGTCCCGCTACGGCGAGCACTCCGGCGCGGTCCCGGAGGCGCTGACCGAGTACATCAAGGCGCGCAAGGGCTACGACTACTCCCACCACGGCCGCACGGACAACCCGGACACGGCGTTCGTGCCCGACGAGGTCGTGGACCGCTTCTGCCTCCTGGGCACGGCGGAGCGACACGTGGCGAAGCTGCGCCAGTTGAAGGAGCTGGGGGTCGACCAGTTCGCGGCGTACGCGATGCACGACGCGCGCGAGGAGGTCATCGACGGGTACGGGGAGCGGGTGATCGGGGAGTTGGGGGACTGAGG
>NZ_LIRJ01000188.1 GCF_001419745.1 Streptomyces silaceus | reverse complement strand
ACCCCCTGGGGCCCGCCCCCGTCGTCGGCGCCCACCTCGCGCACGTCGCTCGAACGCTGCGCGCCCGACGGCTCCCGCTCCTCCGCGCCCACCAGCGTCGCCGTCAGCGGCGGCGCGTCGGAGAGCGTGTCCTGGGGCGAGGCGGCCGGCTCCAGCGGGCCCTCCTCCAGCGCGGCGGGACCGGCGGACGCCGCGCCGCCCACGAGCCGCACCGCGTGCTTGAGCGCCCCCAGCGCGAGCAGCTCGGGCGGCGCCTGCACGCTCTGCCTGCCGAGCCCCGCCACCCGCGAACGCACCTGCTCCATCCGGGTGTTGCCGCCCACCAGCAGCAGCGTGTCCACGTCCGACGGCGTCATCCCCGACTGGTCGAGCAGGGCCCGCGCCCGGTCCAGGGTGCGCCGCACATGCAGGTCCAGGTACGCGTCGAGGTCGTGCCGCGCGATCCGTACCCACAGCGGCACCGCCGCGCCGAGCCCCAGGTCGAGCACCGCGGCCTCGGGCCCGTCCGGCCTGCCCAGCGCCTCCCGCGCCTCCTGCCCGCGGGCGCGCAGGTCCTGCCACACGGCCGCGTCGACCCCGGTGACCGAGCCCGCACCGCGGTGCCTGCTCAGCAGCCTGACCGCCGACGACAGCGTCTCCGCGTCGAACGCGCGTCCCCCCGACGTCGCCCCGCCCTCGTAGCCGAGCGAGCGGAAGTGCCCGCGCACACTGCGGATCAGACCGAGCTCGAACCCCTCGTACCCCATGCCGTACACCAGGCACGTGCCGCTGTCCCGCTCCGTCATGTGGCCGATCACCGCGGCCATGGAGTCGCTGATGAGCCGCGCGGGCTCCAGGCCCGCCTCGCGCGCCGCGTCCCGCAGCGCCGCCCGCTGCGCCGAGCCGAAGCGCGCCGGCACGCTGATCACGGTCTGCGCCACCCGCCCCGGCGCCGCCTCCTCCACGCGCTCCCGCAGGGACCGCAGCATGCGCACCACGATCTGGTCCGTGTCGAACGCCGCGCCCCCCACCCGTACCGGCCGTCCGCTCCCCAGACGGCTCTTGAGGCTCGGGAAGGTCACGGGCAGCACGCCCGTGTCGACGGGCTCGCACAGCAGCCACGGACCGTCCCCCGGCTCCGCGTCCAGCCGCCGCCCCGGCTTGTCCGGCAGGGCGTAGAGCGCCCGCAGGCCCGTGGCGCCGAAGTCGATGCCGAGGCTGACGGGGGCCGCTTCCCCCGGCGTCGGACCGCCCGCGGGACGTGCCCGCGTCATCCGCCCGCCGTCTCTCCGGCGAACCGCAGGATGCCCTTGTAGTCCGGCTTGTCGGGAAGCGTCGGCACGGCCCGTTCGGACTGGGCGATGGCCACCAGGTTCACGAGGTTGCGCGACTGCTGCTGGGTCGTCACGCGATTGCCCTGCCGGTGGGCCTGCTTGACCCACTCGACGGCCTCGTTGATCTGCCGGACCGTGTCCGGCGGTGCGCCCTCGGAGGCCAGCTCGGCCTGCCGGAACTGGCTCGCCAGACCGCACTGGCGGTACATGTCGTCCAGGAGCAGCTCGGTCAGGCGTTTGTACTCGCCGCTGTCGCCCATCGCGATCGCCCGCTGCGCCTGCTCGATGTCGCGGCGCACCTTCATCGCCTGCACCGGCTCGATGTAGGGCCCGTACCGCTTCAGGAAGTGGTCGGCCTCCCGCTCGGCGAAGCCCAGCTGCTCGCGCAGCACGGCGCTGTCCAGCTCCTCGACGGGCTCGGGCGGCGGGGTGCGGGGCTTCTCGCGGTTGGGCGTCGCCTCCAGCACCATGTCCGTGCCGCGCACGGAGATCTTCACCGTGATGATGCGGTCCGCCGAGTAGTTGAAGGAGACGTCGACCTGCCGGTTGATCTCGATCTCCTGCGGCAGCTCGAACTCCACCACGCCCTGCTCGTGGTTCTCGCTCGCCACCTTGCTGTCGCCCTCGTAGACCGGCACCCGGATGCGCCGGGAGTCCGTCGCGTGGAAGGTGCGCTGGCGCGGCTCGGACAGCGGGTACGGCGAGCCCGCCTCGATGATCTCGACGAACACGTCGCGCTGGTTGCCCTTGATCGCGGCGATGCCCATCGCCATCGGCGTCGACTCGTACAGACCCGTATCGCCCTTGGACCGCCCGTCGGCCAGGCTCCGGCCGCAGGCCCCGCAGGCGTCCGCGCCGTACTCGTTGACCTTCGCGCACTCCGGGTCCGAGCACTCCACGCCGTGCAGCGTCTCGGCGAGCACGCCCGCGCCGAAGGCGACGCACTCCATGGGGTTGATGTTCCGGCGGACCTTGTCCGCGCCGAAGAACGCCTCGACCGCCTCGTACACGGGACGCGTGAGCGTGCCGCCGCCCACGAGCAGCACGTCGGAGATGTCGTCCGAGGAGAGTTCGTAGCGGTTCAGGGACTCCCTGACCAGGTCCATCGTGCGGGTCACCAGAGGCGCGATCATCTGCTGGAACTCGCCGCGCGTCAGCTCCATCTCGACGTCGAGGACGCCGTTCTCGCTGCGGTACGCGGCCGGGATCACGATGTACGTCTCCGGCATCTCGTTCAGCTCGCGCTTGGCCCGCTCGGCGGCCTTCTTCGCCTGGAACAGGAACGCCTTGTCGCCGGACGGGTCGACGTGGTGCTCCTCGCGCATCCACGCGATGATCCGCTCCACGATCGCCAGGTCGAAGTCGTCCCCGCCGAGCCAGATGTCCCCGGCCGAGCGCAGGACCTGGAACTGGCTTCTGCCCTCCTGGTCCTTGACCGCGTTCAGGACGGAGATGTCGAAGGTCCCGCCGCCCAGGTCGTAGACCAGCACGCGGCTGCGCGCGCCGCCCGGCTTGTGCAGGCCGAAGGCGACCGCCGCGGCCGTCGGCTCGTCGACGATCTTCTTCACCACCAGGCCGGCCTTCTCGGCGGCCTCGCGGGTGGCCGCGCGCTGCGCGTCGCGGAAGTAGGCGGGCACGGTGATCACGGCGTGCGTCACGGGCTCGCCGAGCGTGCGCGAGGCGTCCCTGACGAGCTTGTCCAGGATCACGCTGGAGATCTCCGCGGGGGTGCGGGCGCGCCCGCCGAGCAGCACGTGCGCCCGCGGGTCCTCGTCGGGCCCCGCGACGATCTCGTAGCTCATCCGGTCGCGCGCCTGGACCACCGACGCGTCCGCGAAGTCCCGCCCCATCAGGCGCTTCACGGAGACGATGGTCTCCTTGGGCTGCCTGATCGCCCAGTTCAGCGCGTCCTCGCCGACGAGCGGCTGGTCCTTGCCGTCGCGGCGGCCGACACCGACGACGGACGGCGTGAGCCGCTCACCCTTGCTGTTGGTGAGCACCGCGATGTCCGCGCGGTGCGGATCGTGGGCGGCGACCGCGCTGTTGGTGGTGCCGAGGTCGATGCCGATGGCCTTCATTCCCGCTCCGTCCCTTGCTCCGTGCCGCCCTCGACGGCGACGACCACCCGGGCGGCACGCAGCAGTTGCCCCCGGTATCGATACCCGCGCTGCAGAATCTCAAGGACCTCGTCGGGGTCCGTCCCGGGTGGCGCCGCGCGGACCTCGGCGACCTGGTGCGTGGCCGGTTCGGCGCGCTCGCCGACCTGCCCGACGCGTTCGAGTCCCTCCTCGGTGAGCGCCGTCTCCAGCTGCCCGGCGATCAGCGCCACGCTCCTGCGGTACGTCTCCACGTCGTGCGCCGCGCCGTCGGCGAGGAGCCGGTCGAAGGAGTCGAGGACGTCGGCGCAGCGCAGCAACAGCCGTTCGGTGAGCGCCTGGTGGGCGGCGTCACGGGCGACGAGGGCGCGCGCGTGCTCGTAGGCGAGCCGGGCCGCGGGCTCAGACATCGAACCGGATCAGGTCGGCCAGGAGGCGCGCGGTGTCCTCCGGGGGCGGGCCGGGCGCCGGCTCGCGCGGGGTGTCGGCCGCGGCCAGCTCCCGGTCGATCCCGGCGGCGGCCAGGGGCAGTTCGGCCGCCAGGTCCACGTCGTACAGGAGCAGATCGACGAGCAGCCTGCGGCGTACGCTGCGCAGCTCGTCCCACGCCTGCTGGGTGGCCGGCGTCATCAGGTGCCGGGCGAGCAGCTCGAAGGAGACGTCCTGCATGTCCGCGTGGGACGTCCAGGGGGTCACGCCCGCCGGGGCGAGCGTGCCGTAGGGGAAAGGTCCGTCCCAGCTCGCGGAAGGGTCCTCGATCACGCGCCGCGGCCTCCGTCCTCGGTCTTCGCGGCCTTCGCCGCGCGGTTCGTGTCCGCGGTGTTCCGCGGCCCGCCGTTGGTGTTGTTCTCCAAGGGGCCGCGTCCCGGGTCCAGTTCGGCCAGCCAGTGCCGCGCCGCGTCCAGCAGGGCCCGGCGGATGCGGCTGTCGGTGGGCTCCGCGCGGGTGGCGCGGATCAGGTGGTGCAGGGCCCACAGGATGTCGCCCGCGCGCAGTGCCCGCTCCGCCCTGCCGGTCAACTCCACGGCCCACGTGGCCAGATCGTCGTCGTCGGGCGGGGTCTCCTCGCCGTCGCTGCGGATCAGGTCGCCCATGCCCTCGACGCCGAGGTGGCGGGTGAGCAGCTTCTCCATCTCGTCGAGGGCCTCGCCGAGCGTCTCGCGGTAGCGGTGCGTGAGCGCCTGCCCGAGGCCCACGTCGAGCAGGCCGAGGGCCTCGCGGATGAGTTCCAGGCGCTCGGAGACGTCGTACGTGCGGTCGTCGAGGGTGAAGACCAGGGCCCGCGCGAGATTGTCGCGGGCGTGGCTCGACTCCGGGTTGAGGGCGAGCGCGCGGCGCAGGTCGGCCTCCGCGCCGTACACGTCGGAGCGCATGCCGTGCTTGGTGCGGGTGTAGCCGCGCCACACCCCGCGCATGGACAGCAACGCCGAGAGTTTGGCGTGCAGTTGGCCGTGCAGCTCGCGGTCCAGGGGGTGCAGCACGGTGATGACCGACTCGACGAGCGTGACGGCCTCGTCCAGGCAGTCGCCGAAGTGGGGGCCGTCCTCGTCGGTGAGCGCCTCGACCCGGCCGAGCACCGTGCGGATCACGGCCTTCTTGGAGCGGGCCTGCATCCCGGCGTTGCGGGACACCTTCACCAGCTCGCCCCACTGCGCGAGCGCCTCGTCCAGGCCGCCGTCGCCCCGGGTCAGGGCCGTCCTGGCGAGCGCGAGGCGCACGTGGACGGCGAGTTCGACGCCGTCCTGGAGGAGCCGGGCGTGGCGGTGCGGGAGGCGGACGTAGGCGGGGTTGTGCCGCAGGAACTCCTGGCAGTGGCCGCACGTGTCGGTGTGCCCCGCCGCCGACGCGGGGCCCGCGCAGTCCTCCGGCAGCGTCGTCAGGGTGCGGAAGGCGGGCAGGGCGCGCAGCGCGGTGTCGAACTTGCGCACCTCGGAGAGCGCGAAGCCCCGCGCCAGCTCCGAGAAGGCCCAGCGCAGTTCGCGCACCGCGTACTCGCCGGGGTCCTTGCCCTGCTGGGCGGCCGCGTCGAGCTGCGCGGCGAGTTCGCCGAGCGGCGCCTGGAGCCGCAGCAGCCGCAGATAGCGGGGCCCGCAGGCCAGGGTGGCACCCGCGCCCGGCACGTCCGGCAGCCCGCCCACGTCCTTGAGGACGCGCGCGCCGCCCAGCTCGGACTCCAGCACCGCCGCCAGCGTCTCGTAGGCGTCCGCCTGCTGGGGCCGGTCCTGCTCGGTGTGCCGCTGTTCGTACGCCGACAGCTGGCCGAACAGGTGCTGGCTCAGCTCCCAGCGCAGCGACGCCATGTCCTCGTGGGTCAGCTCGCGGTCGTAGCAGGCGGCGCGCTCGGCCCGCCAGCCGTCCCAGTACTCGTCGTCGCTGAGCAGCGTCGCCCAGTACGCGAGCGCCGACTCCCAGGCGTGCACCGCGTGTTCCCACGCGCCGCTCTGCTCCAGCTCCTGCGCCTGCCACAGCCGGGCCGCCGCGAGCCCGTGCAGCACGGCCATGTCGCCGGGCGCCTCCTTCAGCCGCCGCTCCCACTCGGCGGCGGCGGCCTCGCGGTCCCGGGCGAGCAGGAGCAGCAGCGGGGCGTCCTGCGGGAAGCGCTCGCACAGGGTGTCGAGGACCCCGGGCCCGTCGTCCGGCGACAGCCCGGCGAGGGCGTCGCGCAGGGCGTCGGGGGAGTGCCAGCGGTAGAGCAGCGCGTCCAGTTGCAGCCGCCGGCCGGGCAGCCGCACCCGCTCCAGCGCGACGCGCTCGTGCCACGACATGGTGCCGCGCTCCAGGAGGGCGTACGAGGCGTTCTTGACGACTTCCATGGAGGCGCCGGGATCGACCCCGGCGTCACGGAGCGCGAGATAGGGGAACGCCTGGTCCCGTACGGCGAAGGGGTCGGCGACCAGGGGCGCGCTGGTCAGCCCGTCCGCCCACGGCAGCAGCCCGATCAGCCGCCGCAGCCTGCGGCAGCGCACGTCGGCCCGGTCCAGGGTGCCCCCGGCCCTCTCGTACGCGACGACGGCGGCGCTCCACTTCCCGGCCGCCTCCAGCAACCTCCCCTCGGCGTAAGCGAGATGGGCGTCGGCGTCCCGGTGCCCCGGGCACTGGCGGAAGGCGTCGGCGGCCCGCTGCCACTCCTGGTGGGCGTCGGCGAGACGGCCGCGCGCGTAGACGGCGACGGCCGGCGCGTCGCTCTCCTCCCCGAGGGCGTCGGCCTCGGCGACGACACCGGCCCAGTCGCTCTCGGCCTCGGCGGCCCGCACGCGCGCGTGGCGTCCCCGCGCGGCGACGTCCGCGCCCCGCACGCCCTCACGCGCCAGCGCCGCGTACGCCTCGACGACGTCCCGCCAGTCCGCCGCGGTCTCGGCGCCCTCCTCCGCGATCCGCGCCCGCACGTACCGCACCCGGACCTCGACGTCCTCCCACGCGCCGTCCATCGACACGTGCACACGGAGCGCCTCGTCCCACCGTCCGTCGTCCTCGTGGGCGCGGGCCAGGGCGTAGAAGTAGAGGTGGAGCTCTTCGTGGACGGCACCGTCGGGTGCCCCGTCCGTCGGTGGTGCCGACGGGTCCGGCGCGCCCGCGGGGAACGCGCGGGCGTAGATCGCGCACGCCGCATCCCACGCGTCCGCCGCCTCCGCAAGGCGGCCCTCCGCCTTGCGGCGCAGGGCGGCCACCGCGCCCTCGCGGGCCTCGTCCCGGACGCCGGTCAGCAGGCTCAGGACCGCCGCCCAGTCGCCGCGCAGATCGGCGGCCACGCGCGCGCGGGCGTACAGGCGTCGCGCGCCCACCTCGCCCTGCGCGTAGCCGTCCGGCAGCCGCCCGAAGCCGTCGATGACGCCGTTCCACTCGCCCCGGGTGTCCGCCGCCCGCCCGCGCGCGTACAGCACCCGGTCCGGGACGTCGGCCAGTGAGGACGGCAGCGAACCGAAGAGCACCAGCGCCTCGTCCCACCGCTGCTCGTCCTGGCACAGCCGCCCCTCGGCGTACGCGCGCAGGTCCTGAACGTCGGCAGGAACGTCCCCGCGCGCGTCGTCCTCGACGGCCCCGCACGCGCCGAACTCCCCGGCCGCCGTCGCCCAGTCGCCGCCGGCCGCGGCGACCCGTCCGCGCGCGTAGTGCCGGAGGGCACGCGTGGCACGGTGGTCGTCGGGGAGCGGCGCCAGCTGGGCGAGCACGGACGGCCAGTCGGCGGCCTCGGCGGCGGCCAGCGCCGCCTCGTACACGCGTACGCGCAGCTCGCTCAGCAGCGGCTCCGTGTCCCAGCCCCGCGCGGCCGCCCCGGCCAGGTCCGTCAGCGCCTCGGCGAGCCGCCCGTGGTCCGCCGCGTCCCGGCCGCGCGCGTACAGCAGGCGCACCGCACTGTCCTGGAAGCCGTCCGCCTCGGCGTACCCCTGCGCCGCCACGGCCCACGCGCCCGCCACGTCCGCGGCCCGCCCCGCGCAGTAGCTGCCCCAGGCCCGGTACGCGGGCCCCGCCTGCGCGAAGGCGTCCCGCGCCGCCGCCCAGTCGCCGGACTCCACCGCCGCGCGCCCGCGCGCGTACGCCGCGCGCGCCTCCGCGTCGTCGAGCCCCACGCACGCCGCGTACGCGAACTCCGCGGCGCCCCAGTCCTCGTTCTCCTCCGCGGCCCGCCCGGCCAGGTAGGACGACCACGCGGTGGCCGCGCGGTGGCCGGGCCGTAACGCGAGGACGGCGGCGTACGCCTGCGCGGCCGCGCCCCAGTCGCCCGCCTGCCGCGCCCGCTCGCCGTCCGCGCAGGTCCGCGCCACGTGCAGCTCGTCCCGCGCCGCCGCGAGCCGTTCCGTCACGTCCCTCGCCCCGCCGGGCCGGGCGGCGAGCACCTCTTCGTAGCGGGCGATGGCCGTCACCCAGTCCTCGGCCGCCTCCGCGGCCCGCGCCTCCCCGACCAGCGAGGCGATCCGCCGCAGCCCGGCCACCTCCGCCACGAGTGCGCCCGGCACCGCCCCGGGGAGCAGCTCCCGCACCACCGCGAGCTGGGCCTCGGCGCCCGCCGCGTCCCGCTCCCCGGCCAGCAGCGCGCACAGCTTCTCCAGCTCGGGCCAGGCCAGTTCGAAGGCGGCCTCGGCCCGCATCCTGCGCTGCTCGTCGGCGTAGCTCTGCGTCGGCGTCCGCAGGATCCGCTGCACCTGTGCCCACAGTCCGAGGTCCCGCTGGAAGCGCGCCGCGCCGATCAGGACGGCCGAGCCGACGTGTCCCACGGGGCTCTGGAAGGTCCGCAGCGCCTCCGCGCCCTCGCGCAGCGGATCCGCCACCGCGCCGGCCCCGAAGTCGTCGTCCCGCACCTCGCGCGCCTTGAACAGCCAGCCCTGCCGGCACTCCTCGTGCAGGAACAGCGCGGGCGTCGCCCACTCCACCGCCGTGTGCTCGGGCTGGTGGGAGATGCGCAGCCGGGCGGCGGCCATGGACTCGTCGACCGTCTTGTTGGCCGCGATGCCCTTCAGGAGCTCGGGTCCGAACGCGCCCGCCGACACGTCGCTGACCCGCCCCCGCATCGCCACCACGGCGGGCACGCCCCCGCCGATCAGCGCCTGCGCGAGCCCCGAGAAGGGTTCGAGGTGCGAACTGTCCGCGCCCGAGCAGAGGTTGAGCACGGCGAGCCGCAGCCGCTGCGCCTTCAGCAGGATCCCGCTGAGCAGATCCGCGGGCACCCGGTCGATGCCGCCGCTCTCCGTCTCCAGGGCCACCACGCCCTTGCCGAGGTCCTCGTCGTACGAACCGTGCGCGATCAGCAGGACGGCCGTGGGCAGTTCGGCTTGGGTGCCGAGCGCCGACTCCAGGCTCGCGCGCGTCGCCCGCTCCAGCACGGTGGTGTGCACGGCGACGTCGGGCAGGTCCTGGCGGAGCGCGGCCACCTCGGCGGCGGCCCGCAGCGGATCGAGGCCCCTCGGGGAGGCACAGGCCACCAGGAGCCGGATCACGCTCGGCTCGTCCGCCGGGTCGGGCAGTCGCTGCCCGAGCGGTCCGCCCGGCAGCGAACGCACCAGTGAATAGCCGTGGTTGAGGGCCAGCGACTGCTGCGGGCTGCCCGGCGGCGCGCACAGCGACTCCAGGGGCAGGTCGTGCAGCTCGGGCGGCAGGTCGAAGCGGAGCCTGAGCCCGCGCGCGGGCCGCATGCGCTGGGCCCGGTCCAGGGCGGTGTCGACGCAGGCGCCGACGCGCGATCCGACGTCCTCGCCCGCGCACGTGTTCCCCGTGTCGGCGATGCCCCCGCCCTCGCCGCCGTCGCCCGTGTCACCGAACAGCAGCCGGAACACGCCGCGTCCGAGCGTCCGCAGCTGCGCCACGGTGTGCTGCTCGCCCATCGGCGCGTACCCGAGCTCCGCCGCGATCAGCCGGTCCCACTGCGCGCGGAAGGCCGCGGGCTCGCCATTGACCGCCATCACCTCGGCGGCGCACGCCGGGCCGCCCGCGGTCACCAGATAGCGGGACGCGCCGACGCGGCGGACCCGGATGCGGAGTTCCTCGTAGGCGAGCACGGCCGTCACTCTTCGCTCGCGTCGGGCTGCCACATGACGTGGTTGAGGTCGGCGACCGCCGCCTCCCGCTGCTCTTCGAGGTCGGGGTCGTCGGGGAAGAGCGCGAGCGCGGCGGTGAGCTGGTCGATGGCCTCCTGGAGGGTGGCCCGCGCGCCCGACAGGCTGCCCGAGGTCCAGCGGGCCGCGGCGAGCCCGCGCAGCACCACGCCGAGGCTGACCTGGGCCCGCAGCAGATGCGGGTTGAAGGCCACCGAACGGCGCAGATCGGCGGCGGGCTGGTCGAGCGGCGACTCCTCGTCGTTGGCCACCGAGATCCCGCGGTCGGCCAGGACCCGGGCCAACTGGCCCTCCAGGCGCCCGCGTTCATTGGCGCCGATCACGGAGTGGGCCGTCTCCAGGGTGCACACGGCGAGGTCGAGGCGCCCCTCGCGGTGCGCCGCGCGGGCCGCGCCGAGCGACATGTCGACGATGGCGACCTGTGCCTCGCGATAGCGCTCCAGTGCCCTGCTGTGGACGAGGGCGCGCCGCCAGTACGCGGCCGCCGCGGCGAAGTCGGGCCGTCGGCAGGTCAGTTCGGTGCGGCCCATGGTCAGCCGCGCCTCCAGGGCGAGGCCGCGCGCGTCGAGGGAGAGCCGCTGGTGCTTGTCGGGGAGGCCCGCGTAGCCGGGGTTGAGCTCGTCGAAGCGGGCGCAGTCCGGTTCGCACACGGCCGCCGCGCCGGGGCCGCTCCCGGCCGCCCGGCAGCCGGGGCAGCGCAGCTCGGAGAGGGCGGCGAGCGCGTCGGCTGCCTTGTCCTGACCCAACAGAAGCTGGGCGAAGCCGAGTTCGGAGAACGCGTACGTGAGGGAGGTGTAGGGCGACGCGGCTTCCTGGGCGGCGGCGAAGGCGCCGAACTCCGCCGATCTGCCGAGCTCCGCGACGCGCAGCGGACCGCAGAACAGGGGAGCCCCGCCGTCACCGCCGGACGGGAAGCCGCCGACGGCGGCGAGGAGCTTGGCGGCGTCGGCCTCGCGCTGGAGCAGCGGTGCCGGCGCGACGCGGGCCCCCGCGTCGTCGGCGGGCATGCGGCGTTCGAGCGCCTCGCGCAGCCCGGCACGCAGGACGGGGACGAGGGAGTCCTCCACGGCGGTGCCGTACCGCTGGGCGGCGGTGGCCAGGACCCGCTCCCAGAACCCGGCGTCGTGCAGCACCGCGGCCCAGGCGGCGACGCACGGCTCCCAGTCACAACCACCTTCCTCGTCAGGGGAGTTGAGGAGAGTCAGCGCGAGGGTGTGGGTGACGCGGTGGTCGGCGGGATCGTGCCGCACCGCGTCCCTGAGTAAGTCCACGGCCGCCGCGCGCCGCCCGCCGCGCACCAGTGCCACGGCCTCCAGCGGGGCGCGGTCGGACGGCCCCGGGTCGAGTGTCCGCGCGGCGGCGACCAGCGCCCCGGCCCGCGCCCATGCGGCCGTGTCCGGCTCCTCGGGCCGCGCGCGCTCCTCGTGCCCTCCGTCGGAGCCGGAGCCGGAGCCCGAGCCGGGGCCGGTCAGGGAGGCGAGGGCGGCCTTGCGCAGCCGCAGTGCCACCTCGCGCGCGGGACGGCCCGACAGCGCGGCGAGCACCCAGCGGGCCTCGTCGTCCAGGGCGGCGACCGCGGTGGCGGCGCGGAGGTCCGTCAGGGCGGCGTCCGTCCGGCCCGCGCGGGCGTGGACGTAGGCGCGCTGGACGAGGCTGCGGCCGTGCGGGACGGCGCACGCGAGGGAGGCGGTGAGGTGACGCTCCGCGGCGTCGAGGTCCCCGCGGTGGGCCTCGGCGCAGCCCAGCCAGTGCAGCGGCCCGGCGGCCGCGGGGCGCAGGGCGCGCGCCCGCTCGAACTCGCCCACGGCGCGGTCGACGTCGCCCCCGGCGAGCCACACCCGCCCGATGCCGGTCCACGCCCGCGCGGCGAGACGCGCGATGTCGTCGGGGAG
>NZ_LIRJ01000187.1 GCF_001419745.1 Streptomyces silaceus | reverse complement strand
GTTTCAGAACCAACACAGTGGACGCGAGCAACTGAGGACAAGCCCTCGGCCTATTAGTACCAGTCACCTCCACCCGTTACCGGGCTTCCAGATCTGGCCTATCAACCCAGTCGTCTACTGGGAGCCTTAACCCCTCAAAGGGGGTGGGAATACTCATCTCGAAGCAGGCTTCCCGCTTAGATGCTTTCAGCGGTTATCCTTTCCGAACGTAGCCAACCAGCCATGCCCTTGGCAGAACAACTGGCACACCAGAGGTTCGTCCGTCCCGGTCCTCTCGTACTAGGGACAGCCCTTCTCAATATTCCTACGCGCACAGAGGATAGGGACCGAACTGTCTCACGACGTTCTAAACCCAGCTCGCGTACCGCTTTAATGGGCGAACAGCCCAACCCTTGGGACCGACTCCAGCCCCAGGATGCGACGAGCCGACATCGAGGTGCCAAACCATCCCGTCGATATGGACTCTTGGGGAAGATCAGCCTGTTATCCCCGGGGTACCTTTTATCCGTTGAGCGACGGCGCTTCCACAAGCCACCGCCGGATCACTAGTCCCGACTTTCGTCCCTGCTCGACCCGTCGGTCTCACAGTCAAGCTCCCTTGTGCACTTACACTCAACACCTGATTACCAACCAGGCTGAGGGAACCTTTGGGCGCCTCCGTTACCCTTTGGGAGGCAACCGCCCCAGTTAAACTACCCATCAGACACTGTCCCTGATCCGGATCACGGACCGAGGTTAGACATCCAGCACGACCAGAGTGGTATTTCAACGACGACTCCACGAACACTGGCGTGCCCGCTTCACAGTCTCCCACCTATCCTACACAAGCCGAACCGAACACCAATATCAAACTGTAGTAAAGGTCCCGGGGTCTTTCCGTCCTTCTGCGCGAAACGAGCATCTTTACTCGTAGTGCAATTTCACCGGGCCTATGGTTGAGACAGTCGAGAAGTCGTTACGCCATTCGTGCAGGTCGGAACTTACCCGACAAGGAATTTCGCTACCTTAGGATGGTTATAGTTACCACCGCCGTTTACTGGCGCTTAAGTTCTCAGCTTCGCCAGGACGAATCCTGACTAACCGGTCCCCTTAACGTTCCAGCACCGGGCAGGCGTCAGTCCGTATACATCGCCTTACGGCTTCGCACGGACCTGTGTTTTTAGTAAACAGTCGCTTCTCGCTGGTCTCTGCGGCCACCCCCAGCTCAGGAAGCAAGTTCCCTCACCAGGCGTGGCCCCCCTTCTCCCGAAGTTACGGGGGCATTTTGCCGAGTTCCTTAACCATAGTTCACCCGAACGCCTCGGTATTCTCTACCTGACCACCTGAGTCGGTTTAGGGTACGGGCCGCCATGAAACTCGCTAGAGGCTTTTCTCGACAGCATAGGATCATCCACTTCACCACAATCGGCTCGGCATCAGGTCTCACCCACATGTCATCCGGATTTGCCTAGATGACGGGCTACACCCTTACCCCGGGACAACCACCGCCCGGGCTGGACTACCTTCCTGCGTCACCCCATCACTCACCTACTACCACCTTGGGTCAGCGGCTCCACCACTCCCCTTTGCCCGAAGGCTCCGGGGCGGCTTCACGGCCTTAGCATTAATGGGCTCGATGTTTGACGCTTCACAGCGGGTACCGGAATATCAACCGGTTATCCATCGACTACGCCTGTCGGCCTCGCCTTAGGTCCCGACTTACCCTGGGCAGATCAGCTTGACCCAGGAACCCTTAGTCAATCGGCGCACACGTTTCTCACGTATGTATCGCTACTCATGCCTGCATTCTCACTCGTGAACCGTCCACCACTGCCTTCCGGCGCAGCTTCACCCGGCACACGACGCTCCCCTACCCATCACAGCACCCGTTGGGGCTATCTGCTGCAATGACACGACTTCGGCGGTACGCTTGAGCCCCGCTACATTGTCGGCGCGGAATCACTAGACCAGTGAGCTATTACGCACTCTTTCAAGGGTGGCTGCTTCTAAGCCAACCTCCTGGTTGTCTCTGCGACTCCACATCCTTTCCCACTTAGCGTACGCTTAGGGGCCTTAGTCGATGCTCTGGGCTGTTTCCCTCTCGACCATGGAGCTTATCCCCCACAGTCTCACTGCCGCGCTCTCACTTACCGGCATTCGGAGTTTGGCTAAGGTCAGTAACCCGGTAGGGCCCATCGCCTATCCAGTGCTCTACCTCCGGCAAGAAACACACGACGCTGCACCTAAATGCATTTCGGGGAGAACCAGCTATCACGGAGTTTGATTGGCCTTTCACCCCTAACCACAGGTCATCCCCCAGGTTTTCAACCCTGGTGGGTTCGGTCCTCCACGAAGTCTTACCTCCGCTTCAACCTGCCCATGGCTAGATCACTCCGCTTCGGGTCTTGAGCGCGCTACTAAATCGCCCTATTCGGACTCGCTTTCGCTACGGCTTCCCCACACGGGTTAACCTCGCAACACACCGCAAACTCGCAGGCTCATTCTTCAAAAGGCACGCAGTCACCCCTAAAGGCTCCCACGGCTTGTAGGCACACGGTTTCAGGTACTATTTCACTCCGCTCCCGCGGTACTTTTCACCATTCCCTCACGGTACTATCCGCTATCGGTCACCAGGGAATATTTAGGCTTAACGGGTGGTCCCGCCAGATTCACACGGGATTTCTCGGGCCCCGTGCTACTTGGGTGTCTCTCAAACGAGCCGCTGACGTTTCGACTACGGGGGTCTTACCCTCTACGC
>NZ_LIRJ01000186.1 GCF_001419745.1 Streptomyces silaceus | reverse complement strand
GCCCGGGGAGGACATCGGCGGGCCGGGGAAGCCTCCGCTGTCACCGCCGCTGCCGCCGCCCGGGGCACCGTCCTCGTCGCCGCCGTTCTCCCCGTCGTCGCCGTCGCCGTCCCCACCGCCGTTGCCGCCACCGCCCTGGCCTCCGCCGCCGGCGTGGTCGCCGTCGCCGCCGGATCCGGAGCCGCCGAGCACCCGGCCACAGAACTCCTCCACGCGCGCGGCGCCCTTGGCGGCCTCTTCGAGGCGGCGGCGCTTCTCGCCCTGGAGCTCGCCGCTGCGGTAGGCGCGACAGGCGGTCACGACCTTGCGGTACCAGTCCCTGGCCTCGTCGGTGCGCTGCGGCTTCTCGCCGACGGGCCGGCGCGTGGGGCCGGTGGTGGGCTGGTCGCCGTCCGCCTCGGCCTCCGGCGGCGAGCTGCTCGCGGGCTCCCGCGACGGCTGGTCGCTGTCGGGCACGGCGGTCTCGTCCGGGGAGAGGTCCTCGGAGGGCTCGCCCGCGTCGTCGGACGGGGTGGCCGACGGCGCCTGCGGCGACTCGGCGGACGACGCGGACGTCGCGGGGCCCGGGTCGTCGTGTCTGCTGAACGGCGAGGGCAGCACGCCCGTGCCCGCGGCCACGGCGACGCCGCCGACCATGCAGGCCGCGAGCGCCGCGGCGACCCCGAACCGCACGGGGCGGCCCCAGCGGGTGGGCTGCGGACGGGCCCCGGCGCGGGCCAGACGCACGGTCTCGCCGGCGGCGGCCTCGTGGGCGGAGGTGGCGTACGGAGCGGTCCGCGACGTCATCCGCGTGCGCTGCGGGGCGTTCGCGCGGGCGGCCCGGAAGGCGGCCAACGCGGCGGCCTCGCCCGGGAGTTCACCGGGGTCGGTGGCGGACTCGGCGCGAGCGGTCTCGGCCCGGGGGGCGTCGGCGAAGGCGGCGTCGAGGAAGGCGGCGTTGGCCCCGCCGGGCGTGGTGGCGGGGTCGGGCGCGGCGCCGTCGGCCGCCGCCGTGCCGTCGGCGGACAGCGCGCCGAGCGCCTGGGCCAGCCGGTCGGCCTGCGCGCGTACGTGAGGGTCGACGCCTTCGAGGGGCTCCCCGCGCAGCAAACGTTCCGCCGCGTCGCGGTCCAGCCACTGATACTGCTCGTCGGCCATCACATGTCCTTCTGCGTCCGCGTACGCGAATGCGTCACACCGGCGGACGTCACCGCGCGCCCGCGCGGCTCTCTCTGAGGGGGTACGGCGCCCAGCGCCTCCGTGGGGTCGGCGCCCGCCGCGCCGAGCAGCTCGGCGAGCCGCTTGAGGCCCCGGTGGGCCGCCGTGCGGACGGCCCCGGGGCGCTTGCCGAGGGTCTGTGCCGCGCTCTTCGCGTCGAGCCCGACGACGACGCGGAGCACGACGGCCTCGGCCTGGTCCTGCGGGAGCTGGGCGATCAGGGCGAGCGCCTGGCCGGTGGCGAGGGACTCCATCGCCTCCGACGCGGTGTCGGCGTCGGCCGGTTTGCCGGTCAGCTCCGTCTCGTCGCCGCCTATCGCGGGGCGGCGGCCCCGCATGCGTATGTGGTCGAGGGCGCGGTTGCGCGCGATACGCGCCGCCCAGCCCCGGAACCGGTCCGCGTCGCCGCTGAACCGGTCAAGATCGCGCGCTATCTGCAGCCAGGCCTCCGAGGCGACGTCCTCGGCGTCCGGATCAGCGACCAGCGTGCGTACGTATCCCAACAGCCGTGGGTGCACGGCGCGGTACACAGTCCGGAACGCGGTCTCGTCCCCGTCCTGTGCCGCAAGCACCGCGGCGGTCAGCTCCGCGTCGTCCCCCAGCACTCTCTCAATCCTGCCACTCGGAGATCTGCGCCCGGCCCCGGCGCGAAGCAGCACGCTACGGCCTTGTCCGGGCCTACGTCCATGTTTGTACAACACGCAACTACCGGGTGACGGAACGCGGTGTGACAGAAAACGCACGCGCGGCGCTGAAGAGAGTACGGACCGCCCCGCGGTTCGTACCGTGTGCCGGCCGGGGCCTCTCCTGTGGGGGGTGGCGGCCCCGGCCGCGCACGTTCGGCGTACGGCCGCGGCCGGCTCCGGCCCGGGACGATGCGCGGCGCCCGGCGTGCCGCCCCTCCCGTCGCTCACTTCTTGAGGAGTCGGGCCAGCTCGTCGAAGGCCATTCTCCGGTGGTTGCCGGACAACTCGGTGTCCTTGGCCAGGACGGCCAACAGCCGGATGGCCTGAGTCCTGTGCACGCGGAGGTCGGCCATGTACAGGGCCGAGAGCACGCGGTAGATGCCGGGCAGCGTGCTGTCGGCGGCGAGGGTCCCGTACAGCCTTGAGGCCAGTTCCTTGTGCGGCTTCTGCTTGGCCAGGTGTTTGATCGCGTCCATACGGTCCAGGACGTCCAGAGCGGGGCCTGTGGTGAGACCGGTGAACAGTTCGACGGCGCGCTCGTCGCCGATGCGCAGGAGCAGTGTCAGGGCGGCCTGCAGCCGGTCCCACACGTCCGCCCCGGTGTCCGTGGCGAAGCCGATGAGCAGGTCGATCGCCCCCTCGGCGTGCTCGTCGAGGCATGCCAGATGTCCGGCCGCGGCTATCCTGTCCCACCCGCTCAGGGTGGTGTCCGCGGCGAACATGGTGAGCAGTTCGACCGCGCCCTCGGCATGGCCGTCGAGCCGCGCCAAGCCCCCGGCGGCCTCCATGCGGTCCGACGGCTTCAGGGTGGTGTCCGCGGCACAGGCGGTGAGCACTCCGGCCGCCCGCCGCGCGTGGCCGTCGAGCTGCGCCAGGTACGCGGCGGCCTTCGCCCGGTCCCACATCCCCAGGGTGGTGTCCGTGGCGACGGCGAGGAACGCCTTCGCCACGTCGTCCGTGTGCCCTTCCACCCCGGACAGGTCGGTGAGGGCCCGCACGCGGTCGTCGCGGCCCAGCGCGGGGTCCGCGGCGAAGGAGACAAGGAACGTGACCGCGTCCGCCAGGTGTTGGTCGAGTTGTGCCAGGGCCCAGGCCGCGTACACCCGGCTCTCGGCTCTCAGGGCGGTGTCGGTGGCGAAGGCGGTGAGGAGTGCGGCCGCTTCGTCGCCGTGGCCGTCGAGACGGGCCAGGAGCCCGGCGGCCTTCGTGCGGTGGCTGCCGTGCAGCGTCGCGTCCACGGCGAAAGCGGCGAGGAGCCCGGCCGATTCGTCCAGGTGTCCGTCCAGCCGGGAGAGCGCCCAGGCCGCGTGGACCCGCTGCGAACCGTCCAGGGCGGTGTCCGCGGCGAAGGCCGCGAGGCGACCGGCGGTGGTGCGGGGGAGGTTGGTCCGCAGGTGCGCCTGATCGGTGAGGAACCAGCAGGCCGCGGCCCTCCCGTGGGCCCCGAGATGTTCCAGCGCCCGGGTGGCGGCGGTCGCGACGTCATCGTCACGGCCCAGGAGCCCGTCGAGCAGGAAGCCGAGGTAGGACGCCTCGAAGGCCGGTGGCTTCGCGTCGTCGGCGGCCGGGTCACCGAGGTGCGGGAACACCTCGTGGAGCAGCTCGGCGCGCGCCTGCCGGTCGCGGGTGGCGTGCCGGGCCGCGTGGTATTCGAGCAGGGTCTGGTGGAGGAAGACGAAGTCGTCCCCGCGCTGGGCCACGAGTCCGGTGGGACGCAGCAGGTCGCCCAGGAACGACGTCCAGCGGGCCTTCGTCACCCGGTCGGGACGCCGGACGGGCACGTGAGCGGCCAGGATCTCGGTCGCGGGCGCGGTGTTGCCGTTGATCCTCTCATGGGCCAACTGGTCGACGAGCTCCGGCAGTTGGTCGCGGACCCCTTGCGCGGCCCGCTCTGCGGCCCGGTTGTCACGAGGGATCTGGTACTGGTCCTTCAGAGCGCGGATCGCGGCGTCATGGGTCCCGCGGATGTCCTTGTGGGCGTTCTGCTCGTAGAGCAGTTCGACGAAGGACCGGTACGTCGCGGTGCGGCCTTCGGGCAGCGGGCGGGTGGGGTCGGCCAGGTAGAGCCGGCACAGGAGGGAAGCGATCAGCGGGGTCCGCGCCAGGTCGTCCAGGCCGGACAGGCGGAGGCCCGTCATGAATTCGTTCAGGTGGAGCTTGGTGTCGGGAAGATCCGCGAAACACGCGCGGGCGTACGTGCGTACGTCGCTCCGCGTGAAGGGCCGCAGTTCGGAGTAGGCGGTGCACGGGCCGAGGCGGAAGAGTTCCCCGTCCGGCAAGGGGCGGGTCGTGACCACGAACCGGTACACACAGGGCTGTTGCTCCGCTTCCAGAGCCAGCCGCTCCAACAAGGCCGTCCGGGCGTTCTGTTGGGGCACCTCGTCCAGGCCGTCCACCAGAACGAGCCACGGCACGCGAGGGAGCGGCCGACGGCTGAAGAAGTCCGCGGTGAGCGGCTCACGCAGCCCGAGGGGGCCGAGTTCCTCGGCCACCGCCGTGGCGATGGCGTCGGACAGGACGGGGCCCGCGGCCAGGGTGGTGGCCCTGACGAGAACCGGGACCGCGTGGCCCGCCTGGGCGGGGCGGCGCGGGGACATCCAGTGGGCGGCCGCGTCGGCGAGTCGGAGGCGCAGCAGCGTCGACTTGCCGCCGCCTGCTCCGGCCACCAGGATCCGCAGGGGTGCCTCGTCGTCGAGAACGGGCTCGGCGGGGAACCGCCGAGCGGTCTCCGGGGGCATGTCGGGGGGAGGGTCGGGAGTCTCGCCGCGGTGGGTACCGGGCCGCAGGGCGGTGACGTTCTGGCGTACGTACACCCTGGCGAGCGGAGGCGGGGCCGACCCGTCGCCCGGATCGGGGTACGGGTGGCGCCCCGCGGCGCGCGAGGCGGCCCGGAGATAGGAGTCGAGCCGCGACGCGCGCGGAGCGGCGTGCTCGCCTCCGGCCCTGTCCCCCTGCGCCGGTGGCGGTGCGTAGAACGTGACCTGGTCGGCGTGCCCGTAGAAGGCGACGTGGTCCGCGTGACCGACCGCCAGGCCTCCGCCGAGGGCGGTGACGGCCGTGTGGGCGGTGATGTGCGGGGCTTGGTCGTGCTCGGGCGCGCTCAGCCCTGGGGCGGGCCCGGCTGCGGAGGGTTTCCGAACGTGACGTCTCCCATGCGCAGGGCCGCCGCGGAACCGTGGTCGGCGCGGATGTGCACGTTCCCGCCGACCGACTGCCCCTCTCCCGCCACGACCCCACCGGGAGCGGTGTGCTCACGGAGCAGGGCGCGCAGAGCCTCGGCGGCCTGGCCCCGCTCCTGCTCCCCCAGGTCCGCGAAGGCGGTTTCGAAGCGCACCTGCCACACGGCCTCTTCGCGCAGCCGCAACCGGTCCGCTTCGTCGTCGCCGGCACCCGCCAGCGCGTTCGCACTGCGGTCCAGGCGATCGAGCTCCGCACTCACCCGCTCGTCGTCCCCATGACCGAACCAACGGGCCACGGCCTGCTGGAACCCCTGCCACGTACTGGTCCCGGCGGCCTGCACCACCGCCGTGCCACCCGCCGCTGCCAGCGCCGTCAACGCCTCCGTCAGCATCCACCGCCCCCCGTCCGCTCAGCTCCCGGGATGCCGCACCGGAACAGAAACGGCACCCCCATCAAAGTACGTCGCCGAAAGGCCGTTGCCCCCTGGATCGGCACCACGAGGCACGACCGCCTCCCGCGCACCGGCTTCCCGCTGCGCACGCACACGCATGTGCGCGTGGCGCCACGGCCGCAGCCGCTACCGTGAAGCCATGACCGCACTGCCCGACTGGATGCGCCCGCCTCGCGCGGAAGGCTGGTTCGCGGAGGACCTGGACCATCTTCCCGAGGCACCGCGCCACACCGAGCTGATCGATGGAGCCCTCGTCTTCATGATGTCGCCCCAGCGGTCCTGGCACGGCCGTCTCGTCACCGCCCTGACCACCGCCCTCATGGCGCAGGCGCCGGCCGGCACGGAGGTCGAGCGGGAGATGACGATCCGCCTCGACGCCCGCAACCGGCCCGAGCCGGATCTCCTGCTGACGGTCCTGCCCTACGACCCCGACCGCACCTGGTACGCCCCCGACGACGTGAAGCTCGTCGTGGAAGTCGTCTCCCCCGAGTCCGCCCACCGCGACCGCACGGTCAAGCTCCGCAAGTACGCGGAGGCCGGCATCCCGCACTACTGGTGCATCGAGGACGAGGACGGCGCGCCCGCCGTGCACGTGTACGAGCTCGACGAGCCGACGGGCGCCTACGCTCCCGCGGGCATCTTCCGGGGCACGCTCCAGCGGCCGCTCCCCTTCGAGATCAGACTCGACCTCGACAAACTCACGCCTTCGCCGAGCTAGCCGGGGCGCCCGGCGCTCTTGGCGTGCTTCTTGTTGTTGCTCTGCTTGTTGTTGCTCTGCTTGTTGTTGCTCTGCTTGGCCTTGGCCTTGTCGTGGCTCTTGGTCTTCTTGGGCTTGGGCTTGGAGGGCTTCTCGGGGTTGGCGTGGTCCTTGCCCTTCCCCGCCGCCTTCTTGTTCTTCTTGTTCTTCCTGTTCTCGTCCTTGTTCTTGGGGGTGTTGTCTTCCCTGCCCTGCCCCGGCCCCCTCTCCGCATCCGCACCCGGCGACGCAGGCCGCGGCTCCGTCGAAGGCCCCGGCGTCCTCGGTGCCGACGGAGCCGGGCGCGTGGGCTCCTGGGAAGGCGCCGCGTCCCTCGATGTGCCCACCGCTGCCAGGGCCGCGCCGCCCAGGAGGCCGCCGGCCAGAGCCACGCCTCCGGCCGCCCGCAGCGAGAGGCGGACGCGGCGGCGGGCGCGGGGGCGCCAGTCGTCGCGGCGGCGGGTCCGCGCCCGGTGCGCGCCCCCGTCCCGCGCCGCGCGGAACGCCGCCACCGCGTCCCGCTGCGCGTCCCCCGCCGCTCCGGCCCCCGCATCGGACAGCACCGCCTCGCCCAGCCGGTCGCCGAGCGCGGCGAGGGCGGGGGAGTCGGAGGGGCGCGGGCCCCGCGTGCGCTCAGGGCCCGACGCGTTGTCGGCGTTCATCTCGACTCCCCCAGCGTGCCGGGCCCGTCATCCGTCACAC
Source organism: Streptomyces silaceus (assembly GCF_001419745.1). Lineage (GTDB taxonomy): Bacteria > Actinomycetota > Actinomycetes > Streptomycetales > Streptomycetaceae > Streptomyces > Streptomyces silaceus. The sequence goes on along the minus strand of NZ_LIRJ01000186.1, from coordinate 2,661 downwards.
CGTCGAGGCCCAGCCGCTCGCCCAGCTTCTTCAGTCCCCGGTACGCGGCCGTCCGTACCGCCCCGGGCCGCTTGCCGAGGACCCGGGCCGCGGCCGGGCCGTCCAGGCCGACGACCACGCGCAGCAGCACCGCCTCCGCCTGGTCCCGCGGCAGGGCCGCGATCAGCCCGAGCGCCCGCTCGGTGGAGATCGCCTCCATCGCCGCCGCCGACGTGTTCTGCGGGCCGGGCAGTTCGAGCATGTCCTGTTCCAGTGCGGCGGGGCGCGGCCGGGCCTTCTGGCGGCGCAGATGGTCGAGGGCCCGGTGCCGGGCGATCGTCGCGGTCCAGCCGCGGAAGCCCGCACCGTCCCCGCGGAACCGCCCGAGGTCCCTGGCGATCTCCAGCCACGCCTCGGCGGCGACGTCCTCGGCCGTCTCGCCCTCCCTGCCGACGAGTCCGCGCAGATAGCCGACGAGACCCGGCTGGACCAGGCGGTACGCGACCGCGAAAGCCGCCTCGTCGCCCTCCTGGGCCGCGGCGACGGCCCTGCCCAGCTCCTCGTCGTGCGCCCGCGCGCGACGGGGTTCCCCACCCTGGCCCAAGTCGTTCCCATCCGGCCGACGCGGCACAGTTCACCGTGCCCGTGCCCCTACGGTCACCAGCGTCACCGGGCGCCGAAATGTCACAGTGCACAGCCGTACGCCCGCACGCCGGGAGCCGGTCGGGGAGCTCCCGGAGGACGGGTCACCCCGGACGGCCGGGTCACACCTCGAACAGCGAACCGCCGCCCGGCCCGTCCGGGCTGATCCGCGAGATGTCGATCGTCCGCGACGCCACCGGTGCCACCGCGTCGACGGGTTCGTCGAAGGCGGACATCCGCATCGTCATCGTCCGCGCGCCGTCCCGGCCGAGGCCGCCGTCCTCCTCCACACGGACGGCGAGGACGTACGGCGTGCCTTCCGCGGCCACGTACAACGTCGTCTCCTGACGGTCCTCGCTCTCGACGACCGGGATGACGCGCTTCCCGTAACGCCGCGTCTCCGGCAGGGCCTTGAAGGACTCACCGTCCTCCGGCTCCGCCTGCAGCTGCCCGGTGAACCTGTCGAGGTCGCAGTTGTTCACCGGCATCGACGCGCCCGGGGCGCCCGAACCGGTCGGGATCTTCAGGTACTTGCCGCGTGCCATGTCCGTGCGCTCCCGCACCCGCGCGGCGGTCTCGGGGCCCTTCAGGGCGCCCGAGTCCCGTATCGCGTCGAGCGACGCGTCGGTGAACCGTACGTACGTCGCGTCGCCCGCGATCATGATGAGGTCGCCGCGCTGGGTGGGGCCCGCGTCGAAGGTGCCCGTGCAGTTGCTGTGGCGGTCCATGTGCAGCGAGACCTTCTGGCGGCCCCGCGCCGTGGCCATGTCGACCCCGATGCGCACCGAGTCGGCGTCCTTGAGCAGCCGCATGCCTTCGACGGCGAGCTGCCTGCCGCGCACCTCGTCCTCGGGGACGCTCTCCTCGTGGGTGGCCCCTTGGTGGGTGACCTCCCCGAACCTGCCACCCGAGTACGCCGGCGCGCGGTCCGTGCCGCAGGACGCGAGCGCGCCCACCGCCAGACAGAGCGCGGCGGCCCGCACCCACCGGCCGTTCACGCGCGCCCTCGCCCCCGCGCCCGCCCCGCTCCGGTCCATCACGGCATTCCTCACGGCATTCCCCACGGATATCCCCACGTCGATCCCCACGGCATTCCCCGGCCAAAGCCTCATCCGCGACCCCCGGCCACAACTGTCACATGACCCAGCGCAGGCGGGCGCCCCGGCGTCACACCTGCGGCGTGCGGGATACATCACGCGACATATCACCCCCGCGACTACAACCGTTTGTTCGATCGGTCAGTCGTACGCAGTCGCTTGGTTCACCTGAAATTCACTGAGGGGTGGGGCACTTGAGCCCGCGTAAACCGCGTGAGATATCGCGTGAGAACGCGCGTGAAAAGGCACGTTCCGCACGTTCCGCACATGCGTACAGACCACTGAGCCTCAAGCGCAGGGCGTGGCTGACCATCGGTGCCGTCGTCCTGGGAGGCGCGGGCGCCGTGACGTACGCCATGGCCGACCCGGGCCCCGGTGACGGCTCCGGCGCCGATCCGCGCGCCAAGCGCCCCGCGCGCGTGCACGACCTCCCGCTGAAGGCCGACGGCGCGACGAAGCGGGGGCTGCCGCGCACGTCGACCGAGCAGTTCTCGCTCCTCGGCGTCTCGTGGAGCGGCGCGACCACGGAGCTCGACGGCACCGCGCAGGTCCGCACCCGGGCCATCGGCTCCGACGCGTGGAGCGGCTGGCGGGCCCTGGACCTGGAGCCGCACCCGGCGGAGCGGGCGGAGGCGGGCACGCGCGCCGCCTCCGATCCGCTCTGGGTCGGCCCGTCCGACGGCGTGGAGGTCCGCGTCGTCGCGGCCGACGGCACGGCGCGCGACGAGCTGCCCAAGGGCCTGGAGGTCAACCTCGTGGACCCGGGCGTGACGTCCAAGGAGGCCAGGAACCCGGCCCTCGACGGCGGCACCGACGCGCCCGGCACCGCCCTGTCCCCCGCCGCCTTCGCCGCCGAGGGCGAGTCCCCGGCGCCGACCGCGTCGGACCCCGCCGACCCGGTGGAGACCCCGTCCTCGCCGGTCCCCACGGACCCCGCCCCGAC
>NZ_LIRJ01000185.1 GCF_001419745.1 Streptomyces silaceus | reverse complement strand
CCGCTCCCCAGCGCTGCCGCCGCCGCGCCCACGAGCCCGGCGTCCGTGCCCATCAGCGCGGGCGCCACGGTGAGTCGGCGCACGAAGGACAGCGTCGCGTACTCCCGAAGGGCGCGGCGCAAGGGAGCGAAGAGCACGTCGCCGGACTTCGCCACTCCCCCGCCGATCACCGCGATGTCGATCTCGACGAGCGTGGCCGTGGCGGCGATTCCGGCGGCCAGCGCCTGGGCCGCCCGCTCGAAGGACGCGCGTGCGACCGGGTCGCCGGCGCGGGCGGCGGTCGCCACCGCGGCCGCCGACGTGTCGCCGTCGGGCCCCGGGAGCCAGCCGCTCTCCAGGGCGCGGCGCGCGATGTTCGGACCGCTGGCTATCCGCTCGACGCAGCCGCGCGCACCGCACGGGCAGGACTCGCCGTCGAGGTCCACACTGATGTGACCGATGTGGCCGGCGTTCCCGGTGGGGCCCGGGTGCAGCGTGCCGTTGAGGACGAGGCCGCCGCCGACGCCCGTCGACACGACCATGCACAGCGCGTTGTCATGGCCGCGGGCCGCGCCCTGCCAGTGCTCGGCCGCCGTCATCGCCACGCCGTCGCCGACCAGTTCGACGGGGAGTCCGCCGGTCAGCTCGCGGACCCGGGCCACCAGCGGAAATCCGCGCCAGCCGGGCACGTTGACGGGACTGACCGTGCCGGCCGAGGCGTCCACGGGGCCCGCGCTGCCGATGCCCACGGCGCTCGTCCCGGCCCACAGGTCACTGGACGTCAGCTCCCGCAGGACCTCTTCGACCGCCCGCATCACGGTCTCGCCGTCCTCGCGCGCGGGCGTCGGCCGCTGGGCGCGCAGGAGGATCCGGCCGCGGCCGTCCACCAGGGCTCCGGCGATCTTGGTGCCGCCGATGTCGAGTGCGGCGACGAGGTCCATGTGCATCTGTGTCGGGTCTCCTGGTGTATCGGCAGGCCGGAGAAGTGCGAGGGACAGTCTCTCTTGCTTCTGACAACGTTGTCCAGGCCCTATGCTCGACGCCACATGCTCATGCCGGGCCCCTGGGACCGAACCGTGGACACCCTGCGGAAGTACGTCGTACGAACCGTGGAGATGCCTCGGACGTACCGCGTACGCGCCGTGGAACCACCTCGGACGTACCGCGTACGCGCCGTGGACGTCGGCGGGACGCGTCCCGGACGCCCCCTGAGCGACCGCATGGACGACAGGACAGGACAGCGCACCGTGGCCGAGACCGCCGCCCGCCGACCCGAGAACCGCTATGGCAACCGTCCGACCATGAAGGACGTCGCCGCGCGCGCGGGAGTCGGCCTCAAGACGGTGTCGCGCGTCGTGAACGGCGAGCCGGGCGTCACCCCCGACACCGAGCGCCGCGTCCAGGAGGCCATCGAGGCCCTGGGCTTCCGCCGCAACGACAGCGCGCGCGTGCTCCGCAAGGGCCGCACCGCCAGCATCGGCCTCGTCCTGGAGGACCTCGCCGACCCCTTCTACGGCCCGCTGAGCCGTGCCGTCGAGGAGGTCGCACGGGCGCACGGCGCGCTCCTCATCAACGGTTCGAGCGCCGAGGACCCGGACCGGGAGCAGGAGTTGGTGCTCGCGCTGTGCGCGCGGCGCGTCGACGGGCTCGTGGTGATCCCCGCCGGTGACGACCACCGCTATCTGGAGCCCGAGATCGCCGCCGGTGTCGCCACCGTCTTCGTCGACCGGCCCGCCGGGAAGATCGACGCGGACGTGGTGCTGTCCGACAGCTTCGGGGGCGCGCGGGACGGCGTGGCGCACCTCATCGCGCACGGCCACCGCCGTATCGGCTTCATCGGTGACCAGCCGCGCATCCACACCGCCATAGAGCGTCTGCGGGGCTACCGGGCCGCCATGGAGGACGCGGGCATCCCGGTCGACGAGGCGTGGATGTCGCTGGGCGTCACGGATCCCGCGCGGGTCAGGGCGGCGGCCGAGTCGATGCTCGCGGGGCCCGAGCCGGTCACGGCGATCTTCGCGGGCAACAACCGTGTGACGGTGACCGTGGTCCGTGTGCTCGCCGCGCTCGACCGGCCCGTGGCCCTGGTCGGCTTCGACGACTTCGAGCTGGCCGATCTGCTCGACCCGGGCGTGACCGTCGTCGCGCAGGACGCGGCGCAGTTGGGCCGGGTGGCGGCCGAGCGGCTCTTCCGGCAGCTCGACGGCGCTACGGAGGCCCCGGAGCGGGTCGAGTTGCCGACGCGGCTCATCCAGCGGGGGTCGGGCGAACGGGCGCCGCTGGACTGAGTCCGGCGGGCCGCGGCATCCCGTGCGGGACCGGACGGGACCGGCCTCCCGCACCGGCACCGCCGCGCGACCGTCTTCGGGAACGAACGGGCCGCCCACCGGACTGATGCCGTCCCGCTCAGGTCCAGAAGACGACGGCGAGGGCGATCAGCGTGCCGAGGGCCACGGCGCCGCCGATGATCCCGAAGACGCGGGCGGCCTGCTGGCCGGTGGGCTTGATCTCCTCCCAGCCGAGTGGAGCGGTGACGCCGCGGATCAGGCGGTGGCCGTCGACTGCCGCGAAGCGGTGGCTCTCGGAGCCGTCGAGGGAGCGGCTCCAGGTCCGGTACCGGCTCCGGCCCGTCGTCACCGTGCGTCCGCGCGCCGGGCCCGGGCCGTGCTGCTCGGTGACGACGATGTCCGTCATGACGAACGTCTTCTCCCGCGGGCTCAACACGACCCGGTAGGTGTGCACTTGGGTGGTGTACCGGCTCGTCTGCGGGACGTCGGCCACCAGGTCGAAGCCCCGTTCCGTCCGCCGCAGCCGATACTCCGTGCCCGTCCGCGCCGCGACGGCCGACTGCACGCGGGCGTACACCTCGTCGGTCTCGTCGGCGCGTTGGGGGTCGCTCATGGGCACGTCACTCCTCTGATCCTCTCCGTGGCCGTCGCCGGAGTCAGCAGGTCGGCAGGCCGGGCAGCGGCTTGTCGTTGTCGCCGCCCTTGAGGTAGACGTCGCTGACGAAGACGTTCGTGTTGCCGCTGTCGTCGTCCGTCTTCGCCCACCAGACGTTCGTCCACTGGCCGTACGTCTCACGGCGACCCAGGTTCTGCTGGCAGTAGAAGTAGTTCGTGCCCGCGTTCAGCGTGCCGGCCTCGGCGCCGCCCGCCGTGTACGACTTCGCGGTGCGCCAGACGTCGCAGTCGTACTTGCCGCCGCCCGCCGGGTGGCAGGCGGGGTCCGGCGCGGAGCCGCCGCCCGAGCCCGCGGAGCCGCCCTCGGTGGGCTTGGTGGTGGGGTCGGGGCGCGAGGAGGACTTGTCGCCGCCCTTGTCCTTCTCCTTGTCGCGGTCCGTGGCGTCCGCGTCGTCCTTGTCGGCGTCCTTCGCGTCCCCGGACGGCTTCGCGTCCGGCTTGCGGTCCTTCGCGTCGCCCTGCTCCTTCGGCTTCGGGCGCTTCGACTCGCCCCCGAGGGGACCGCTGCTGCCGTCGTCGTCATGGGTGCCCGCGCGTCCCGGATTCGTTTCCTCGCGGGCCTGCTGGGTGGTGTCGTCCTTGCCGTTGAGGACGGCGACCGTGACGCCGGTCGCCGCGAGGACGACGGCCACGGCAGCGGCGGCGAGCGGCGCCCGGCCCCGGCGCGGGCGTTGCGTGGAGCGGGTCTCGGCGCGGCCGAGGGCAGTGGGGCCCTGCTGAGCCGCGAAGGGGCCGGCCGCCGGCCCCTGCCCGGGGGCGGGGGCCGGTGCCTGCGCCATGGCGGCGGGCGGCATCGCGGACGGCGGCCCGAACCCCGGCGGCGGCCCGCTCGGGATGCTGCGCTCCGTGCCGGGGTGCGGCCCCGAGACGGTGCCGGTCGGCGCGGTCGCGCCCAGGGAGCCCGGGTTCCCGGCGGCCCCCACCTCGGCGAGCAGCCGCCGCGCAGCGTCGGCGTCGGGCCGCGCGTGCGGCTCCTTGTGCATGAGCTGCTGGAGTACGGGGGTCAGCGGGCCCGAGCGGCGTGGCTCGGGCAGCGGGTCGACGACGATCGCGGTGAGCGTGGACCACGTCGACGTGCGCCGGAAGGGCGAGGAGCCCTCGACCGCGGCGTACAGCGTGGCGCCGAGCGCCCAGACGTCGGAGGCGGGGCCCGGGTCGTGGCCCTGGGCGCGCTCGGGCGCCAAGTAGTCGAGGGAGCCGACCAGTTCGCCGCTGCGGGTGAGGTGGGTGGACGAGCCGTCGCCGGGGTCGTCCATCGTGGCGATGCCGAAGTCGGTGAGGACGACGCGGCCGCCGGTCTCCAGGAGGATGTTCCCGGGCTTCACGTCGCGGTGCAGGACGCCCACGCGGTGCGCGGCGGCCAGGGCCTCCATGACCTTGGCGCCGATGGCCGCGGCCTCGCGGGGGTCGAGCGTGCCTCGGTCGCGCAGCACGTCGTCCAGGGAGGGGCCGTCGACGAGCTCCATGACGATGAGGGGCCGTCCGTCGACCTCCGCCACGTCGTGCACGGCGACGACTCCGGGGTGGCGCACGCGGGCGGCCGCGCGGGCCTCGCGCTGCATGCGCAGGCGCAGGTCGGCCAGTTCGGGCCCGGCCGCGTCCGTGTACGTCCGCAGTTCCTTGACCGCGACCTCGCGGTGCAGCACCTCGTCGACGGCGCGCCACACGACGCCCATGCCGCCGCGCCCGAGCTGGGCCACGACGCGATAGCGCCCGGCGAGGAGCCGGCCGGCCCCGCCCGTCTGTTCCTGATCCCCCGAAGACACCGCTGCCCCGTTCCTGCGACACCACGATCCGTGGCGTACAGACTACGGGGCAGCAGTGACACCGGTCGTCAGGTGTTACACGCCCGGGACGGTACCGGTGCTACTTGCCCGACACCGTGAGGTCGCCGCGGCGCGGTCCGGCGAAGCCCTGGAGCCGCGCCAGGGTCAGGCCGGTGAGGCGGGTCACCTCGCCGGCGTCGAGGGCGCCGCAGTCCAGGCCGCGCAGCAGGTAGCCGGCGAGCGCCTTGGCGGTGGCGGGCTCGTCGGCGACGTCGCCGCCCTCGTGGTGACCGGCGTAGGCGGCCAGACGCGCGGCGGCCGCCTCGAAGCCCTCGCGGTAGAACGCGAACACGGCGGCGTAGCGGGTGGGGATGTGGCCGGGGTGCATGTCCCAGCCCTGGTAGTAGGCGCGGGCCAGGGCGCGGCGGGTGAGGCCGTAGTGCAGCCGCCAGGCGTCGTGGACCTTCGCGGTGGAGCCGACGGGCAGGACGTTGGTGGAGCCGTCGGAGACGCGGACGCCGGTGCCCGCGGCGGCGACCTGCATGACGGCCTTGGCGTGGTCGGCCGCCGGGTGGTCGCTGGCCTGGTAGGCGGCGCTCACGCCGAGGCAGGCGCTGTAGTCGAAGGTGCCGTAGTGCAGGCCGGTGGCGCGGCCCTCGGCGGCCTGGATCATCCGGGCGACGGCGGCGGTGCCGTCGGTGGCGAGGATGGACTGGCTGGTCTCGATCTGGATCTCGAAGCCGATCCGGCCGGGCTCCAGGCCGCGCGCCTTCTCGAACTCCTCCAGGAGGCGCACCATCGCGGTGACCTGCTCGGGGTAGGTCACCTTGGGCAGCGTCAGGACGAGGCCGTCGGGGAGGCCGCCCGCCTCCATGAGGCCGGAGAGGAAGACGTCGAGGGTGCGGATGCCGCGGTCGCGTACCGCCTCCTCCATGCACTTCATGCGGATGCCCATGTACGGGGCGGCGGTGCCGTTCTGGTACGCCTCGGCGACCAGGCGGGCCGCGCGGGCGGCGTCCTGGTCCTCGTCGGCGCCCTTGTAGCCGTCCTCGAAGTCGATGCGCAGGTCCTCGACGGGCTCGCGCTCCAGCTTGGCCCGCACGCGCGTGTAGACGGCGTCGGCGAGGTCGTCCCCGAGGCCGAGGACGGCCGCGAAGGACGCGGCGTCCGGGGCGTGCTCGTCGAGCATGGCGAGCGCCTTGTCGCCCCAGGTGCGGATCGAGTCGGCATCGAACTGCTCACCGGGGACGTACACCGTGTGGACGGGCTGGCGGGTGCCTGGGTCTCCGGGGTAGCGGCGCTCCAGCTCCGCGTCCACCGGGGCGAGGGAAGCGCTGATGCCCTCGCTGACCGTGCCGGCGAGGCTCGTTGCCACCTTCTCTTGCTGACCCATTCCTGCATCCTCCACACGCTCGGTGCCGCGCCCGGCATTTCCGCTTCACGGAATCAACAATCCGTATAGCGAAGTTATCCGCGACCTTCGCGCTGGTCAACACCCTCTCGTGTCCTGGACCCGTCCCCGACCACGGGAGTTCACGCGTGTCCCGGATTCTTCTCCCGCTGTCTCAGATCCTGCTTCCGCACGCGTGCGCGCGCACCCCATCCTGGCCGCGCGCCCCGAACAGAAGGAGACCGTGTGCCGACCGACTCCCGTGTCACACGCCGTTCCGGACTGCGGACCGTGTTCGCGGCCGCCGCCGCCCTGCCCCTGTTCAGCACGGCCCTGTCCGCCTCTCCGGCGCACGCCGTGGAGCGGCCGGGCCGCCGCCTCGAGGTCATGTCGTTCAACCTCCGCTACGCGAGCGCCACCCCGCCGAACAGCTGGCCCGAGCGCCGTCCGGTGACCCGGGAGCTGCTGCGCCGCGCCAGGCCGCACGTCATCGGCACCCAGGAGGGCCTCTACCAGCAGGTGCGGGACATCGCGGCCGACCTCGGCCCGCACTACGACTGGCTCGGCACGGGACGCGCCGGCGGCAGCCGCGACGAGTTCATGACCGTCTACTACGACACCCGCAGGCTGGCCCCGGTCGAGTACGACCACTTCTGGCTCTCGGACACCCCCGACGTCATCGGGTCGAACACCTGGGGCGGCGGCTCGATCCGCATGGTCACCTGGGTCCGCTTCCACGACCTGCGCACCGACCGCGAGCTGTACGTCCTCAACACCCACCTCGACAACGCCTCACAGAACGCACGCGCGCGTGCCGCGCGTCTGATCGTCGAGCGGATCGGCCGCCTCGACGCCTCCCTGCCGGTGATCGTGACGGGCGACTTCAACGTGGCCGCGCACAAGAACCCGGTGTACGAGACGCTCCTGGGCGCCGGGCTCATCGACACCTGGGACGCGGCGGACCGGCGCGGCAAGGCGTACGGCACCTTCCACGGCTACAAGCCGCTCACGCCGGACGGCGACCGCATCGACTGGATCCTGGCGAGCCGCGGGACACGGGTCCACGAGGCGTCGATCAACTCGTTCTCCCTGGACGGCCAGTTCCCGAGCGACCATCTGCCGGTGCAGGCGAGCCTGACGCCGTGACGCGCGAAGGCCCCCGGCCCCGCGGCGTGCGGGAACGGGGGCCTCGGCGATCGACGGGGTCAGCCCTTGCGGGACTTGACCTCTTCGGTGAGCTGCGGGACGACCTCGAAGAGGTCGCCGACCACGCCGTAGTCGACCAGGTCGAAGATCGGGGCCTCGGCGTCCTTGTTGATGGCCACGATGGTCTTCGAGGTCTGCATGCCGGCGCGGTGCTGGATCGCACCGGAGATGCCGGACGCGATGTACAGCTGCGGTGAGACCGACTTGCCGGTCTGGCCCACCTGGTTGGAGTGCGGGTACCAGCCGGCGTCGACCGCGGCGCGCGAGGCGCCGACGGCGGCACCGAGCGAGTCGGCGAGGTTCTCGATGATCGAGAAGTTCTCGGCGCCGTTGACGCCGCGGCCGCCGGAGACCACGATCGCGGCCTCGGTCAGCTCCGGGCGGCCCGTCGACTCGCGCGGGGTGCGGGAGACGACCTTGGTGCCGGTGGCCTTCTCCGAGAAGGAGACGGCGAGCGCCTCGACGGCGCCGGCGGCCGGGGCGGCCTCCACGGCGGCCGAGTTCGGCTTGACCGTGATGACCGGGGTGCCGCTGGAGACGCGGGACTTGGTGGTGAAGGAGGCGGCGAACGCGGACTGCGTGGCCACCGGACCCTCGTCGCCGGCCTCGAGGTCGACGGCGTCCGTGATGATGCCGGACTTGATGCGGACCGCGAGGCGGGCCGCGATCTCCTTGCCCTCGGCGGAGGACGGGACGAGCACGGCGGCCGGGGATACGGCCTCGTACGCGGCCTGGAGGCCGTCCACCTTCGGCACGACGAGGTAGTCGGCGAACTCGGGGGCGTCCGCGGTGAGGACCTTGACCGCGCCGTGCTCGGCGAGCGTGGCGGCGGTGGCCTCGGCGCCGGCACCGAGGGCGACGGCGACGGGCTCGCCGATGCGGCGGGCCAGCGTCAGCAGCTCCAGGGTGGGCTTGCGGACGGCGCCGTCCACGTGGTCGACGTAGACGAGAACTTCAGCCATGGGACTTCAATCTCCTGCAAGTACGAAGAAGTTGGGCGGTTGAGGGGTGACTGAAGCTCAGATGAACTTCTGGCCCGCGAGGAACTCGGCGAGCTGCTTGCCGCCCTCGCCCTCGTCCTTGACGATCGTGCCGGCCGTGCGGGCCGGACGCTCGGCGGCGGAGTCGACCTTGGTCCAGGCACCCTCGAGGCCGACCTCTTCGGCGTCGATGTCCAGGTCGTCCAGGTCGAGCGACTCCACCGGCTTCTTCTTGGCGGCCATGATGCCCTTGAAGGACGGGTAACGGGCCTCGCCCGACTGGTCCGTCACGGAGACGACGGCCGGCAGGGAGGCCTCCAGCTGCTCGCTGGCGGTGTCGCCGTCGCGGCGGCCCTTGACGACGCCGTCCTCGACGGAGACCTCGGAGAGCAGCGTGACCTGCGGGACGCCGAGGCGCTCCGCGAGGATCGCCGGCAGCACGCCCATGGTGCCGTCGGTGGAGGCCATACCGGCGATGACCAGGTCGTAGCCGGTCTTCTCGATGGCCTTGGCGAGCACCAGCGAGGTGCCCATCACGTCGGTGCCGTGCAGGTCGTCGTCCTCGACGTGGACGGCCTTGTCGGCGCCCATGGAGAGCGCCTTGCGCAGCGCGTCCTTGGCGTCCTCGGGGCCGACGGTCAGCACGGTGATCTCCGCGTCGTCCGCCTCGTCGGCGATCTGCAGCGCCTGCTCGACCGCGTACTCGTCGAGCTCCGACAGCAGGCCGTCGACGTCGTCGCGGTCGACGGTCAGGTCATCGGCGAAGTGCCGGTCGCCGGTGGCGTCGGGCACGTACTTCACACAGACAACGATCCTCAAGCTCACGCCGGCTCTCCTACTGCATCGTCTTTACTGGGCTGCTGCCTTGGCTCATGGCCACTGCCTTCTTGCAGGCAGCATAGGCGCCTGAAGCGGCGGATCCCGGTCGGGGCGGCCCGCGCTCCGACCGAAATATTACTCATGAGTACACCCAGTTCATTCCCCCTGAGCAAGCGCTTTGAACTGTGACCTTCCCAACGCTCCGTAATCGACCGGAGCGGGGCCCGCCGGGAACCTTCAGTCGCGCAGGGCGTTGAAGCGCCCCTGGTGGTACAGGAGCGGGCGCCCCTCGCCCGCCGGGTCGCCCTCGACGACCTCCGCGAGCACCAGACGGTGGTCGCCCGCGGGCACGCGCGCCACGATCCGGCAGACCAGCCAGGCCAGCGCGCCGTCGAGCACGGGCACCCCCTCGGGGCCCTCGCGCCAGCGGGTGGGCGCGCCGAAGCGGTCGGCGCCGCTGCGCGCGAACGTGGCGGCGAGATCCTGCTGGTGCTCGCCGAGTATGTGGACGCCGACGTGGTCCGCCTCGGAGATCGCGGGCCAGCTGGAGGCGCCCGTGCCGATGCCGAACGAGATCATCGGGGGTTCCGCGGAGACCGAGGTGAGCGAGGTGGCGGTGAAGCCGACGGGGCGTGGGCCCTGGGCGGCGGTGATCACGGCGACCCCCGCGGCATGGCGGCGGAAGACCGAGCGCAGGAGGTCGGGGGTGGTGAGCCGGGGCGTGCCGAGGGCGGGCGATGCCGTCATGGAGTTGTCCTTCTGCCGGAGGTTGCGAGCGAGGTCGTCGGTGCTCAGCAGTGCGGACAGCGCGCGCTCGCGTGGCGTGCGAGGTCCACATGGACGCGCTCGTACAGAAGAAGATCCCGAGGCATGGGAGCAGGCTCGCGACAGATGGCATGTGCAGTCAAGCCGATTCCGCCAGATGAAAGATGCGTCACTGCCGCACCCCCGTGCCGTCCGCCGTGACCTGCGCGGCGACCGGCTCCACGGCCTGCCCCAGCGCGGCGATCACATCGGCCTTGCGGGGCTGTCCGGCGGCCCGGCGCACCTCGCGTCCCGCGGCGTCCAGGACGAGCACGGTGGGTGTCTTCAGGACGCGCAGTTCACGGACGAGAGCCAGGCGCTCCTCGGCGTCGATCTCCACGTGGGACACGCCGGGCACCATCGCGGCCACGTCGGCGAGAACTCTTCGGGTGGCGCGGCAGGGCTGGCAGAAGGCGCTGGAGAACTGCACGAGCGTGGCCCGCTCCCCCAGGGGCGCGCCGAGGTCGGCCGGGCCGAGCCGCCGTCCGGTGTCGCGTCCCCCGGTGTCCTGTCCTCCGGTGTCGCGTCCTCGCACCTGTGCCTCCCGCCCCGACGCCGTCTTCCGATCGCTCCCCAGTACAGCGCTCATGTGCCCGTAAAGATTCCGACGTGACGAGAATCTCCCGTATCGGCGGCACCAAGGGTGGCCAGCCGTCCGTTCATGGGGCACGATCTGCGCAACGCCGAAAACCTACGGCTGCGTAACTTTCCCGCCGGGAGCCCCCTCCCCAGGCAGAAACGAAGGGCCCTCCCCACCCATGGCAGAGCTTGTCTACCGTCCGGTCATCGGTGCCGCGAAAACCCTGTTCAAGGCATGGGACCTGAAGATCGACTGCAAGGGGTCGGAGAACATCCCCCGCACCGGTGGCGCGGTCCTGGTCAGCAACCACATCAGCTACCTCGACTTCATCTTCGACGGCCTCGCCGCCCTGCCGCAGAAGCGCCTGGTGCGCTTCATGGCGAAGGAGTCGGTGTTCCGCCACAAGATCTCGGGGCCGCTCATGCGCGGGATGAAGCACATCCCCGTCGACCGCAAGCAGGGCGAGGCGGCCTACGCGCACGCCCTGGACTCGCTGCGCTCCGGCGAGGTCGTCGGCGTCTTCCCCGAGGCGACGATCTCGCAGTCCTTCACGCTGAAGTCGTTCAAGTCGGGCGCCGCGCGCCTGGCCCAGGAGGCCGGCGTTCCGCTGGTTCCGGTCGCCCTGTGGGGCACCCAGCGGCTGTGGACCAAGGGGCACCCGCGCAACTTCAAGCGCAGCCACCTGCCGGTCACGATCCGTGTCGGCGAGCCGGTGGAGGCGCCCCAGGACCAGTTCGCGGGCGCGATCACCCGGCGGCTGCGCGAGCGCTGCCAGGAGCTCCTGGAGGCCGCGCAGCGCGCCTATCCGGTACGTCCCAAGGGTCCGGACGACACCTGGTGGATGCCCGCGCACCTCGGCGGCACGGCGCCGACCCCCGCCGAGGTCAAGGCCGCCGAGGCGGGCTGAGCGACCGCCGGGGCGCACGCCCCGGACGACGGCGTGACTACTCCGGCGCGCGGACGGTGATCCGCGCGCCGGGGCTGACCTTCTCCAGGAGCTCGGCGAGTTCGGCGCCCGCCGCCTCCAGGCCCGCGTCCGGGCCCATGCCCTCCAGCAGGAAGATCGCGTTCACCGATTCCTCGGTGAGGCGGGTGCGCGGGCCCTGGCGCCAGTTCCAGCGACGGCAGGTGACGCCCTCGTCGTCGCACCAGACGACCTCGCCCGCGTCGGGGTGCTCGACGACCCGCTCCCCCGCCGCCGCGGTGACGAAGTCCTCGTCGCCCGCCGCCCGGACCAGCCGCATACCGCCCTTGATCAGGTCCAGGTCCTCGCCGCCGACCGGGATCAGATGGGCCACGCTGATCGCGTTGTAGACGTCGACGAGGGTGTTGATCCGCGGCAGGCCGCCGTCGGCGAGGGCCCGCTTGGCGAGCGCCTCGGCGGAGTTGCGGGTGCGCGAGGGCTTCGAGCCGAACGCCGTGTAGACGGCGCGCCAGGCGGCCATGTGCGGGTCCTCGTGCGGGGCGCGGCCGTCGAGCCGCACGGCCAGCCGGCGCGCCGCGTCGTCGAGCAGCTCGGAGGTGGCGTCGGTGCTGGGGCCGTTGACGAGTCCGTGCGCCTCGACGGCGACATGGGTGAAGCCGGGCGCGAGGGCGCGCACGTCGTCGGACACGGTGAGCGTGAGGGTCATCGGTCTGCCTTGCTGCGTCGGGGCTTCTCAGAGCGTGTCGGGAAGGTTCTCCCACAGGTACGGCCGGTCCGGGGCCTCCTTCAGGGTGCGCAGGACCGCCGCATGCGGTACAGCGAAGAGTACTGGATAGTCCACCTCATTGGACTCGGGATCGGGCACCCAGGCCAGCCGCTCCCCGCTCAGCGAGAACTGGGCGTCGACGCCCGGCTTGTTGCCGCGGCAGTCCTGCCGGTGCCAGGCCCCCTGGAAGCGCACGGCGACGAGCCCGTGCAGACAGTGCCCGGTCCCGGCGTCATGGGTCAGCCGCTGATAGCAGAGCGCGGTCGGGATGTCCTCGGCCCGCAGCAGCGCGGTCAGCGCGTGGGCCTTCGCGTGACAGATGCCGGTGCCCTTCGCCAGGACGTCGGAGGCCCGCCAGGTGACGCGCGGGTCGCCGCTGTCGGCGGAGTGCGGAATGGCGTCGCGCACGAATTCATAGGCGGACTGCGCGTATACGTATGAATCGGTAGCGTTGTCCGCGAGGCGCGCCGCGGTCTCGCGCACGAGCGGATGGTGATGGTCGATGACCTCGTCGGCGACCAAGTAGGCGGACAGGTCAGGGCTCTGCTGGATCAGCTGCATGGCCGGGAGCATAGGAATACGACCGACCGCGAGTCAATGACTTTACGGTCAGTCGTATATCTATGCAGAGCCCTAGCGCGCTATCTCTTCCTTGAGCGCCGTCAGGAACCCGTCGACGTCGTCCTCGCGGGTGTCGAACGCGCACATCCAGCGGACGTCGCCGGCCGCCTCGTCCCAGAAGTAGAAGCGGTACCGCTTCTGCAGGCGCTCGCTCACGTCGTGCGGCAGGCGCGCGAAGACGGCGTTGGCCTGGACGGGGTAGAGGATCTCCACGCCGGGCACGGAGCGCACGCCCTCCGCGAGGCGCTGGGCCATCTCGTTGGCGTGGCGGGCGTTGCGCAGCCACAGGTCCCGGGTGAGCAGGGCCTCCAGTTGCACGGACACGAAACGCATCTTGGAGGCGAGCTGCATGGACATCTTGCGCAGGTGCTTCATGTGGCGCACGGCGTCCTGGTTGATGACCACGACGGCCTCGCCGAACAGCGCGCCGTTCTTCGTGCCGCCCAGCGACAGGATGTCGACGCCGACCGCGTTCGTGAACGTCCGCATGGGGACGTTCAGCGCCGCGGCGGCGTTGGCTATGCGCGAGCCGTCGAGGTGCACCTTCATGCCGAGCTGGTGGGCGTGGTCGCAGATCGCGCGGATCTCTTCGGGCGTGTACAGCGTGCCCAGTTCGGTGTTCTGCGCGATCGAGACGACCTGCGGCATCGCACGGTGCTCGTCGTCCCAGCCGAAGGCCTGCTTGTCGATCAGCTCGGGCGTGAGCTTGCCGTCGGGCGTGGGCACCGTGAGCAGCTTGAGGCCTGCCATGCGCTCGGGGGCGCCGCCCTCGTCCACGTTGATGTGCGCGGACTCGGCGCAGATCACCGCGCCCCAGCGGTCGGCGAGCGCCTGGAGCGCGACGACGTTGGCACCCGTGCCGTTGAACACCGGGAACGCCTCGGCGGTGGGGCCGAAGTGACTGCGGATCACCTGCTGGAGATTCGCGGTGTAGTCGTCCTCGCCGTACGCGATCTGATGGCCGCCGTTGGCGAGCGCCAGGGCGGCCATCACCTCCGGGTGCGCGCCCGCGTAGTTGTCGCTCGCGAAGCCGCGCACTTCCGGGTCGTGGTGGCGCCGGGCGTCGGTCTTCGGCGGATTCACCGCTTCTTTGTCGCGGGCGGTCACGGCTTCTCGGTCAGCCACAGGCGGTTTCCGTTCACTTCCCCGGCGGGCTGCTCCCAGACGCCCGCGATGGCCTCGGCCAGCTCCTTGACGTCGGTGAAGCCCGCGAACTTCGCGTTGGGCCGCTCCGCGCGCATCGCGTCGTGCACCAGCGCCTTCACCACCAGGATGGCAGCCGCCGCGCTCGGGCCGTCGTCGCCCCCCGCCTTGCGGAAGGCGTCGGCCAGGGCGAGCGTCCAGGCCTCGGCCGCCGCCTTGGAGGCGGAGTACGCCGCGTTGCCCGCGGTCGGCTTGGACGCGCCCGCGGCGCTGATCAGCAGATAGCGGCCGTTGCCGCTGCGGCGCAGACCGTCCTCGAAGGCGAGGGAGGTGTGCTGCACGGTGCGGATCAGGAGCTTTTCGAGCAGGTCCCAGTCGGCGAGGTCCGTCTCGGCGAAGCTGGAGCTGCCGCGCCAGCCGCCGACGAGGTGGACCAGGCCGTCGATCCGGCCGAACTCCTTCTCCGTGCGCGAGGCCCACTCGCGGGTCGCGTCCAGGTCGAGCAGGTCGACCGTGTCGCCCGTGACCGTGGCCCCGCCGTGCGCGTACCGCGCGGCGTCGACGGCCTCGGCGAGGCGCGCCGCGTCGGCGTCCGACGCCACGACCGTGGCGCCCGCCTCGGCGAGCCTCAGCAGTGTGGCGCGGCCCGCGGGTCCGGCGGCCCCGGCCACCGCGATGACGGCTCCATCCAGTGCGGACATGGTCCTCGCCTCCTCCTGGCGGCCGCTCACGCGGCGACCTGCTCGGCGCTCGCGGCAGCGGTGATCCCCTTGGTGGAGGCGATCACGTGCTTCAGCTTCTTGGAGAGCGCCTCATAGAACATGCTGAGCGGAAACTCGTCGGGAAGCACCTCGTCGACCAGCTTGCGCGGCGGAAGCGAGGTGTCCAGGGCGTCCGGACCCTTGGCCCAGCGCGACCCCGGGTGCGGGGCGAGATAGCCGGAGACCAGGTCGTACGCGGCGAACCAGTGGACCAGCTTCGGGCGGTCGATGCCGGCGCGGTAGAGCTCCTCGATCTCGCCGCACAGCTGGTTGGTGACCCGCGGGGCGCGCTCCCAGTCGATGGTGAGCTTGTTGTCGGTCCAGCGGACCACGTCGTGCTTGTGCAGGTAGGCGAAGAGGAGCTGGCCGCCGAGCCCGTCGTAGTTCTTGACGCGGTCGCCGGTGACCGGGAAGCGGAACATGCGGTCGAAGAGGACGGCGTACTGCACGTCGCGCGCCTGCGGGACGCCCTCGGCCTCCAGCTTCACGGCCTCCTTGAAGGCGGTGAGGTCGCAGCGCAGCTCTTCGAGGCCGTACATCCAGAACGGCTGGCGCTGCTTGATCATGAAGGGGTCGAACGGCAGGTCGCCGTGGCTGTGGGTGCGGTCGTGGACCATGTCCCACAGGACGAACGCCTGCTGGCAGCGGTCCTGGTCGCCGACCATCGCGCGGATGTCGTCGGGCAGTTCGAGCCCGAGGAGGTCCACGGCGGCCTCGGTGACGCGGCGGAAGCGGGCCGCCTCGCGGTCGCAGAAGATGCCGCCCCAGGAGAAGCGCTCGGGTGCCTCGCGCACCGCGATCGTCTCGGGGAAGAGCACGGCCGAGTTCGTGTCGTACCCGGCGGTGAAGTCCTCGAAGGTGATGCCGCAGAACAGCGGGTTGTCGTAGCGCGTGCGCTCCAGCTCGGCCAGCCAGTCGGGCCAGACCATGCGCAGCACGACCGCTTCCAGATTGCGGTCCGGGTTGCCGTTCTGCGTGTACATGGGGAAGACGACCAGGTGCTGCAGGCCGTCCTCGCGGTGCGCGGCGGGCTGGAAGGCGAGCAGCGAGTCCAGGAAGTCCGGTACCTGGAAGCCGTCCTCGGCCCAGCGGCGCAGGTCCGCCACGAGCGCCTGGTGGTACGCCGCGTCGTGCGGCAGGAGCGGGGCGAGCTGGTCGACCGCGGAGATCACACGGTCCACCGCGAGCTCGGCGACGGCCTTCGCCGGGGCGCCTTCCGCCTCGAAGTCGATGGAACCGTCCGCCGACTGCCAGGGCCGGATCTCTTCGACGGCGTCCTTGAGCACCGGCCACGCCGGGTGGTCCACCACCCGCCCCTCAGCGGAAGGAACCGCACCCTCCGTACCCGACTGCACAAGAATTTCCGTCATAACTCATCCTCCACGGGAGAACCTCGCGTATGGACACCGTATGCATGCGAGGTTCTCCGCGACAAGAGGGGTCTCGGGAAATTATCCTGTGCGACCCCCTTCTCCACCGCTGTTTTTCCTGCACGATCCCGCCGAGGCGACCGCATCTGCCACTTCTGCCACCGCCTCCCCCGCCTCGGGAAGCAGGTCCGGGAAGCCGAGGAAACCGTGGAACATCCGTGGGTGGTGGGACAGCGTGACGTCTACCCCCGCGGTCCGCAGACGATTCGCGTAGGCGAGTCCCTCGTCGCGCAGCGGATCACAGCCCGCGGTGACCAGGAGCGCGGGCGGCAGCCCGGCGAGGTCGGCCGCGCGCAGCGGTGAGGCCAGAGGGTGTCCGCCGTCGCCGTCGGGGCCGAGGTACTGCTGCCAGAACCAGCGCATGTGCGCGGCGGTCAGGAAGAAACCCTCCGCGTTCTCCCGATACGAGGGGGTGTCCTGCGCCGCGTCGAGCACGGGATAGACGAGGACCTGGCGCGCGACGACCGGGCCCCGCTCGTCCCTGGCCCTGAGGGCCACGGCGGTGGCGAGCCCGCCGCCGCTGCTGTCCCCCGCGGTGACCAGGGCGCCCGGGGCGCCGCCGAGCGACGCGCAGTGCTCCGCGGCCCAGCACAGCGCCGCGTACGCGTCGTCGACGGCCGCCGGGAAGCGGTGCTCTGGGGCGAGGCGGTAGTCGACGGAGACGACGACGGCCCCGGCCGCCACAGCCAGGCGCCGGGCCGTGGCGTCGTGGGAGTCGAGGCCGCAGAGGGTGTAGCCGCCGCCGTGGAAGAAGACGACGGTGGGCCGGGGACGCTCGGTCTCGGGTTCCGGGAAGTAGAGGCGTACGGGAACCTCCGGGGCGCCCGCAGGGCCGGGGACGGTGCGGTCCACCACCGTGCCCACGGCGAGCGGCGCCTTGGGGGCGGCGGGCGCGGCGGCGAGGATCCGCCGGGCCTCGACGGCGTCGGTGACGGTGCCGCCGAGGTCGGGGAAGGCGGCGGAGAGGGCCTCCACGAGGG
>NZ_LIRJ01000184.1 GCF_001419745.1 Streptomyces silaceus | reverse complement strand
GCCCCCGGTGCCGGGTGGCGACAAAGGAGGCACCAGCCCCGGTGCAGGCGGGCACAGCCCACGGTGCAGGGGCGCGAGAAGTGTGGCCCCAGCCCCGGCGCCACCGTTCCCCGGCGGGACGTCACCTCGTGCCGTCCGTCGCGATGCGTTTCGTGAACTCGTCGTGGCCCGGCCAGGTGAGGACCAACTCGCCGTCCCTGAGGTGCGCCTGGGCGAGGACCGGCGTCATGTCCTGGGCCGGCGCCGCGGCCAGCGCGGCCCGGGGCGACGCGTGGGCCGCCAGGGCCCGCAGCGTGGAGATCGTGGGCGGCATCATCAGGAGCTCACCCTTGTCGTAGCCGGCGGCGGCCTCCGCGGGACGGATCCAGACCGTCCGGTCGGCCTCCGTGGAGGCGTTACGGGTGCGCTGCCCCTCGGGCAGCGAGGCCACGAAGAAGAACGTGTCGTACCGCCTGGGCTCGAACTCGGGCGTGATCCAGCGGGCCCACGCCCCGAGGAGGTCGCTCCGGAGGAACAGGCCCCGGCGGTCCAGGAACTCCGCGAAGGAGACGTCACGGGCCACCAGTGCCTCGCGGTCCGCCTCCCAGTCCGCCCCGGTCGTGTCGCCCACGACGGTCTCCGGGGTGGGACCGGCGAGCAGGACGCCCGCCTCCTCGTACGTCTCGCGGACCGCAGCGCAGACGATCGCCTGGGCGGCCGCCTCGTCGTCGACGCCGAGCCGCGCGGCCCAGGACGCGCGCGTGGGGCCCGCCCAGCGCACCAGGCGGTCGTCGTCGCGCGGGTCGACGCCACCGCCCGGATACGCGTACGCGCCTCCGGCGAAGGCCATGGAGGCGCGTCTGCGCAGCATGTGTACTTCAGGTGCGCCCTGGTCCGCGCCGTCCCGCAGCAGCATGACGGTCGCGGCACGGCGCGGGGTCGCCGGAGTCAGCTCGCCGCTCGCCAGGGCGCGGATGCGGTCGGGCCACTCCGGGGGGTACCACTGCCCATTTGCCATGGGCGGAGGCTATCCCCTAGTGGGCTGATGTTCGAGAGGCAACCATCGGTGCCCCTAGGAGCGCGCCTACGCCTCCGTCAGCTCCACCTGGAACTCGACCTCGACCGGCGCGTCCAGCGGCAGCACCGCCACGCCGACCGCGCTGCGCGCGTGCACGCCCTTGTCGCCGAGGACCTCGCCCAGCAGCTCGCTGGCGCCGTTGATCACGCCGGGCTGGCCGGTGAAGTCCGGCGCCGACGCGACGAAGCCGACGACCTTCACGACGCGCGCGATGCGGTCCAGGTCACCGGCGACCGACTTCACCGCGGCCAGCGCGTTCAGCGCGCAGGTGCGGGCCAGGTCCTTGGCCTCCTCGGGGGTGACCTCGGCGCCGACCTTGCCGGTCACGGCGAGCTTGCCGTCCACCATCGGGAGCTGCCCGGCGGTGTAGACGTACACGCCGGACTGGACGGCCGGCTGGTACGAGGCCAGCGGCGGCACGACCTCGGGCAGGGTCAGGCCGAGCGACGCGAGCTTCTCCTCGACGGCGCTCATGCCTGCTTCTCCCGCTTCAGGTAGGCCACCAGCTGCTCGGGGTTGTTCGGGCCCGGCACGACCTGGACCAGCTCCCAGCCGTCCTCGCCCCAGGTGTCCAGAATCTGCTTCGTGGCGTGGACGAGCAGAGGCACGGTTGCGTATTCCCACTTGGTCATATGGCCGACTGTAGTCGGTGTCAGGGACTGCTCAGGGTCGATGTGGGGGGCCGCTCAGGGTGGGCTCCTGCGTGACACGGGCGGCGACTGGTTAGGCTCGAAGGCGTGAGCAGGCTCCAGGTCGTCAGTGGCAAGGGCGGTACCGGCAAGACCACGGTGGCCGCGGCCCTCGCGCTCGCCCTCGCGACGGAGGGCAAGCGGACCCTCCTCGTCGAGGTCGAGGGCAGGCAGGGCATCGCGCAGCTCTTCGAGACCGAAGCGCTGCCCTATGAGGAGCGGAAGATCGCCGTCGCTCCCGGGGGCGGGGAGGTGTACGCCCTCGCGATCGACCCCGAGCTGGCCCTTCTCGACTACCTCCAGATGTTCTACAAGCTGGGAGGCGCCGGCCGGGCCCTGAAGAAGCTCGGCGCGATCGACTTCGCCACCACCATCGCGCCCGGTCTGCGGGACGTCCTGCTGACCGGCAAGGCGTGCGAGGCCGTGCGCCGCAAGGACAAGAGCGGGCGGTACGCGTACGACTGCGTGGTGATGGACGCGCCACCGACCGGCCGCATCACCCGCTTCCTGAACGTGAACGACGAAGTGGCCGGGCTCGCCAAGATCGGCCCGATACACAATCAGGCCCAGGCGGTGATGCGGGTCCTCAAGTCCCCCGAGACGGAGGTGCACCTGGTGACCCTGCTGGAGGAGATGCCCGTCCAGGAGACGGCGGACGGGATCGCCGAGCTGCGGGACGCGCGGCTGCCCGTGGGCCGGGTCATCGTGAACATGGTGCGCCCGGTCGTCCTCGACGAGGCCGAGCTGGAGCTGGGCCTGGACCGGACGCCGCGTACGGCCATCGCCAAGTCCCTGTCCGGCGCGGGCCTCGGCGGGGCACGCCGGGGCGGGGGCGCCGAGCGCCTCATCGACCCGCTCCTGGAGCAGGCCGCCGAGTACGCCGAGCGGTACGCCCTGGAGCGCGACCAGCGCGCCCTGCTCACGGAGTTCGGCCAGCCCCTGCACGAACTCCCGCTGCTGGCGGGCGGGATGGACCTCGCGGGCCTCTACGAGCTCGCCACGGCACTGCGGAAGCAAGGGATCGCATGACCCCGGAACCGGCAAGGACCCTGGACTCCGCCCCCGCGCTGGACGTCGACGCGCTGATCGACGACCCGAAGACCCGCATCGTGGTGTGCTGCGGCTCCGGAGGCGTCGGCAAGACGACCACGGCGGCCGCCATCGGGCTGCGCGCGGCCGAGCGGGGCCGCAAGGTCGTCGTCCTCACGATCGACCCGGCGCGCAGGCTCGCGCAGTCCATGGGCATCGACTCGCTCGACAACGTCCCGCGGCGCGTCAAGGACGTCGAGGGCGACGGCGAGCTGCACGCGATGATGCTCGACATGAAGCGCACCTTCGACGAGATCGTCGAGGCGCACGCCGACGCGGAGCGGGCCAGGGCCATCCTCGACAACCCCTTCTACCAGTCGCTCTCCGCGGGCTTCGCCGGCACGCAGGAGTACATGGCGATGGAGAAGCTGGGGCAGCTGCGGTCCCGGGACGAGTGGGACCTGATCGTCGTCGACACGCCGCCCTCGCGGTCCGCGCTCGACTTCCTCGACGCGCCCAAGCGCCTCGGCTCGTTCCTCGACGGCAAGTTGATCCGGCTGCTCATGGCACCGGCGAAGGTCGGCGGCCGGGCCGGGATGAAGTTCCTGAACGTGGGCATGTCGATGATGACGGGCGCCCTCGGCAAGCTGCTCGGCGGGCAGCTGCTGCGCGACGTACAGACGTTCGTGGCCGCGATGGACAGCATGTTCGGCGGCTTCCGTACGCGGGCCGACGCGACGTACCGGCTGCTCCAGGCGCCCGGCACGGCGTTCCTCGTCGTGGCCTCGCCCGAGCGGGACGCGCTGCGGGAGGCCGCGTACTTCGTGGAGCGGCTGGCCGCGGACGACATGCCGCTCGCGGGTCTCGTCCTCAACCGCGTGCACGGCAGCGGCGCCGCTCAGCTGTCGGCCGAGCGGGCGCTTGCCGCGGCGGAAAATCTTGAGGAGAGCCGCATTGTGGATCAGGAGGGCGGGAAGGTTGGAGTTCGTAACTCCCCCGAGAATCCCTCTTCTTCAGAGACTCCCAGGCTTCCCGAGATTTCCCCCGAGACTTCCGGTGGCACCGGCGGTGCCACGCGTACTCCCGACGGTGCTGACCGTGAGTCGGACAGCGCCTCCGACACGTCGGACGGCGCCGCTCACACCCCGGACACCGCCGAGCTTCCCGACCCCCACGAGCCGGCTGCCGACCCGTCCGTCGAGCAGCTGACCGCGGGGCTGCTGCGTCTGCATGCGGAGCGCATGCAGCTCCTCGCGCGCGAACAGCGCACGCGCGATCGCTTCACCGCGCTCCACCCTGAGGTGGCCGTGGCCGAAGTGGCCGCGCTGCCGGGCGATGTGCACGACCTCGCGGGACTCCGGGCCATCGGGGACCGGCTGACGGGGTGACGGCTCGGGTCTGACGACCCCGGCCGGCTACCCGACCGCCGCGTAGCTCTCGTACGTCTCCTCGTCCTCCAAGTCCACGGGCAGCAGGCCCGCGCCACGCTCGTACTCGGAGCGCGCTGTCTCCAGGAGCCTGCGCCATGAGGTGACGGTGGGACGCCTGCGCAGCAGTGCGCGGCGCTCTCGCTCCGTCATGCCACCCCACACGCCGAACTCGACGCGATTGTCCAGCGCGTCGGCCAGGCACTCGGTCCGCACCGGACATCCGGTGCACACCGCCTTGGCCCTGTTCTGCGCTGCTCCTTGAACGAACAGTTCATCCGGATCGGTAGTGCGGCAGGCCGCCTGCGCACTCCAGTCGGTTACCCAGCCCATACCGGCGCCGTCCTCTCCCGAATCGAGGCTCCCCCACGGCGGCAGCGGCATATTCACCGCCGCCAGTTGAGGACGTTACGGAAGGTGGGCACAGCGCAACACCCCCTTCGGGCCCAATCTTGAATGGCCCGAACGGACTATGCGTAAGCGGCAGATCACCCGACGGAGTGAGCTGGCGACATGCGTGAGGATCCCGGCATATCGGGATAGTTCAGTTGAGTCACAACGGGCGCCAGGCGCCACATGAGGCGAATTCGGACATAAATCCGCCGGATTCGGGAACGACAGAGGGCTTGTTGCTCAACCGCACTGCTGTGACAGTTGGGAGCAGCTTAGGCCAAGGCATTAAGGCCTGTCCGGCGAATCAGAACGTAGGCTGCCCTCATGGGAAAGAAGCGCTCGGGCGGTGGTCTGTCACCAACTCAGCAGGCCGCGAAGTTCCTCGGAGTCAGCGTTCTGGCGGGTGCGGTGCTGGCAGGCATCGCCCTGCCCGCGGCCGGCGCGCTGGGCCTCGCGGCCAAGGGCTCGGTCGAGGGGTTCGACGAGATCCCCTCCAATCTGAAGCAGCCGCCGCTCAGTCAGCGCACCTCGATCCTGGACGCCGAGGGCGGTCAGATCGCCACGGTCTACTCGCGTGACCGCACGGTCGTCCCGCTCAAGGACATCTCGCCGTATATGCAGAAGGCGATCGTCGCGATCGAGGACGCCCGCTTCTACGAGCACGGCGCGGTCGACCTCAAGGGCATCCTGCGCGCCCTCAACCAGAACGCGCAGAGCGGCGGCGTCTCGCAGGGCGCCTCGACGCTCACGCAGCAGTACGTGAAGAACGTCTTCGTCGAGGAGGCCGGCGACGACCCGACGAAGGTCGCCGAGGCCACCCAGCAGACGCTCGGCCGCAAGATCCGCGAGCTGAAGTACGCGATCCAGGTCGAGGACAAGCTGGGCAAGAAGCGGATCCTCAAGAACTACCTGAACATCACGTACTTCGGTCAGCAGGCCTACGGCATCGAGGCGGCCTCCCAGCGCTACTTCTCCAAGCACGCCAAGGACCTGAAGGTCCAGGAGGCCGCGCTCCTCGCCGGCATCGTGCAGTCGCCCAGCCGGTACGACCCGGTCAACGACGCGGCCGAGGCCACCAAGCGGCGCAACGTGGTGCTCCAGCGCATGGCCGACACGCACGACATCTCGCAGCGGGAGGCCGACAAGGCCAAGAAGACCGACCTCGGCCTGAACGTGAGCCGCCCCAAGAACGGCTGCATCACCTCGGTCAACGGCGCCGGCTTCTTCTGCGACTACGTCCGCGAGGTGTTCCTCAACGACCCGGTCTTCGGCAAGACCAAGGAGGAGCGGGCCAAGGTCTGGAACCGCGGCGGCCTGAGGATCCGTACGACGCTCGACCCGCAGACGCAGGAGTCGGTGCAGGCGTCGATAAAGGATCACGTGAACAAGACCGACGACGTGGCGACCGCCGCCTCGATCGTCGAGCCGGGCACGGGCAAGATCCTCGGCATGGGCCAGTCGCGGCCCTACGGCTTCAAGAAGGACGAGACCACGATCAACCTCTCCGTGGACGACTCCATGGGCGGCGGCGCGGGCTACCAGCCCGGTTCGACGTTCAAGCCGATCGTCGCGGCGGCGGCCCTGGAGGGCGGCAAGTCGGCGGGGCAGAGCTACTCGTCCCCGTACGAGATGCCCTATCCCTCGCGGGTGTCCGCCTGCGACGGCAAGGAGTGGGTGAACTCGGGCGGTGACAAGCTCACCAACGAGAACGAGACCGAGGTCGGCCCCTACGGCATGCGCGAGGCGACCGCGAAGTCGGTCAACACCTACTACGTGCAGCTCATCGGCGACATCGGCATCTGCCCGGTGACGAAGCTCGCCGAGAAGATGGGCGTCCAGCGCGCCGACGGCAAGGAGATGATCCAGGCGCCGTCGATCGCCCTGGGCACCCAGGAGATGTCGCCGCTGACGATGGCGGGCGCGTACGCGACCTTCGCCTCGCGCGGCACGTACTGCACGCCGATCGCCATCGAGTCGATCACCACGCTCGGCGGCAAGTCGCTGCCGGTGCCGAAGTCGACGTGCTCGCGGGCGATGTCCCAGAAGACCGCCGACACCATCAACGCCCTGCTCAAGGGCGTGGTCGAGGACGGTACGGGCAAGCAGGCCGGGCTCGGCTCCCGCGCCAGCGCGGGCAAGACCGGTACGACCGACTACCGCTACGCCGCCTGGTTCGTGGGCTACACCCCGAACATGTCGGGCGCGGTCTGGGTCGGCGACCCGCAGCACAAGCGGCAGATGGTCGACATCACCATCGGCGGCGTCCCGTACGGCAAGGTCTTCGGTGGTGAGGTGCCGGGTCCGATCTGGCGCGACGCGATGAGCGGCGCGCTGGCGGGCAAGCCGGCGCCGGGCTTCAACACGGTCCGCCTCCCCGGCGACGACAAGGACAAGGACAAGGGCAGGGACCGCGGCCACGACGACGGCAAGCCGGGCGGCGGCAACGGCGGCGGGAACGGCGGCAGTGGTGACGGTGGCGTCATCGGCGGCGGCGACGGCGGCAGCCCCTGGCCGGACATCACGATCCCGCCGGACATGCTGGGCGGGAACGGCAACGGGCACGGCGGCGGCCACGGGAACGGCGGGATCGGCGGCGGCTGGCCGCGCTAGCGGAGGCCTTCCGGCCGCTGGGACATGAGTGAGGGCGCCCCCTGAGGCAGGGGGCGCCCTCATCTGCGTATGGCTTCCGCGGGCGGCTTCAGCGTGTGGCTTCCGCGTACGCGTACGACCGGGAAGGGGCTCAGCCCGCGAGGAGCTTCTTGACCGTGGCGGCGACGCGGCCGCCCTCGGCCTGGCCCGCGACCTTCGGGTTCACGATCTTCATGACCTGGCCCATGGCGCGCGGGCCCTCGGCGCCGGCGGCCCTGGCCTCCTCGACGGCCTGCGCGACGATCGTGTGGAGCTCGTCGTCGGAGAGCTGCTTGGGCAGGTACTCGGCGAGGACCTCGCCCTCCGCCTTCTCGCGCTCGGCCTGCTCGGGGCGGCCGCCCTGGGCGAACGCGTCGGCGGCCTCACGGCGCTTCTTGGCCTCACGCGTGATCACCTTCTGCACCTCGTCGTCGGAGAGCTCGCGCTTCTCCTTGCCCGCGACCTCCTCCTTCGTGATCGCGGCGAGGGTCATCCGGAGCGTCGAGGAGCGCAGCTCGTCGCGCCCCTTGATCGCGGCGTTGAGGTGTTCCTGCAGCTTCGACTTGAGCGTGGTCATGGGTTGATTGTGGCAGGTGCGGACGGGTTCCTGCCCGCCGATTTCCCTGGGGGTGCGCGCCCGTTGCCGTACTGCCCTGCGGATTTCGGGACTCCTGGGGTCTGACACGATGGAGAGATGCGCGCGCGATACGCAGTACCCCTGGGCATCACGGCGACGGCCGCGGCCGGCCTCGCCTACTCGGTGGGCTTCGAAGCCCGTTTCTTCCGGCTGAGGCGGGTCACGGTGCCCGTACTGCCGTCGGGGATGCGGCCGTTGCGGGTCCTCCAGGTCTCCGACATCCACATGGTGTCCGGGCAGCGCAAGAAGCAGCGATGGCTGCGCTCGCTCGCGGGCCTGCGCCCCGACTTCGTGATCAATACGGGTGACAACCTCTCCGACCCGGAGGGCGTGCCGGAGACGCTGGACGCGCTCGGGCCCCTGATGCAGTTCCCCGGGGCGTACGTCTTCGGCTCGAACGACTACTACGGCCCCAAGCCGCGCAACCCCGCCCGCTACCTGGTCGAGAAGGTCCAGGGCAGGCACGGCCTGAACGGCAACGCGCCCGCGGTCGGCGTCATCCACAACCCCTGGGAGGACCTGCGCGACGGGTTCGACGGGGCGGGCTGGGTGAACCTCACGAACACGCGCGGCTCGCTGAAGATCGAGGGCTACGAGATCGGGCTCACCGGCGTCGACGACCCGCACATCAAGCGCGACCGGTACGCGCACGTGGCGGGCGGCCCTGACGCCGCGGCCGACTTCTCCATGGGCATCGTGCACGCGCCGTACCTGCGCTCGCTGGACGCCTTCACGGCGGACGGCTATCCGCTGATCCTCGCCGGGCACACCCACGGCGGGCAGGTCTGCATCCCCTTCTACGGCGCCCTCGTCACCAACTGCGACCTGGACACGGACCGCGTGAAGGGCCTCTCCACGCACGAGGCCGAGGGCCGGACGTCCTTCATGCACGTGTCGGCGGGCTGCGGGGCCAACCGCTATACGCCGATGCGGTTCGCTTGCCCTCCGGAGGCGACCCTGCTGACGCTGACGGAACGGGTCTGACGGCGTCCCCGTAGGGCCCCGGTGACGCCCGGCGGGCGTCGGACAGGAACGGTGCCTACGGTGGGGGCATGATCGCGCCGATTCCCACCGGTATCCCCGCGGAAGCGGTCGTACCGCCCGTGCGCCGCCCCCTCGCGGCCGCCTTCCGCGCGCTGATCGCGCTCGCCGCCGTGACCGGGATCGTCATCGACCTGGTCATCGGCAGCCCGCTGCGCGTCCTCAGCTACTTCACGATCCAGAGCAATGTGCTGGTGGCGGTGGTGCTCGGGGTGTCCGCGTGGCGGGCCTGGCGGGGGCGGCCGCCGCTGCCGCCCTGGGTGACGGCCGGCACGCTGCTCTTCATCTCGATCACCGGGCTCGTCTACCACCTGGTCCTCGCGAACGACGCGAGCGGCTTCGCCATGACGGAGGACGCGGGGGCCACCTCGGGCTGGCACACCGTGTCCAACCAGCTCCTGCACACCGTGACGCCGGTCGCCGTGGCGCTCGACTGGCTGCTGCTCACCAGGCCGGGCGGTCTGCGCCCGCGCCACGCGGGGCTCTGGCTGCTCTATCCGCTGGCCTACCTGGCCTTCGCGCTGGCCCGCGGCGCCCTGATGTCCCCGGGCTCCACGGCCCGCTATCCGTACCCGTTCCTGGACGTCGACGCCCACGGCTACGCGGGGGTCCTCGGCAACGCGGTGATCTTCGGCCTGGCCTTCTACGCGCTGGCTCTCCTGGTCGTCGGCCTGGACCGCGTCCGCCCCTCCCCCGGGGCCGCGAAAACCGGATTTCGTCTCCGGCCGCCGGTCCGCTAAAGTAATCGATGTCGCCGCGACCCGCAGCAATGCAGGCCAGCGGACCAACGACATCGGGGTGTAGCGCAGCTTGGCAGCGCGCTTCGTTCGGGACGAAGAGGTCGTGGGTTCAAATCCCGCCACCCCGACAGCTGAAATACCAGGTCAGGCCCGGTACTGAGAGATCAGTACCGGGCCTGATTTGCGTTTCGACCCTGTTTTGGGAGCCATTTGGGAGCCAACTGGGTGTGATCTTCGGGAGTCGGCTCCCAGGTTGGCTCCCGAGCAGTGGCCTTCCGCCGCCTCCTAGCGCGATGTACGCCTCGCGCCCCGAGTGAGTCACTGCACGGCTTGTGCCAAGCAGACCTGAGACGGTACGACGATCGCTATGCACCCTTGGTCTCCGTTAAATGACCGGCAGCTCGTACTCCTCACCCGCATCGGAGGCGGAGCCGACCCCGTCACTTCTGACAGCCCCGAGCTCGCCGTCACGGCTCGCGCGCTCAGGGACCGGGGCTTGGTGACCATGCCCAGGAAGAAGGGGAGGTGGCAGGCGGAGATCACTGACGCGGGGCGCTTCTATCTGGAGCACGGTCACCATCCCGACCGTCCGGAACTGGCTCCACGCAAGCCTCGCGCGGCGGCGTCTGAAGCCGAGACGCCGGTTACCACTGGCCCTCAGCAGGATGCCGATCCTCCGGCAGCGACGAAGCCCGTATCGAAGCGTGCCGTGAAACCTCCGCGCCCGTCGCCGGTGGCTGTCGGGCCGGCGCTCATCGCGCAGGTGCAGAAGGCCGGACGATTCCTTCGGATCCCGGACCCCAGTGCCGAGGAACGGGCTCGGCATCGCAGGGCGTTCGACGCGGCGCGGCAGTGCGCTCCGGAGGGGTATCACCTCAAGTACAGCGGGCGGGCAAAGGGCGACTTCTTCCTCGGCCTGCTCCGGGTGACCGGCGAGGACGACACCGAGTGGAATCGAATCCGCCTGGCACGCAGTCGTGTGATCACCGACGTCGAGGACGTACTCGCCGCAGTCGCCAAGGACCACAGTGCCTTCGAGATCTCCGAGGAGGTCCTGCCGAGGGTGCTCGCGCTGATTCGGCTCCTCGCCGATCAGGCACTCGCGCGGTACGGCGAGATCGCAGTATCCAAGAAGCGCAGGCAGCCGAGGCCGCTGCTCACTGTCCACGGCAGGACGTACGAGGTCGCCTTCCGTGAGCGGCAGAAGCAGGTCCGCTACGTCCCCAAGCAGCCGGGCCGACGCACGTACGACTGGCAGCGGGTCACGCCGGCCCACAAGTCCGAGCCGTCCGGCGAACTGGAGCTGCTGGTCAGCGAGAACTCGGGCTACAGCTACGGCTGGAAGAAGGAATGGGCCGACACGGCGAAGAAGCCGTTGGAGGAGCAGATCGCTTCAATTTTCCGGGCGTTGAAGGCACGCGCGGAGGAGCAGGAGCGGGCCCGGCTGGAACGAGAGGCGGAGCAGCGGCGTCTGCGAGAGGAGCGCGAGCGCCAGGAGGCCGAGCGCCGGCGACTGGCGGCGGAGCGGGAGGAGCGCGAGCGGCGGGAGTGGGAGGCCGCCGTAAGTACGGCTTCAGTCAAGGCGGTTCACGCCGTACGGGCCGAGCGCTTCGGCATGGCCCTTGAGCAGTGGCAGGCCGCAGGTGAGATCCGGGCGTTCTGCGCCGCGCTGGATGAAGTCGCCGCCGCGTCGGAAGACGCCCTCGAAGCTGAGAGGCTGCGCGAGTGGTCGGCGTGGGGGAACGCGGAGGCCGATCAGCTCGACCCCACGACGAACGGCAAGGGCCTGGCCACCCGCGACTTCAACGTGGAGCCGACGAAAGAGCAGCTGCGGCCGTTCCTCGACGGCTGGCGGCCGGACCGGCCGGAGAAGGAACCTCCGGCTCAGCCAACGCCTCCGAAGCCGGAGCCAGACCCGTGGCGCGGCGTCATCGACGCACATCGGGATCAAGGGTGGCGATATGGACGCCAAGGTCGCGCTCAATGGTGGAGGCGATGACGCCATGGCCTCGGTCGCGTAGGGCCTTGACCGCCTTCTCGACGAGCTCCCCGAGCCGGATGACCTCGGCGCGCAGGGCGACCAACTCGTCGTAGCGGTCGGCCTTGTCTTCGCCGCACCACGCTCGGACGGTTCGCAGGACAGCTGCCTCCGCGTCCAGCTTCCGGTCGTCCCGCCGACTGTAGGAGTACCAGGAGGACTGGGCACGCTCCTGCTCGATGCCCTGTTGCTTGCGGTCCACCTCCGGAAGGATCTCGTCGGCGAGGCGGCCGGCGACCAGGCGGGCGACGCGCTCGGTGATCGGCCACCCGGCCAGGCACATGCCGTGGCGGTTCTCGTAGACCATGGCGTCGCCGCGGAGTTCAGCTGCGTCCAGGCCGATGAGCGGTGCCGTCTCATCAAGGCGGCTCAGCTCCAGGACCCCGGCGTCGGCCACCGTTCGGCGCAGGCGGATCCTGTTCTTCGGACGGACGAAGCCGAGGATCATGCGGGCGGCCTCGAAATCCGTGCTGCCCCGGACGTGACGAGACGCCTCGGCCAGTGCCGACTCCGCAGCGTCATCCGCGCGGAACGTATCAACATCCGCCCACGATGCTACGAGAGAGCCGGAACTGACCCACTCCTGCAGGCCAGCAGCATCACCTTCGAGGAACCGCACGTGGACCCAGCCAGTCCTGCCGGAGCTGCCCACGCGTACGACCTCCACCTGGCGGACCTCGCTACCCAGATCCTTCGGCCTCGCGCGGTACGCCCAGTGCTCGCCAATCTCCATGTACCTATTGAGCCAGGTCTGCTGACCCTCTCACCGGGCGTTTGCCATAACCTCCGGAGCGAGGTGACTTCCAGGAGGTTGACGCTGCTCCCGCAAGGCGTCGCCAGAGACGGCTGTGCCTCCGGCGGTGACCGCCGGAGGCACAGCCGTATTCACCGCTAGGACTCCACGGGCTGACGTGATTCCCTGCGCGCACGTAGGACATCGCCGAGTACGCGCACCGGTGACGTGGGGCTCATCGCCAAGCGGGCGTCGAGTGCCGTCTCCCACTGCTCGGTCAATCCGAGCATGAGGCGCGTGCGCATCCCGGGGGTGACGTGGGCATAGCGCGCCGAAACGGAGCCGTCGATGTGGCCCATGCGGTCGTCCATGAGGACCTTCTCGGTACCGAGATCCTCCATCACCGTTCGGTGGGTGTGGCGGAGGCCGTGGGGTGTGAGGCCCTTGGCGATCGGGAGCCAGCAGGCGTCCGCCCGGTCGCTGGCGCCACGCCCTCGGGATGGGACGCCGGGCCACGGCTCGCCGAGGAGCGGTACGGGGCGGGCTTCCTGCGGTGCCTTCTTCGGGTACCAGCCGGAGACCGCCGGGGTGAACAGCCAGGTGGCGAAGCCGTTTCGGCGCCAGTGGGCTGCGTGCTGCGATACGGCGCCGCCGCGCACGAACCCCAGGTCTGTGATGGCCTGTTCCACCCTGACCCGCTTGGCTTCGGTGACGCGATCGGGGTGGTTGAGGACGTTGGATACCGTGCCGGTGGAGACTTCGGCTCGGCGGGCGACGTCGACGAGTTTCGCGCCGTGGTGGCCGCCGGTGCGGGCCGTGCCCTGGCCCCGGAAGACGTAGGTCTTGCCGTGGCACGGGCAGGGTTTCGGCTTCGTGCGGGCGACGTGGTTGGAGACCAGGGCCGACAGCCAGTCTGTCGCGTCGATGGTGCGGTAACTGTCGTCCTTGGGCGGGCAGCGCACCAGCTCGCCGGTGTCGAGTTCGTACAGTTGCCACTCGACGCGGACGGCCCCCGGGCGAGCAAACTCCGTCTCCAGGCCCACGATTTCGCCCCAGCGCATGCCGGTGTACCCCTTGAGGACGACGGCGACGAACTCGTCATCACGGCCGGAGAGCAGCGCGGCGCGCTCCGCGGTGAGCAGGATTCCGAGTGGGTCGGTGACGACCTTCTCCGGGCCGCGGTCGCGGGAGCGGCCGGCGCGCTTGCCGCGTCCGCGTCGTCTGGCAGCCGGGTTGGACGTGATCAGACCCTCGTCGATCGCGTCCTCGAAGATCAGGTGGAGCGTCGAGCGCCAGGTTTTGACGCTGGAGGCCGCATAGACGGCCTTCTCCTTCTTCTCCCACAGGTCGACGTCCGTGCGCAGGATGCCGGCGAGCGCCTTGTCCTCGAAGTCGGGGAGCAGGTGCTCCTCAATGTGGCGCTTGTAGTTCTGCATGGTCGAGGCGGCCAGGTCCTGGGCCTCGTACCAGCGGTTCGCGTACTCGCCGAAGGTCTCCTGGCCGAGTGCCGGGTCGCGCCAGTCGCCGCGCCGGTACTTGTTCTCGGCCTCGCTCGCGGCACGCTGAGCCTCCCCCTTGGTGGCGAACCGGATCGCCCTGCCGGTGTCGTCGACCACCGTGAGGTGCTTGCCGGGCGCGGTCTTGTACCGGCCGCGCCAGTAGTTTCCGCGCTTCTCCGCGAAACCCAACTTCCGTCTTCCTCCCCTGTTCTCGGCTTGTGGCTGAGCGCGGGCGCGCTACGCGACGGTCTCGCACTGGGTCCGGCGCGGCGGTCGGGCCCGCAGACGCCTTGTCGTCGGAGCCGTAGTCGGCCCAGGAGGCTGGGCGGCACGCGTTCGTGCAGCGGGAGGTCTTGTTGCCCCTGGACTGGCCGACGCGCTGCTGACGGATCGCTTCGGGCGTTCTTCGTGGAGGCGCACGATCTCGGCGAGGTGTGTGACGGTGAAGCGGTAGGCGCGGCCGACGCGGGTGTGCGGGATGAGTCCGCGTCGGGCCCGGTCCTTGACCCACCAGGCGGAACAACCGAGAGCTTCGGCGATTTCCTCGGGGCGGTAGAGACGGGGCAATGGAGCTGCGCCCTCGGTGCCGGGAAGGCGTCGCGCAAGGGCAGGGGGTATGTCGGAGTGGCGCAAGAAGGGCGGGTCCTCACTGGGTGGGAGCGTGCTCTGTCAGCGGCGCTGGGCGGGCCTCGTCACGTGGCGGTCGGCCTCTGCAGCAGCACGAGAGGCGAGACGAGGAGGGCTTTGGCAATCACGACGAGGTCGTCGGCATCACAGCGTCGTTGGGCGCGTTCGATGCGGGACAGCATGGTGTTAGACATCGGGTGGCCGAGGGCGGTCACTCGGCCGGCCAACTGCCGTTGTGACAAGCCTCGTTCGGTCTGGAGGATTTCAATAGTGCGGGCCACCTGTATTCCAGCGGGTCCGACTTCCAATGAGCGTGGGGGCATGACTCCAATTGAAAGGTCCAATCGCCGGTTTTGGTAACCGGCGATCGTCGGCTATGTTGCGCTCGCGCGGTTCGCCGCGAAGTGGTTCCTGTGGGACCGGGAACGGCGCGGAGCGGCGCATCAATCAGGGCTCTGACGTGGGATGTTGTGTTGTAGCTTCCCTGTCGACGGCGCGTCAATGGCTTGCCGATGTGACGCTTCTGGCTCTGCGGTCCCGGCAACTATTTGGTCAACAGCGGATCGTGCCTTATGGTTTTCCTCCCGCCCACCACCCAGCCCCATTTCTCGCAGCCTTTCTGCCGTGAGAGATTGCGCCGGATAGGGCTGGACTTGCGCAACGGGGGTGTGGCTATGTTGACGACACCCCCGGAAGCGCAATCGCTTCCCGGCGCGCGTCCGCGCCAACGTGTCCCGCTCGAATCTCGCCCCGACCGACGGTGAGCCGTGCTGCCCACGCACAGGCCACCGAGTGAGGACCGCCCCGCACTTGGCACGAATCCGCACCATCAAGCCCGAAGCCTTCGTCTCCGAGTCCTTGGCCGCCGTCTCCCTGACCGCCGAGCGCACCTTCCTCGGCCTGCTCACCCAGGCCGACGACCAGGGCCGCCACCGTGGCCACGCCGCGATCATCGCCGGACAGTTGTGGGTCCTGCGCCCGGAGCACACCCCGTCCGATGTCGAAACGGACCTCGCGCAGCTCGCCGACGCCGGGCTGATCTGCCGCTACAAGGCGCCGGATCACAAGCGATACCTGCACATCGTCACCTGGGGCCTCCATCAGAGGATCAACCGGCCCAGCAAGAGCCGCCTCCCTGCATGCCCGCATCACGAGGGTCTCGAAAATGTTCTCCGGTGCCCAACCGGTACCCAGCGACGTGTCGTTGGACAGCCGCACCCGCCGCTCCCGAAGGTCCTCGATCGACCGCGGGTTGAACCAACGTGTCCGGTCGGGCGCCTCGTCGCCGGTCAGGACGGCACCCGGGCTCGAATTGCTGGTGATGTTGAAGACGATGTCGAGGTGGTCCGAGATCTCGGGAAGCCGCTCGTCGAAGAACGCCCGCACCTCGGCCTCCACGATCTCCTCGACAGGAATCCGCTCTCCGCCGCACATGGGCGCGGCACGGCCGTTGACGAGCACCCTGACCGGGGCGGTCATACGGCCGGCGCCGTACCGGACCTCGCTCGCGCCGCCGAGGAGGGCGAGCTTGTCGAAGTTGTGGTGCAGCACGGCGCCGAAGCGCTCGACCGTGTGGTGGCTGTAGGCACGGGAAAGCCGCTCGGCGAGGTGGTCGGCCAGGGTGTCCGGGTGGCCGAGGCCCTTCCTTTCAACGATGGTCGTCGCATCCGGTCGGGCCATGGCAGTGTCGATGACGAGGTGACTGTTGCCGATGGTCGTGCTGGTACGAGGCATGACGAACTCCCTTTTGGTGTGCACGAAGGGTGGATGAGTGCAGGCGTCGACGCGCCGATGAGCAAGGAGCGAGGATTCAGCGCGGGACGCCGGCGGCGCGCATAACTGATACGGCCCCGGCCAGTGAGGCGTAGGCAACTGGGGCGTGTTCCTCAGCGGCAAGTCGGTGGACATCGCTCGCCGCGATGAGGTCGATGTCGTGAGAGCGACGGCGATCAAGCCAGAGCAGCAGGCGCCAGGCCAGCACAGGACCGCTGAACGGCAGCCGGGTCATGAGATCGATCGGGGCACGGCCAGGTTTCACGCCCCCGTACAGCAGGTCACGTACAAGGTGGAACACCACGCTGGCGTAGTCGACGACGGCGGGCCCGCGGGCACTGGCCTCCCAGTCGACGACGCTTAGCTGGTGGCCGTCGATCAAGAGGTGCTCGGGCTTGAGATCACCATGGAGGTAGACGACGGGATGGGACTCAAGCGGTTGGAGGGCCTCGGCCAGCGCTGCCCACCACGGCCGTTCCCGGCAGCGTGGGGAAAGCTGGTCGAGCAGGAATTGGGGCTGCGTCGAAGGGCTCCCTCGTTCACTGCTCCAGCCGGAGCCGGGCGTGAGATCGAGCGATGACTGGTGAAGCCTGTCCCTTAGGCGAATGACGTGATCGATGTACTCCTCGATCACCCGGTCCGTGCGCACGCCACACGGCACGCCCGGCAGCACGCGGAACACCGACCAAGATCCAGCGTCACACCTGCCCGTGGCCAGGACTTCCGGCACCGAAAGACCACAGTGAGCAGCACGCCGAACCGTGTCCGCCTCACGGTGGCGCCGGCCCTCAGGATCAACGCCCAGGTAGACCTTCCGCAGAGAGCCACCATCGACTGCCCGCTGCGTCATGGCGTACGGCTTGGCGATCGCACGGCCGAACGGACCGTACAGAAGCTCGGCTTCACGTACCGTCGCGTCGCCATCGAGCACAAGTTGCCTCCTTTCCGTGGCGTCATTCCAAGGGCTGGATGGGTGCGGAGTCGTCGGCGGGTTCACAGCCTCAGCCCCGACAGCAGGCCGGCGACCGACGCCGTCACGTCCTTCACGAACGGGCCGACGTTGTGGGTCCCGGCGAGGTACAGGCCGAAAACCACGCACACCGCGGCGTGGCCTGCCTTGAGCCCGCCTCCTCGGCACGAGAAGGCGATCACGATGCCGAGGATCAGCAGGACAGCAACATCGACAGCCACTGCGAACCCCCTTCGATCTCGGACGATTACTGGAGACCGAGGCGGGTACTGGGACGACCGCGTCGGTGTGACCATGACAGCGGTCTGGGAGCGCTCGGAGTATCACGAGCTGTTGCCGGACCTGCTCATCAGCGGTTCATGGTCGGTAGGTCTGACTTTTCAACATCCGCTTACACACGCGCTCATGAGAGGCTGACCTAGGCTCCGGATCATGACCAGGGATGGGCAGGCGGTAGGCGCAGTGGGGAAGAGTCGCCCGGGTTGGCGCCCGGACAAGTTGAGGCAGCAACGCGAAGCCCACGGCCTGACTCTTGAAGGTGCGGGCGAGCAGCTGCGCGAGGTGGCCAGGGCCGCGGGGCTCGCGGTGCCGGCCGCCAACTTCCAGACGCTGTGGCAGCACGAGCAGGGCGAGATATATCCCGGGCCGCACTACCGCCGCGCGTACTGCCTGCTGTACCGCGCGACCGAGCCCGAGCTCGGCTTCCGCAACGCTCTGCCCGACGAGGCCAGGAAGCTCAAGTTCACCGCGTCGAGCGAGCCGCACAACGGAGCCCATGTCCTTGCAGTGGAGCGTGCGTTGCTCCAACTCGCGCCCGGCACGGAGGACTCTGACGGGCAGGGCATGCAGCAGCGCATCCTCGACGCCTGGAAACGTCGCCACACAGGCGGCGACCCCAACAAGCCGACCCTGCTGATGGTCGGTGGCTACGCCGGCAGCGGGAAATCGGAGTTCGCCCGTTTCATATCCCAGCTCACCGGGTGGCCCGTCCTCGACAAGGACCCGATCACACGCCCCCTCGTCGAGCGCCTCCTCATGGAGATGGGCAGCGAGCCCAACGACCGGCACACCGATCTCTACCGGGAGAAGGTCCGCCCGCTGGAGTACCAGTGCCTCCTGGAGACTGCGTACGCGAACATCGACTGCGCGATCAGCACCGTACTCAGCGCACCCTTTATCAGCGAAGCCACCGACCCTCGTTGGATGCGGCGCCTGATCAACCGCTGCGAAGCGCGTGGCGTCACCGTGGCCGTCGTCTGGATCCAGTGCGACCTCGACACGATGCACGAGTACATCAGCTTCCGGTCCGCCGCCCGCGACAGCTGGAAACTCCAGAACTGGGACTCGTACGCCGCCGGGGTCGATCTCGAACTTCGGCCCGTTGTACCGCACTTGGTCGTCGACAACCGGCTCGGCGCCGCGATCTCACTCACGGACCAGGTGCGCCAGGTCTTCGGGACGGTGTTCCAATGAGGCGGGGCATCCTGCTGTACGGGCCGCCGACGGCGGGCAAGGACACGATCACCACGGCACTCACCGAACTCGACGCGCGGTATGCGCCGTTCACCCGACTGAAAGTCGGAAGCGGGAAGACCCACGGCTACCGAATGGGCACACCGGAGCAGCTGGCCGCCCTGGAGGCGGGTGGCGACGTCATCTACCGCAACGAGCGCTACGGCAATACCTACGTCGTCGACCGGCCTGGCCTCGACCAAGCCATGGAGGGCGGCAGCATCCCCGTCGTCCACCTCGGACAGATGGCAGGGATGGAGCAGGTGACCGCCCTCCATCCGGCGCAGTGGGTGCGCGTTCTGCTTTGGTGCTCCAAGGAGACCACTGCCCGGCGCTCACCTCAGCGGGGCGACACCGACACGGCGGCTCGGCTGACCGCGTGGGACGCCACTCAGGCCGATCTCGCAGCTCATCCGCGGGCGAAGTGGGAGCTGCGCGTCGACACGGAAGAGACGGCACCTGATGAAGCCGCGAAGAGGATCGATGCGATCGTTCGCGCGTCGTCACCTCGCTCTTGACGGCCAGGAGGTCATCGACGCCGCGGACGCGACCACTCAACTCGGATTGTCCAGGTCACCTTGTGCCCGCAAAGCTTCCAGCGCGTCGGCGATGTCTAGGCGCTCGTCTCGGTTGTCGTCCCATCGCGCGAGCGTCGCAGCAGCGGCGTGCATGAGAGAGTCCGGAAGCCCAGCGTCGGCGAGCAGGGCCGCTGCGTCCTCAAGTTCCGGGCCCCAACGCCAGGCTCGGGCTGCGGTCTTGGGGATGTAGTCGGTCTCTACGAGGTAGCTGCGGGTGCGCTTGGCTGCGATCCCCAGCAGTTCGTCCGCGACGCCGTACGCTTCGGCTGCCCCGTATGCCACGGCGGCAAGCACGCGGGAAACCTTCTGGTAGCTGGAATACGCGAGCTTGAGCGCGGAGGCTTTGCCGATGCTGTCGCCCAAGACGTGGGGCCGCACATCGGTGCCGGCGAAGAGTTCGGCGATCCGGTCGGCCTGCTGACTGGAACCGGACAGATAGAGCGTCGCGTACTTGCCGCCCACCGGAGGCGATCCGACCACGGCAGCATCGATGACCGGCATTGGGGCCAGGTAGTCGGCGATGCGCTGTATGCGCGACGGCGACACGGCGTTCGCTTCAACATAGATCGTGCCGACACCGGCCGTGCCGAGCTCGGCAACCTGGGCAGCAGTCTCCTCCGCGGCGGCGGGAGGGCATAGCGAGAGCAGCACATCGGAGCGGGAGAGGAGCTCGGGCAGTGCCTCACGTTCGAGGCCCGCCCGCTCGGCCCGGCGGCGGGTTGTGTCGCTGCGTCCGTCGGGGCACCACAACACGATGTGGCCGCGGGCGCGCAGCTGGGCGCCGAAGGCGGATCCCATGCTGCCGGGGTGCAGCAGCCCGATGGTGTCCGTCATGTCGT
Source organism: Streptomyces silaceus (assembly GCF_001419745.1). GTDB lineage: Bacteria > Actinomycetota > Actinomycetes > Streptomycetales > Streptomycetaceae > Streptomyces > Streptomyces silaceus. The sequence continues at coordinate 39,265 of NZ_LIRJ01000184.1, read as the reverse complement.
GGTCCTCGTGTGGTCGGCGGAGTGTAGAAGCAGCAGGTCGATGGCGGCGCGTGCATGCGGCACCATGTGGTCCGGCCCGGGATCGTCCAGTGGCCAGGAGCGGCCGTTGCCGATCCAGATGGTTTGCAGCCCTGCTGAGCGTGCGCCGCCAATGTCGTTGACCGGGTTGTCGCCGACCATCCATCCGCCGTCGCCCAGCACGGTGCCGCAGCGGGCCGCCGCTAGGGCGAAGTGCCGGGTGTGCGGTTTGCGCGCGTCGGCCTCTTCGGAGACGAAGAGGCCATCCACGTGCTCGGAGATACCGGTGGCCTGCAGCTTGGCACGCTGGATGTCTGCCGCGCCGTTGGTCGCCACGCCCACTCGCCAGCCGGACGCACGCAGCTCGTCCAAGCCGTCGAGGACCTCCGTCGGGCACGACACCATGGCCGCGATGTCGGCGCAATACGCGCGCCACAACTCCGCCGTCGACATAGGCAGACGGTACCGGATGCGGATCGCGCCGAAGGTAGACGGATAGGCCCGCTCGACCACCTTGCCTAGGACGTCCACCTGTTCCTCGTCCTCCAGACCGTACCGTGAGGTGAACTCGGCGGCCCAGTCGGAGACCGTCCCCTGCCGATCCACGAGGGTGTTGTCCAGGTCGAAGAGAACCAAAAGGGGATGCACGTCCCGCACCCTAATGGTCAGTTCTGTAATCCGCCGTCGCTTACAGACGGTCTGGGGTCTCTCTTCCGCTGTGCCAGTAGAGGCGAAGGCTCGGAGTATCCGGGACAGGCTCGAAGCTTCAGCGCTGATTTCGGCTCACCGCGCCCCTATAGCCACGGGACTCCGCCATACTCCGGCTGGAAGGCACAGGCATCGAGGGGTAGTCGCATGTCCCAGGATCTCGAGAGCAAGCGGTGGCTCACCGCCATCAAGCGAGGCAGCCTGTCCGTCCCCGCCCGCCAAGCGCTACTCGACCGGCAGATCCTTCCCGGCGACGCCGTCTTCGACTATGGATGCGGGCGCGGAGAGGATGTCCACGCCTTGCGGAACATGGGGTGCGATGCCACAGGCTGGGATCCCTTCTATAAGCCTGACGTGCAACTGAAGCCAGCCCCTGTTGTCCTCATTACCTACGTCTTGAATGTCATTGAGGACCCTGCCGAGCGGCAGCGCACCCTTCAACGTGCCTGGAAACTCACAGACAGGGTACTGATCGTCTCCGCACGCCTGACATGGGAAAAGTCAAAGGTCAACGGTCAGGAGTTCGGTGACGGGCTGCTGACCCGGCGGAAGACGTTCCAACACCTGTATGGCACTAACGAGCTGCGGACCTATGTCGAAGAGATCACCGGCGTCCGGGCCGTATCCGCCTCGCCAGGGATCATCTATGCGTTCAAAACCGACAGCGACCGGCTGAATTACCTCGCACGCCGGATCGTCACCGACGAGCAGTGGCTGGCCTCCAGCGACACCACCACGGCAGTAGCTGCGCTCATGGACCATGTAGAGCGCCGTGGACGGCCTCCACGACTGGAGGAGATGCCCCTGCACACCGCCCAGCTGCTAGCGCACTTGCGCCCATCGGAGGTACACCGCCTAGTCCGCGAGTCCGCCGACGCAGCCAAGGTGGAAGAGGGCGCCAAGCGCACCACCCTCAACACGCTGCTGTTCCTCGCTGTCGAACTCTTCAACGGCCGAGGCCCATTCACCAGTCTGCCGCTGACTGTGCAGCTGGACATCCGGGCGTTCTTCTCTTCATACAAGGAGGCGTGCCGACGAGCCGACCGGCTGCTGCTCAAGCTGCGGGAAGATGCCTACATCCGCGGAGCTATGAACGCCTCCGCCGTCGGAAAGCTGACCCCGACCGCGCTTTACGTCCACCGCAGAGCCGTGGAAAGAATGCCAACCGTGCTACGCCTGTACGAACACTGCGCGTCGATCGCAGCTGGCCGACCACAGGCGTGGACCGTGGTCAAGCTCTTCCATCGGGGCCGTGCCGTCAGCTGGCTGGACTATCCCGAGTTCGACCGTGACCCGCACCCACGCCTACTGACTTCCTACCAGGTGGATCTGGAAACCTTTGAGACCTCCCATCATTCATATGAACACCGCGACAATCGGCCGCTGCTGCACCGCAAGCACGAGTTCCTTCACCCGGACGACCCGGATGCGCCCAAATTCCAGCGCTTGACCGAATCCGAGGTCAAGGCCGACTTGTACGCACACCCGCACCTGATTGGCACAGAGAAGGGCTGGGAGAGCGAACTGATGCGGTGCGGGCGGGCTCTACGCGGGCACCGCCTCGTCCGGGCTCGCGGCTAAGCTCTCTCAGACCCGAGGCCGAAGCTTCCCAACACCGTAAGCCAGCTCCGTGACGTCCAGGCTCTCTGCTTGTTCCGGGTACCAGGAGAATCGCAGCCCGTTCTTAGCCACCGAGTCAGGCAGCTCCATCGCGGTGAGTACATGGCTCGGGGTGTACGAGGCGCTCGTGCAGGCAGATCCGGTCGCGACCGCAACCAGGTCCTTGAGCGTGACGAGGAACGCTTCCGAGTCCACGTCTTCGAACGAGAGGTTAAGGATGTGCGGGACAACGTGATCCTGGTCACCGTTCAGATGGAAGCTCACGGGAGCCAACCCTTCGAGGAGCCTCGAACGCACGTCAAGCGCGGCGGCCTGCCACTGAGCGTGCTCTTTCTCGAAGATCTTGGCGGCCTCTGCCAACCCCATGATCAAAGGTACGGGGAGCGTGCCAGGCCGCAGGCCGCGTTCCTGCCCACCGCCAAACATGATCGGCTCCAGGGGAGGTCGCTCGTCGTCCATGTTCTCCCGGCGTCGAGTAACCAGCGCTCCGACACCTTTGGGCGCGCCGATCTTGTGGCCACTGATGCTGATCATGTCGATCGGCGCCATCAGGTCCCCAGGAACTTTGCCGTATCCCTGAGCCGCGTCCACGTGCAGGTAGGTCATAGTGGAATGGAGCTCGTGTGCGAGATCGGCAACCGGCTGGATGACGCCAGTCTCGTTGTTCACGTGCATCACCGACACCAGGAGGGTGTCTGGCCGCAACCGCTCCATAACCGCCTCAACCGTGATCCTGCCTGAGGGGCCAGGCTGGAGGAAGTCCACTTCGAACCCCCGGCCCGCCAGGTGCTCTAGCGGCTCGAGAACCGCCTTGTGCTCGATGGCGGAGGAAATGATGTGGCGCCGCCCAGTCCGCGCGCCATAGGAAGCAAGCCCCAGCAGAGCGATGTTGTTGCTCTCCGTAGCGCCACTCGTGAAGATCAGCTCGTCGGGCTCCGCCGCTACGGTCCCGGCCAGGTAATCCCGGGCGCGTTCTACCGCCCGCTTGGCACGGAGACCGTACTCGTGACGACTACCCGCGTTGCCGAACTCGGCCGTCATCCAGTGCAGGACGACATCGGCCACCCGCTGGTCCACGCGCGTCGTCGCCGCCGCGTCCAGGTACGTCACCATGGAACCCATCCACCTTCAAGCGTCATTTCTGCATGCCACGTACGTCATTTACCTGACGTACGATAGCGTTGCCAGGTGGGATCTTCTGTCGCTTCTGAACCTGTCGAACCGCCGACGTCTGCCGGTTTCGAGTACGTGTTTCCGGCCATCCGGGGCATCCAGGCAGGACGCGAGTTCTATGTGTCCATGTGTCCGCTGCGCCTCATCCCTAAGATCTTTCTCTTTGACGAGGACGAGTTGGCCCCCGAGGTGCGTGCGCAGCGGACCTTGAACAAGGGGCGACTGCCGGCGCTGACCCGCTACATCGTCGACAACCCCGCCGACTACGTCTTCAGTGCACTCACCGCTTCTGTCGACGGCGACATCCGATTCGAGGGCATCACGGACAGCGGTGTAGGGATGCGCGCCGGCCAGATCTGCATCTCGATGGCTGCCCGCTTCCTGATCAACGACGGTCAACACCGGCGTGCCGCCATTGAGCAGGCACTGAAGGAGAACCCCGACCTCGGCGAGGAGACGATCGCCGTGGTGTTCTTCCACGATGTCGGGCTCGCCCGCTGCCAGCAGATGTTCGCTGATCTGAACCGACACGCCGTGCGGCCACCCCGATCCATCGGCGTGCTGTACGACCACCGTGATGATCTGTCGACCACCGTGCGACTCCTGGCGATGCGTGCCCCGATGTTCAAGGGGCACGTAGACATGGAGAACAGCACCTTGTCCCAGCGCTCACGCAAGCTGTTCACTCTGAGCTCCATCTACTACGCCACTCAGTCCCTGCTGCAGGACTTGAAGATCAGCAAGAACCAGTCCCAGGAGCTGGCGGAGGCGTACTGGGGCGCGATCGACTCAGTGATCCCAGAGTGGGGGGCGGTGCGCCGCCGCGAGATGTCGGCATCGGAGATGCGCAGCGACTTCCTTCACAGCCATGGCATCGCCCTGCATGCGCTGGGTCGCATCGGCAACACGTTGCTGCGAAAGTCGCTTTCGCCACAAAGCTGGAACCCCGTCCTCAAGCCGCTGTCCACGGTGGACTGGTCGCGCTCCAACACAGACTGGGAGGGGCGGGCGCTCGTGGGCGGGCGCGTGTCCAAAAGCCGGCAGAACTTGACCTTGACCGTGAACTACCTGCGGCAGCACCTCAAGCTGGAACTCAATGCTGAGGAGCAGCGGGTGGAAGACGCCTATCTGCGAGGAGAGTCATGAGCACCCCCAACTCGACAAGGACCTTCCAGGACAGGCCCCTGGCAGAGGTCGTCGAGGAGCTGACGGAGGAAATCCGCGAACTCTATGTTGCCGACGAGGTGCCTTGGGTGATCGGGTATAGCGGCGGCAAAGACTCCACCGCGGTTCTCCAGCTGGTGTGGCTCGCGCTCAAGGACTTGCCCGCCGACCGGCGCACCAAGCCGGTCCACGTGATCAGCACGGACACCTTGGTGGAAAATCCAGTTGTCGCCGCCTGGGTTGGCCAATCGCTGGACACTATGCGCTCTGCTGCGCAGGAGCAGCAGCTCCCGATCGAGTCGCACAAACTGACCCCGGACGTCAAGGACACCTTCTGGGTCAGCCTGATCGGTAAGGGGTACCCTGCGCCCCGTCCAAGGTTCCGCTGGTGCACTGAGCGGTTGAAGATCAAGCCATCGAACGCCTTCATTCGCCGTGTCGTGCGCCGCCACGGGGAGACGATCCTCGTGCTGGGAATCCGCAAGGCCGAAAGCCAAGCTCGGGCTCGGGCGATGGCCCGTCATGAGAAGCGTCGCGTCCGCGACCGTCTCTCGCCCAACGGTAACCTCCCCAACTCCCTGGTTTACAGCCCGATCGAGGACTGGTCGACCGAGGAAGTGTGGGCGTTCTTGATGCAGTACCCCAACCCCTGGGGCCACGACAACAAGGACCTGCTGACGATGTACCAGGGCGCGTCCGATGATTCCGAGTGCCCGCTGGTCGTCGACGACACCACGCCCTCGTGTGGTGACAGCCGGTTCGGCTGCTGGACGTGCACGCTGGTCGAGCAGGACAAGTCGATGACTGCCATGATCCGCAACGACGACGAGAAGGAGTGGATGCGGCCACTGCTCAAGCTCCGCAACGAACTCGACGACGTCAACAACGAGAGCCAGACGCGGGACTTCCGCCGGATGAACGGCAGTGTCCAGCTGTTCGGCGACCGAGACCGAACCATTCCCGGGCCATACAAGCAGTCCGCTCGCGAGGACTGGCTGCGTAAGCTCCTCAGCGCACAGAATAAAGTCCGCAACCACAAGAAGGCTCCGGAGCATGTGCGCGGCATCGAACTGATCTCGATGAAGGAGTTGCACGAGATCCGCCGGATCTGGGTGTTCGACAAGCACGAGGTCGAGGACTCTCTGCCGGGTATCTACGAGGAGGTAACCGGCGAGAAGTTCCCTGGCCTGCCTCTGGACGAGCAGCTCGTACTGGGAGCGGAGGAGATCGGGCTACTGAAGGAAGCCTGTGAGGATGACCCAATCCACTTCTCGATGACGCGCGAACTCCTGGCGATCGAGCGGCAGTACCGGACGATGACCCGACGTGCCGGCCTGTTCGAGTCTTTGGAAAAGGCCATCAAGAAGGGCTACTACGAGGACGCGGACGACGCGCTGCAGTTCGCTAAGAAGCTGAAGGAACTGCGCGAAAGTGACCCGACCCAGCTGTCGCTGAACGAAGAGACCACTACTGATGCACCTGCATAGCCTCACGCTCCAAGACTTCGGCGCCTACCAGGGGCGGCAGCACCTTGACCTTCGAGTCAAACCCAAGCGTCCGATCATTTTGATCGGCGGTCTGAACGGCTGCGGCAAGACGACTCTGCTCGACGCAATCCAGCTCGTGTTGTACGGGCCTCGGGCCCGGTGCAGTGGACGCGGTAACCGCGCGTACGACACCTACTTGCGCGAAAGCATCAACCGAGCCGCCGACTCCGCACAAGGTTCTGCGCTGCGACTGGAATTCTCGATCACCGCGGAGGGCCGGAACCGCACCTACGAGGTCGACCGAACTTGGGCCCTCAATGGCAAGAGCGTACGGGAGAACCTGGCTGTCACCATCGATGGCCGGTATGACGCCACTATCAGCGAGAACTGGGCTGAGCACGTCGAAGAAATCCTACCCCTTGAGGTCGCCTCGCTCTTCTTCTTCGACGGCGAAAAGGTCGAGCAGCTGGCAGACCCCGAACGAGCAGCGGACGTGATCGAATCCGCCGTCCATTCGCTGCTCGGCGTAAGGGCTGTTGAGCAACTGCGCACCGACTTGCTGGTTCTCCAGCGCCGACAGCGGCTGTCAGTGGAGGACCAAGGGGCCCTTGAACAGCTCCATGAACTAAGAGCCCAGAAGCAGGCAGCCTCCACGGAGATTCCCGCCCGGAAGGCGGAACTGGAGCAGGCCACCGAGCGCTACAACGAGGCAAAGGCGGAACTCACCAAGATAGAGCGAAAGTTCCAACGCGCAGGTGGGCGCCTGTATGAGGAGCGCCGTGCACTTGAGACGGCCAAGGCAAGTACTGCGGACCGTCTGGCGCAAACGCAAAAGGCCCTGCGCGGTATGGCTGAAGGCGCGCTTCCCCTGGCGCTGCTTCGCGATCAACTTGCCATGTTGCGAGAGCAGGCAGTCCGCGAGCAGGAAGCGTATGAAGCCCGACAGGTCGTTGGAATCCTCGAATCACGAGATGCATGGCTAATCGACCAGCTACCCGACAGCGTGCCCGCTGCCACCCGCACCGCGCTGAAGAAGAAACTGACGGTCGAGAGGAAGAAGCGCGCCTCAGCCGCCGACCTCGACTTGGACCTGGACCTGCCCCGCAACCTCACGCAGAAGCTGTCCGCACTGGACGAGGTCTTGCGAGCCGACGAGGCTCGCGCTGCCGAGCTCTTGCAAAATGCTGACAAGACTTCGCACGAGTTGCAGCAGGCCGAACGTCAACTGGCCGCTGTCCCGGACGAGCGCAAGATCAAGACTCTTATTGAAGAGCTCCAGGCCGCTAGGGATGAGGTGGCCGTCACCCGTGCTGCCGTCGAACAAGCCTCCCTGCTGATCGCTGATGCCCAGGCCCGCCATGAACGGCTTAAGGCCGACTTCGAGCGCGCACGAGAGAAGCAGGCACTGCCACTAGTCCGCGAGGAGGAGCTCAAGCGGATCGGCACCTACGCGGAGAAGGCTCGGGCGACCCTGGAACGCTTCGGCTCAGCGCTCCTACGCAAGCACATCAGCAGTCTGGAGGTGGCTGTCCTGCGCAGCTTCCAGACCCTGATGCGCAAGAGCGGGCTGATCAAGGACCTGCGGATCGACACGGACAAGTTCACGATCGCGCTGGCCAACCAGGACGAGGAGACTGTGGATCCCGCCCGGCTCAGCGCTGGTGAGCGGCAGCTATTGGCCATCTCACTGCTGTGGGGACTGGCAAAGGTGGCCGGCAACCGGCTCCCTACCGTCATCGACACGCCACTGGGGCGCCTGGACAGCCGCCACCGCGAACACCTAGTCGACCGGTACTTCCCGTACGCCGGGCGACAGGTCCTCCTGCTGTCCACAGACGAGGAGATCGACGAGAACCTTCTGGACAGGCTGCGGCCGTCTATCGCCCAGAGCTACGTCCTCGTGCACGACGACACCACGTTCACCACCCGCGTCGGAAAGGGATACTGGTGGACTGAGGGGGCCCTTCATGCCGTATGAGATCACCATCCGGCTCTCCCAAGCCGCCAAAGACCAGCTGGCCTGGCTCAAGCGCCACACCGGGCTGACCCAGTGGAACGAACTGTGCCGCTGGGCGCTCGCACTGTCGCTGCGCGACCCATCCACCCCGCTCGTGCGGGACATCAGCACCGACTCCAACGTGGAGATCGCCTGGAAGACCTTCGCCGGACCCCACGGCGACGTCTACCTAGCCCTGCTGAAGCAGCGGTGCGCGATGGACGGCGCGGAGCCCACGGAGACCGCTGTGAGCAAGACCCTGATGGTCCACCTGCATCGCGGTATCGGCTACCTCGCTGGACGCCAGGACCTGCGTTCCATCCAGCACCTCATCGCCATCACCACCGAGTAGACAACGATCCGTTGAGGCCCGCCTCCGCTGTGCTTGAGAGGCGGGCCTTGGCATGCCCGCGAGGCGGCCGGACCGACGAACCGTCAAAAACCTTTCGCAGAGGCGCAACAACTGAGTCCTCCACCCGACCTCTATAGATGAGGGGCCAAAAGCCTTGCGAAGAGCCGGACTTCGGCAGAACACCCACGCCGGCCAGTCGCACCTAGTACGCTGAAGCTACAACCGCATAACACCGCTTCACCTTTCGGACGTGTGCCACCGCATGGGGCCCACCACCAGACACCCGGAGCGAAACGTATGATCAGCCACCCCGTCGCCGGGGCGGTCAGCGCGCTGCAGAAGCAGGCGTTGGCCAGCAGCGACACGTACGAACTCGACCGCATCGACCGTGCACTCGACGAGCTCCTGCGCAACCCGACGGACGCCTCTACTCCCGCGCCGTACCGCGCGAGGTCGGCCATGGGGCATGCCTACGAGGCGCTCAAGCGCCGCCGGGCCATCGCCCAACTCGTCCCGCTCGACCCCGACCGCGTCGACTACGGCGGGACCGACTCCAGACTCCTGGTCGCCGAGATCATCGCGTGGCTGAGTACCGAGCCGAACCTGGCCGATGGAGAACGCCTCCTGCTCAACGATCTAGCACGCGGACACGACGCCGCCTCCATGGCCGACCGCCACGCAGTGCCGCTGCTGCGGATGCGCGAGCGCATCAGCCGGACCCGGCGCCACGCACGAACTCTGTGGCACGCCGCGGAGGCCGCGGCGTGACCCCAATTCCCGTAAGGCTCAGCCCATTACTCGTGCGCACCCTCATACCACCGCATCGGATCGGCACGTACGTCCTGTACACGGCGGATGGCCGCCCAACTTACGTCGGTCGCAGCGACACGGATATCCGCCGCCGTCTCCTGCGGCACTGCACAGACCGCCGCGCCGACTACTTCACCTACGACGTACACCCCAGTGCGACCAGCGCATACATGGTGGAGTGCGCGCTGTTCCACCTTCTCACCCCTGACGCCTCCAACCGTATTCACCCTGCACGGCCCGAGGGCCACTCCATCCCCTGCACCTTCTGCCTGCCCCAGCAGCAGGCCACCCTCCGAGACCGCATCCACGCCGTCCCCGAGCACGTGCGACCCACTACGACGAAGGACCGATGATGAATTCGCCTCTGTTCCTCGCCCCGGACGACCAACGCGCAGATCTCATCCAGGTCGACCGCGCGTTGGACTCCATGCGCGATGCCGGCTTCGACCTCACCGCAGCCATCGGCGAGCCGCTAGACAACTCCCTCGAAGCCGAGGCCACTCTGCTGCGCGTACGGACGATCTTCGGCCGCGGCAAGAAGACGATCGACAGCATCCTCATTGCCGACAATGGCATTGGCATCGAACCCACGAAGATGCACCACGTGCTCTCGATGGGGTACAGCAGCCGCTACGGCGAGCGCAGGGGGCTGGGACGTTTTGGTGTCGGACTCAAACTCGCCGGGCTCAGCCTCGGTGAGCGTATCGACATCTACAGCAAGCAGACCGGCGACCCGAAGATCTACCACAGTTACATCGATCTCCAGGAGATCCGCGAGGGCAAGCAGCACTACATCACCACCGACGAGGTTCAAGATTGGCCTGCCGAGGCGGTCAAGCTGATGACTGGCCGCGACGAGACACCGTTCTCATCCGGCACGCTCGTCGTCTTCGGCAAGATCGACCGGCTCTCCAGCGGTGGGACCTACGGCACCTCCCTTGAGCAGAAAATCGCCGAGCTCCGCAAGTTCATCGCCCGCGCCTACCGGACCTACATCGACACCGGCCGGACCTTCGAGCTGGATGGCAAGGTCATCACGCTGCACGATCCGTTGTTCCTGCGCGACAACCCGAGGATCATCTCCCGCTACAAGCCGCTCGACCCGCGCGGGGAGCTGATCGAAGAGACCGACCTGAAGATCAACGGACACAAGGTGCACGTCGCGGTCGCCGTCGTGCCCCGAGAGTTCCGCCCCTACTCAGGCGCCGGCGGTGACACGGACCACAACGGTCACGACATCTCCGAGTTCCAGATCAACGCCGACAACACGGCCAAGATCAGTATTCTGCGCAATGGTCGGGAGATCTACTACGACATTGTCCCCCGGCTACTCGAAGGCGGACGCAACGACAAGGTCCTGCGCTACGTCGCGATCGAGGTCAGCTTTCCCGCACAACTGGACGAGTACTTCCAGGTCCGCAACGTCAAGCGCGGGGCAGAGCCAGTCAGCAAACTGCGCAACGACCTTCGCGAGTGGCTCAAGGCACCTGTGAAGCAGGCACTGAAAAGGGTCCGCGCGGATTGGAAGGAGGCCGAGACCCGCAAGCGTCTCGAAGAGGGCGAGCACACCGAGACGATGGACACCGCAGCTCGCGTCTTCCCAAACTTCCCGAGAGGGATCGCCGGCCGCGGTGCGACTCCGGACGACGAGGAGAAGGTCGTCCAGCAAGCCGCGATCGATCTGGGCCTGGACAGCGAGGAAGACGCTGAGAAGATCGAGCGTATCCGCGAGCAGATCCGCACAAAGCCCATCACCCTCATGGGCGCCTCGTGGCCCGGCAAGGAACTACTGGTCATCGACCACCTCAACGGCAAGGCCGCGGTCAAGTTCAACCTCCGCCATGCTCTCTTCGACCAGGTGTACATGCCCCTCAAGAAGCTCGCCGATGAGGGCACGCAGAACCTGGACCCCGAAGAGATCACCGACCTCGCACGAAGGGCGCAGACAGCCCTCGACCACTTGCTCATCGCCTACGCGCATGCAGAAGCCATGTACGAAGACCCCGATCGGTTCGACGACCTCCGGACCTACTGGGGCATGTTCACCGAGGCGCTCCTCCGGGACGCCTTCAAGGACCAGTAAGGCGCGCCTTGGGCGGGGTGCCCCGTACCCCGCCCGACTGCACCAGGCGCCGCCGGGCTGCGACGCCCCCGTGACGTCCCTTCATATTCGGCACTTCTAGTTCGTCTTGCGCCATGTACCACCAGCTTCCGCCGCGACGCGGTGGAACCGTCTTGAGAGGCAACCAAGGATGTTTGGCTCAGGTTCCAAGCTCACGTTCCGCGATTTCGTGCAGGGAACGTGGGGGAGCTTCGATACTCCCGCCGGCCGGGTCGACTACATCATGACCAAGGCCAGGCTGGGCGGAGACGCCGACGCACCGGAGCGACAGCTCACCAAGAGCCTCGCGCCCGTTCGCGAGGTCATGGACGCCGGGGACCTGGACTTCAACCAGCTGCTGCAACGCGATCTCGACGACCACCGAGTCGCAGGCAAGCTGATTCCGTATCTGTTCAAACAGCAGATGACCGGACCCGCCTTCTTCCCTCCGATCGTCGCCGTGCTTCTACCCTTCCGAGCCAAGAAACCGACAACCTTCCCGGCGCTCAGCGCTCCGATTCCGGTCAACCACGATGAGGCCCCCTGGCAGGAGGAACAGGCAGGCAATGCCTTTCGTATCCACCGCCTCCTCGATGCCGACGGCAACCTGCACCCGGCGAACCTGGGCAAGCTGTGGTGGAACCAGTCCGAGTCGAGCTTGGTCGTCCTCGACGGACAGCACCGCGCCATGGGGCTGCTGGCGGTGGAGCGCACTCTGTCCCGCACCTGGCAGGGTGCTGGAATGCAGTTCCGCCCCTTCTACGAGCACCACGTCGAGCAACTGCTACGCGAACACCAAGTCACCGAGGCGGACCTGGCGAAGATCGAGGTTCCCGTGACTGTGTGCTGGTTCCCGAACGAAACCGGGGAGTCGTCGCGTCCACACGAGGCGGCACGCAAGCTCTTCGTTGACGTCAACAAGGAGGCGCGGCCGCCGAGCGAGTCGCGGATCATCCTGCTGTCCGACGGCAAGCTCTCCAACGTGCTCACCCGAAGCCTCCTGAGTGCCTTGCGCGGTCGGACCGAGAACCATCTCCCGCTCTACGCGGTGGAGTACGACAACCCCGAGATTAACGGCAGCCGTCCTGCGCGCTGGTCGGTTATGACGAACATTCACCTGTTCAAGATGGTCGTCAAGCGGTGTATCTTCGGCCCGCCCAAGTACCTGACCAATCTCGGGCAGCCGTTCGGCGGCAGGGAGAAGCTAGAGGACCGTGACAGCTTCATGCGCGAGCAGCTCGACCTCGTCAGCCTTCTGCCGCCCGATTTCAGCGATGGCGGGCGCCAATACACCGTTACGGGCATCGGCGAGACCGAATTCCCGCTGGGCCGCGCGGAGGAAATGGTCGGCAGGTTCATGGACTCCTGGGGAGAAGCAATCTTGACGCTTCTCTCCAAGACCGAGCCCTATAAGGCTCATGCCGCCGGCCTCGCAACCTTTAAGGAGAGCTGGGATACAACCCATAACCACTCCGCCCTCGCGCACGACGCCCTTTTCGGCGGCGTAGGAATTTACTGGACCCTGCGCGATAGCTACGACGAGTACCAGCGGAGGCGCTCCGACACGAAAGGGAAGATGCCGGTCAAGACAGACGTAATCCGGGCATGGGAGGCGCTGAAGGAGAAGGAAGCTGAGTTCGAGGAGCACCGGGCCCGTGCATACCTCAACTCGACGACCCCCCTTTCCATCAAGCGCTCCAAGGCCGCGTTCGGAGTCTTCAACACCCATGCCTGCCAGCTCGGGATGCTCATGACCCTGGCTTCGCTATGGGAAATGCGCAAGAACCAGCCGGGTGGAGCTGAGCTCAAGGACCTCCCCGCCTTCGCAGCGTCTCTCGTCAGCGCTTGGAATGCATACTTCGAGCTTGACCGCGGTAAGGCCCGCGACCGCCGCAACGCCTTCAGTAAAGATGCGAGCAATTCGATAAACCAGATCGTTAACATGGACACACCCAATGCGGTGTACTTCCGGTACTTCTGGTTGCAGGCCCTCGCCATCCCCTCGGCCTGGCAGCACATCGCTCCTTGGCTGATCGACCGCACGGCCTTCGACGACGGTCTGAGCCAGGCCCGTCGCCTCTACCTGGACCTGTGTACCAAGCAGCAGTCGAACGCGCTCAAGGTCAGTCAGCCGGCTCTCGGCCCGGGCAAGAGAGAGGAGAAGGCAGCAGAGCTGGCCACCAACGCACTCAAGAAGGCGCTCCGCACTTGGTTTGAAGTGTCCGACGAGGAGTTCGAAGCGTGGCGATCCGCCCATCCCGGTCGGTCCATCCAGGCAGAGCTGGACCTGGACGATGCATTCAGCGCGGACGAGGATCCCGACCGCGAGTAACCCATCCAGCTTAGGTGGCCGGCCTGGGCTGGGACGCACTGTAACGCCACAGATGGCAGCGCGGTGACAGCCCCACCCATGCCGCCCACCGTGCGCGCTCCTCCGATAACGGCAGCACCGCGGTTGGCCTCTTTTCGCGAGTTAACCAGCGGGGGAGAGGGAAATCGGTCCGTGCTCAGCCAACCTGACCGCCCATGGGGTCCACGAGCCCCTCCCACCCCAAAAAAACACGGCTACGGCAAATCAGCGGAATATCGAAGCCGGACTAGGCTTCCGTCTAGAATCTCCCACACCTCCTTGAACGTCGCGCAGCGCGCTAGGACATCGTCGCCAGCGTGCTCCAATCTGTGAGACCGAGTCGTAGCTAGAAACATGCGACTGGGGCGCGTGGGCGAACCTGCCCCGGCCTCTATTCTTGAATAGCGGGCAGAACCCATGTGCAGCAGAAACGGGCAACCGGCAATCCGGTCCGTGGCCGCAAAGACTGCACATTCAACGTGCATGGGAGGATCCAGCGTCAGGCGACTTCTGATCACTACTGGGCCACCGATCACCGCTCGCCAGTACCGGAGAGGTTCACCACACAGACCGCATAGCCCGTCGCGGATACATTCCAGGCGCCGAGCTCCGTCGACCTCGGTGAAATCCGGACGACCATCGATCCGGATCACTGTTACATAAGTGATCGGATAGCCCCTATGATCACGGGGGCGGCTAGCAAGCCATGACGGCAACGGGGCGTTCATCCTCTTCTCAATCGGACTATCTGATCCCAAAGACAGAACTCCAATACACTTGATCTGGACCATTCCGTTCGGAACACGTCGGGGATTTCCAATGCGAACGACCGCACGGACACCTGGAGGGTCTTCAAGTTAAGCCAACCCCGGCCACCAACCGGGCTTTTTCCGAACACCTCTACGTTGACATGACATCGATCAAGGTATCCACTGGTTCGCGTCTGCTGTGAGCGATCCCCCTCCCGGACTTAGTTACAGCTCCAGTTCCACCAATCGAAGCACCAAAATCCCGGAGGCAATCGGAGAAGTAATTTCCCCATATCACTGATTTCTTCTGGTAGAGGTTTTGCAGTGTGGGACCGTTGGGAGTGGTTCGGGGTCGGACGCAACGGACTGCCCAAGGGCTCAACCTGCAGGTACGCTCTGGACGCCCGGCATGACGCGGCCAAGCAGACGAGGGGGAAGCGTGGATCATCTCTTCGTCGTTGCAGGCCGGTTGGCAACACCGATCTCACCGACCGGGCTAGCCGCGGAAGGGCTCCTCGAACGACAGCGCCTACCGGAGTGGGTGAGCCTTTTCAGCGTTGCTTCTCCAGAGTGAGGACGGCTTTGGTGATGACGCTCATGCGGTTGGGGCTGATGCGGGATCTGCGGAAGATCTGCCAGGACTTCAGCCGTGCCATGCCTCGTTCGACAGGTGCCCGGGCCGTGGACAGGGCCCGGTTCTCGGTCCGCTCAGTGAGGGTGAGTTCACCGCCTGGCGGGCGGCGTTTGGCGGTGGTGGCCCAGTCGCCCGCACCGATGTAGGCCATGTCGGCGAGGATCGGGACGGCTTGGCGCGCGCAGATCCGGAGGATCTGGTGGGTGCGGGCGGCGGTCAGATCGTGGGTCCGGCCAGGCAATGCCGGCTACAGCCACAGAATCTCGCCGGCTGGGTCCGTGACGACCTGCACGTTCACCCCGTGCCGCTACTCGTCGCCGTCGGCCTACTGCCGGACGGGACAAGACTGCATCTGACTCCGAGACACGGCGCACCGCAATCCGTCCGCGAGGCCATCCTCGCCTGGGTGGGGATGGCAGCCTTGCGACAGCTACTTGGAACAACAACTCGGCCAAATCCCTGACTTGGCACGCGGATGACAAGCACTACACGCCAACAGGGCTGGCCAACCACATCTTCAGGATGTGTGACGGGCCGGACACCGGACGGGATACAGGGCACGACCTGGTGGGACGTCGACATCGACAACGTCCCGAACACGGTCGATCCCGACGAATGGGCGGCATTGGAAGGGGCCAGCCTCGCAGACCTGGCCCAGCAACTCAGCAGCGTGCGCAAGGATTGGACGAGCCTCCACACCCTGCTGGGCACCATCCCGCCTGGACGGTGGACGACTTACGGCGACGTGGCATCCGTTACAGGCAGCCACGCCGTTCCGGTCGGCACCCACCTGGCCACCTGTAATCGATGCCCCAACGCCTGGCGGGCCCTCACCGCGGCTGGGCGCGTCAGCGCTGGCTTCCGGTGAAGCGACCCGACACGCATGGACACACCCATGGCGGTCCTGGCAGCCGAGGGCGTCCGCTTCGATGGCGAAGCCGCCGTTCCGGAAGCCCGCCTGCCGCTGGAGGCACTCCAGCGCCCACCCGACAGCTGACCGCTTCCATCGAACGTCGCCCTGCAGAGAATCCGGAGGAAAGACCCGCCCCGTCGCCGGAACCCGGACCGCTGCGGGAGAATGAAGGCCGGTAGCGGCACTGACGGAGCGAACACGACGTGGATTCCTTCGAGTTGGGGCGGTTGACAGACCATGACTTCGAGGTGGTCTGCCGTGATCTGTTCAGTGATGTTCTCGGTATACCGCTGGAAATCTTCCCGCGCGGCCGGGACCGTGGCATCGACCTGCGGCACGCCGCCCCCGCCGGGACGACCATCGTGCAGTGCAAGCACTGGCCGCGCGCGACCCAGAAGACGCTGATCGGACGCCTGATCAAGGATGAACTGCCCAAGGTCCGCGCACTTGCACCTGACCGTTACATCGTCGCCACGACGGTCGGCCTGACCGTCGACGGCAAGGAAGAACTCCGCGACGCCTTCGCCCCTCACGTACACAGCACTGGCGACCTGTACGGCTTGGACGAGATCGTCGCCGAACTACTACTCCGCCCCAACCTGGTCCGACGGCACTTCCGACTCTGGCTGAGCAGCACCGCCGTCCTTCAGACCGTGCTGAACCAGGATCAGTACCTGCGCTCATCATGGCTGCAGAAGCGGCTGCGACAAGTCGCCGACACGTTTGTCCCGCACGAGGGCTTCGAACGGGCCAAGCAGCTTCTGGACACCCAGCAGGTCTGCGTCATCGTCGGCATCCCTGGGGTGGGCAAGACGACAGTGGCTCTGATGCTCGCGGCCTGGCTGGTGGGCAACGGCTACGAGGTCCACGAGATCTCCCAGGACGTCGATGAGATCGGCACCCTGTGGCGCGACGGGACCCGGCAAGTTTTCCTTTACGACGACTTCCTGGGTCGTACAACCCTGGACGCACCGTTCAACAAGAACGAGGACAACCGCCTCCAGTCAGTGATCCGCGAGATCCAGGAAACCCCCGGCAAAGCACTGGTGATGACGACCCGCGACTACATACTGGAGCACGCTCGTCTCCGGCACGACCGGCTGACGGCGCAGGATGTGTCTGACGCGATCAGCGTGATCCAGCTGACCGACCTGAGTCTACGCGTACGAGGCCAGATCCTTTACAACCATGTTCACCATTCGCCGCTAACGCAAGAGATGAAGCGCCGGTTTGCCGATCCGGAGGTCTGGCCCATGGTGATCGAGCATAGGAACTTCAATCCTCGTCTGGTAGAGGAAACTCTCCGGCTATCCGCACGCAAGGGTCAGGACGTCGCCGCAGCGATGCTGGAAAACCTGGACAACCCTCGCCGTGTCTGGGAACGCATCGTGGAGAACGAGCTGACTGACGAGGCTGTCCACCTGCTCGAGGTGCTGTTCACGTTTGGGTCCGCTGGTCTGGACAGCCTTGAGGCATCCTGGCAGATCTACCGCAAGGAAATGGATCAGTCAGCGGACGGCCGGACGTTCCGCAGGGCTCTTCAGGTGCTGGACGGGACCATGGTTTCGGTCGAGCGGGGCCAGGTAGCGTTCCACAACCCCTCGATCGAGGACTATGTCCGCTTCCATCTCGACGCAGGACGGACCCGCTTGGCGGATCTACTCAAGGCACTTATCTACGAGGAACAGGTACATCGACTCATCGACGCAGCTGATTTAGCCGACGGGGCGGGCATCCTGGCTTGGCTGCGGGAGCATGAGTCGGCCGTGGCAGCCATCATCATGGAGTTGGAAGGCCCAGAGACCAGTTTGTCCGATGAGGACGAAAGCCAGTCGACCCACCTGCAGTGGGTTCTGGAGACGGCTGGCTTGCTGAACTCCTCGACACTTGCCGCGTACGTAATGAGCGAGACACTCCCCCCGTTCACTTACTACGAGTACTTCTCCCACTTGGAGAGTCTGGCCGATTCTCTCAGCGCCAGCCGATTGGTACCGGAGGAATACGCCGAACGCTTCCGGAAGAAAGTGGCTGAAAGTATTCGCAGCGAGGTCGAGATAAGCGTCGAGGCTGGCGACTGGTATCAGTCCATCGCGTTGTACGAGTGGCTACGCCAGACGCCCTCCCGAGCAATCCGTGAACCGGTGACCGAGGGCCTGGTCCAGTGCGCCCTGAAGGAGCTGCGCCGACTCGCCGCGCTGCCGGAGCGCGAGCCGCATGTTAGGGACCTGGAACCGTGGAAGGAGCTGGTGGATTTCCTCACGGAGCACGGCGCCAAGGACGAGCTACCGGAAGAGTTCGCCACCGTGTACAGCAGAGTTGAGCGCTTGATCGCGCTTCAGGAAGCGGAGCGGAGTGAGCGGATTCAAACACACCAGGTCCAGCAGGATCAGCCCAAGCGTACTAACGCCACACGTGATCATGCGGTGGTCGCAGCGCTGATGCGCAAGCTTGACGACACGCAATAGCCTCTTCCAGTTGGGCGTATAACTAGTCGGCGGAGGTGAAGCTCGGGCCCAGGGCGCCGACAGGCTGCCTGTCAATGCGGGTCAGAGCGAACGAGCTGCTGCGACAGCCCTACGCGCAGAGCCAGGGATTCCATGGAACCCAATACGCCGCGACGAGCGGAGTCTCCGGCCCATGCCACATGTCCCGCTGGGAGCCAACCCGCCCCCCAAGCCCCTTCGACACCATCCGAGACCATCACCCCCCCAACGCTCTGACCAGACAGAACACCAAACCACCCGATGCCGACCTCACCCGAACCTCATTCAAGACGAAGAGGTCGTGGGTTCAAATCCCACCGTCCCGACAGAGAAGTACCAGGTCAAGAGCCTGATCCTCACTGAGGATCAGGCTCTTCTTGCGTCTCTGGTGATCGTTTGGGAGAAATCCGGGAGAAGATCTTGGTCGGGGTCTCCCGGGCGAACCCGAGACCCACCTCGCAGCCTGTCCCATATGCGACATCTCGATACTGCGCGTCTGGGTATCCGCAGCCCTGAAACCAGCACGACGCACGGCACGAGTGCCATGCACCGCCCGGTCTTGGTTAAGACGTGGCGCTAACGACCCGCGCTACCGTCCATGCTTCGAGCAGCCGCTCGGATCGCTCTCGCGTACGGGACATCAAACGCCCGAGTCTTTGGATCAAGTTCCCGGAAGGGCACCAATGCCTCATGTGTATCGTCGACAGGAGCAAGTGCGCCCCAACGAACGCCCCCGAACTTGCCCTACGCCGGCACCAGGGGCTGCCCGACACGGATGCATGGCAAGGCGACCCAGCGATGGCCAGTCGACTCCCCGCAACCTCCTATGCAACATCGCGTCCAGTGCAGCGACCGGTGACCGACGGCACATGACCAGCCGGGCATCGAGTGCGAGGAGGCAGCGTCCGCGTTCGTCGTGCGTCCAAGCTGGGCGACCGACGCCGACGCACCGAGGGCGCTGTACGACGATCCGCCGACCGCACCCAACTTCCCGGACGGGGGAGCAAGATGAACGGGGGTTGCGCGGATTACCCCCGCCTGCCACATGGTTGGCGCGGCCCGTCGCAGTGGCGAGCCCTACCCGCCTCGCAGGAGTGATGCTGCCGTGTCCGCGCTCTTCGACAAGTTCCTGATTCCGACTGCAGTCGGCCTGGTAGTCACCGGTCTCGCCGCCGCAGCCGGCTGGCTCTACCGGCGTCGCCGGACCACCCCGACAGCTCCCCGCGTGCTGCGCCGCTTCAGTCTGCTGGGCACCACCGGCGCCGACGGCACCCCTCTGTACTACGAAACCACCCGCGCCCCCGGCAGCGTCGTCATCCGCCGAGTCGGCAGCCTGTCCCAACGCTTCGAGCTCACCGATGTCCCGCTCGGCGACGGCACATACGCCGCCGAACCCCTCGACCACCTGTAGGACGACCAGAGCACGGAGTGTGTGTGACCGCGAGCGCCCTCGGGCAGGGCCGCCCACTTTCATCGCACGCGACTAGGTTCACAACCACAGCCAGCCGAAACGGCTGTGCTCGCAGTCGAACGACTGGGCTGAATGACGGCGGACAGAACTACTGTCTCGTGCATTCCAATTGAGGCGTCCGGCAGCTTTCGAGCCGCACCGACTGGTTACGGCGTTCCGGTGGCCGACCGTGACGCGAGCAGAGCGCGTCGGTCGATGACCATGCTGCGCCAGCGTTGGCGTACTGTCCGCTGCTCGTCGAGCCACCGTGCGCGGGAGGGACTGTCGAGCGGGAGGTCGGCCATGAAGTGGGCGATGTCGACGTAGTAGGCGTAGTAGCCCTCACGGGTCATCTCACGGAGTCGACTGATGCTGGACGCGACGCCCGCCTGGCCGTCGCGGATGGCGTGATGGAAGGCGCGTGCCAACTCGAGCTTGGCCTGGACGAAGAGCAGCCCCGACGTACTGATCTCTGCGGCCAGTACCTGCGCCCTGTCCTCGGCTCCCATATCCGTGCCAGCGTCGCGCAGGAGGGCTGCGATCCGTACGTCCAGGGTCGCAGCGCGCAGGTCGACCCGGGACAGGAGGTTTTCAGCGAGGTCGATCTCATCATCGGTGGTGGGGTCGGTCGCGAAGGCGAGGGTGAAGGCCCGCATGGCCTGTGACATGGCCGCCTCCCCGTTCTTGCCGTGTTCCTCGCCTTCCGCGCGGGCTGCCCCAAAAGCTTCTGCAGCCGAGGCCATGTCGCCCTGTACCCATCGCACGTCGCCGACGACGCGGTGGTGCCGGCCCGCCCAGCCCAAGTGTTCGGCCGCCTGAAGAGCGGTCGGGAAGTCGCCGGCGAGTCGGGAGAGATGGGCGAGCCCACGGCGGGCATTCGCTGCGAGACGTCCGCCACCTGCGGCGACCACCTGCATCCCCTGGCGGGATCCCTCGGTGTGCCCGAGGTCGCGCTGCGCCTTGGCCCGGTAGTAGATGGCGACCTCGTGCAATTCCACGGGCAGCAGCCCGGTGTCAGCCACTGCGACCAGGCGCTCCACTGTGCGGGCGCGGTTCTCGTGCTGCCTGCGGGCGAGCGCACTGAGCAACTCCACCAGCACGTCAGCGGATGTGGCTGTGACGCCCTCCGCTTCGGAGCCGGCGGCCAAGTCCAGCGGCTCCCATACGGAGTCGCCGATGTAGGTCCAGGCGGCCTCGATGAGCCAGCCGAGGTCGAGACGGTAGTCACGGGCGATCGCCAGTCCCTGGCGCAAGCAGCCCACGAGCAGTAGGCGATCGCGGTCCGAGCCGCTGCTCCACTGCTCTCCAAGAACGGCGAGGGCCCGGACGGCGGCCTGCTGCCAGTCGGCCGGAGACCATCGGTCGTCGGTCTGGTCGTCGGCGCCCCGGATCGTCGCGCGGATGAGGGCGTGCAGGTAGAAGGGCCACAGGCCGTAGGGCGTCTCTCGTACGAAGGGACGCTCGACGAGCCGCAGCGCCGGCGCTTCTTGGGGGAGCCCCGCAGCCCGGGTGGCCAGGGCGACGTCGAAGGAGGAAAAGAGGCTGGCGGAGCGCAAGACGTGGCGCTCGGGGGCGGTGAGGTCGGAGAGAGTACGGGCAATCAGCGCGGGGAAGTCGTGGTCGAAGTCGGTCGGCTGTGGGGTATGCCCGTTGCGTCGGAGTTCCAGGAACCTCATCACGGAGAGGTCCAGGTACAACGGCAGGCCGTGCGAGCGCTGTCCGATCACCCTTCGAATGGCATCGCCGATCAAGGGGTGGCCGTTTACGGAGAGGCGGCGGGCGAGGTAGTCGTCGCAATCCTCGAAGGAGAAGTCGCCGATCAGCATCTGCCGTTCACGGCCGGGGGCGGGGAACTCCGCACGGGTCTGGGGAATGTCGTGAGCAACCAGGCCGGGCCAGGCGGCGGGTCCGGTGAAGTCGAGCTGGCCCTGAAGGGCTTCGTCGGCCCACTGCAGGCGGGAGCGGCCGGTGATGACGAAGAAGGCATTCGGCATCAGCCACACCAGGCGCTGCAGGAGGCGTTCAAAGTCCCGGTGGGTGCGGTCCCCGATCTCCTCGAAGGCATCCATCAAGACCACTGGAGTGACCTTCTTCGCGGTGGGTAGCCGGGCAAGCTCCCAGGCAAGCAGGTGCGGGTAGTAGGACAGGGAGTCCAGATCCGGTTCGCTCTCCAGGAGATCAGCCAGGCGTACGCAGCCAGCGAGCGCCCGCACGGTCTGCCGACGCTCGCGCAGCGCTCCGACGAGCGCCCCGGTCACCTGCCCGATCGCAGAGCCCACCGTGCCCGGCAGCATTAGGGCCTGGGCGACATCGGCGAGCGCGGACTGCATCTGCTGCGGCAACGCCTTGCCGAACCGGGCGGTCAGGCCGCCGCGGTTGAGGAAGTCCTCCAGCGGATCCCCTGGATGCTGATGCTCCCAGTAACGGCGTAACGCCACGTCGAAGGCAGGCAGAGGCCGGCCGATCGCGGCCAGCGCGAGGCGCACGCTGAGCACGACCTTCTCGAAGTCGGGATTCGCGGAGCGCGCGAGATCGATTCGTACGGGCAGGATCCGCGCTCCGCCCCATGCGGGGGCACTCCACTGGGCGGGGCGCTGCCCCGGTTCGGCAAGGGACGCCTCGAACTTGCGCGACAACGTGGACTTCCCGATGCCACCGATCCCATGGAAGACCACCACGTTGTCTCGGGCGGCCTCCAGGTCATCCGGAGCGAAGGCAGGACTGTTGACATGCCGCAGATGCTCGGCGAGCGCGGCGACCACGAACCCCCACTGCGCCTGCCGGTTCGTGAACGCCTCCGCAGCCCCAAGCGTGCGGTCGTTCGTACTGAACAGCGCGCGCAGATCCCGACCTGCCACACCAACCCCCACCAATGATCACCTGGCCGCCAACCTATGCCCGCCCCAATCCTGTTGAGGCAGCATTCCTGAAGACGGCCGCGCCCGCACCAGTGCGTACTGCCACCAGGCATGAGCGGGGCAGGGCCACCAGTAGACAGCCAGGCAGGTCGTGGGTCGAATCCCGCCGGGCTTCGTTACGGCAGGGCGTTGCGTAGGACTCGGGTCCACATTGATGTGTATTGGTGCCACAGCGGGCCGGTGACGTAGGGGAGGTCGTGGCGGGCGCAGATCTTTCGCACCTCGGGGGCCAGTTGGGCGTAGCGGTTGCTGGGGAGGTCGGGGAAGAGGTGGTGCTCGATCTGGTGGCTGAGGTTGCCGGTGAGGAGGTGCAGGAGCGGGCCTCCCGTGATGTTCGCCGAGCCCTGGATCTGGCGCAGGTACCACTCCCCGCGGCTCTCGCCGTCGAGCCGTTCCTCGGTGAAGGTCTGCACGTCGTCGGGGAAATGGCCGCAGAAGATGACCGTGTGCGCCCAGACGTTGCGGGCGACGCCCGCGGTGATGTTGCCGAGGAGGCAGGGCAGGGCGGAGGGGCCGGCAAGGAGCGGGAAGAGGACGTAGTCCTTGGCCGCCTGGCGAACCGCCTTGCGCGCCAGCCCGGTTGCGTCCCTCAGGAAGGCACGCACGCTCTTGCGGCCCGACGGCACCGCGTCGGCCTCCAGGTCGTACAGGGCTATGCCCCACTCGAAGACCGGCGCGAGCAGGGCCGTGTACAGCGGCTGGAGCAGGTGGTGCGGGCGCCAGGGCTGGTCCGGGCTCATGCGCAGGATCGTGTAGCCGAGGTCGCGGTCACGGCCGACGACGTTGGTGTAGGTGTGGTGCAGGTGGTTGTGGGTGCGTTTCCAGGCGTCGGCCGGGGTGACGAAGTCCCACTCCCAGGTGGTCGAGTGGATCGCCGGGTCGCCCAGCCAGTCCCACTGGCCGTGCAGGATGTTGTGGCCCAGCTCCATGTTCTCCAGCGTCTTGGCGAGCGCCAGCAGGGTGGTGCCCGCCACCCAGGCGGGCGGGAACAGGGAGACGGCGAGCGCCAGGCGGCCGCCGGCCTCGCAGCCGCGCTGCACGGCGATCACCGTACGGATGTAGTGGGCGTCGTCCGGTCCGCGGGCCGCCACGATCTCGGCGCGGAGCCGGTCCAGTTCCCGGCCCAGTTGCTCGGCCCTGTCGGTGTCCCGTGCCACGGGCGGCGGCGTTCCCTCGGACCCGGTGACGGCCCCGGGGACGGTCGCGGCGACCGCCCCGGTGACGGTCGCCGCAGGCATCAACGGGGGTGCGGGTGTGGGTTCCGGCGTAGGTACGGGCGTGGGAAGAGGCATGGGAGTCTCCTCGCAGAGCTCTGGTTCTCACAGGTCGAGGACGAGCGGACCCGCGGCACCGTTGACGCAGGTCTGGATCAACTCACCGGGTTCCCCCCGTAGGTCACCGGTCCGCAGATCGCGCACGCGGCCGTCGAGGAGCGGGACGAGGCAGCCGAGGCACAGGCCGCGCCGGCACCCGTGGGGCATGGGCACCCCCGCCGATTCACCGACCGCGAGGAGAGGGGCCGCTGCCGCCGCGTCCGCCTCCACGCCGCTGCGGTCGAACCGCACCCGGCCGCCGGTGGCGTCGGCACCCGGCGCCCGCAGGGGCGCCAGGTGGAAGCGCTCCACCCGCAGCCGTTCCCGCACCCCCGCGGCGGCCCACTGCCTCTCGGCCGTGTCGAGGAGTCCGGCCGGGCCGCACACCCAGGCCTCCCGACGGCGCCAGTCCGGGCAGAGTCCGACGATCCGGTCCGCGGTGAGCCGTCCCTCCGTACGCGTATGCGTCACGCGCACGCTCAGCCATGGCAACCGGCGCTCCAGCACGGCCAGTTCGGCACGGAAGAGACACTCGGCCGGTGACGGCGCGCTGTGCAGGAGCAGTGTGTCCGGGGCGGCACCGCCGTGCCGTGCGAGCGTGCGCAGCATCCCCATGACGGGCGTGAGACCACTGCCCGCCGTCACGAAGAGGAGCCGTTCGGGCAGCGGCAGCGGCAGTACGAACTCCCCCCGCGCCGGGCCGAGCCGGAGCAGGGCTCCGGGTGCGGTCCCGTGGACCAGGTGCGGGGAGACCCGGCCGTCGGGGCGGGCCTTCACGGTGATGGTGATCTCGTCCCCGGGTCCGTCTCCGGGTGGCGAAGTGATCGAGTACGTACGCCAGTGCCGTACACCGTCGATCTCGACTCCGAGCGGCAGATACTGTCCGGCCCGGTGGCCGTGCCAGCCCCTGCCCGGCCGGATCGCCAGCGTGGCCGCACCGGGCGCCTCCCGTCGCACGGCGCTCACCCGGCCCGCGGGATGCCGCGCCGACCACAGCGGATCGATCAGGCCGAGGTAGTCGTCCGGCGAGAGCGGGCTGGTCAGCCAGGACACGGCCGCCAGTACGGCCCGCACGCCGGGCCTCGACGCTCCGGGCCGCGACACTCCGGGCAACAGCGATGGGCGCACGGACATACGGGTGTCCCTCCCCTCGGCCCTCTGATCCCCTGGTCCCGGGACCTCTCACGGTCCCCGGACCCCGGGCCCTCTCACGGTCGACTGGACCGCTCACGCCGAGCGAAACACACCGCGCACCGGACCACATCCCCGCACGGCACGCTTTGCGCCGCCGCCGGCACGGCCCCGGTCAGGCGGGACGCGCCGGTGCCCAGCGTGCGGCGCCGCCGACGCGGCCGAGAACGGCCTGATGACGGCGACGGGCCCGACCCGCGACGTCCGCTCCCGGTGACGCCCGTCGCGGGGCCGCTCTCAGGACCGCGCCCGAGGGACCGCCACGGAGGACGCCGGCACCCCGACGCTCCCCTCTTCCGCCGCCCTCTCCATGATCGGCCCCGCGGCCTCCTCTGGCGTGTCCGGCGGCACGACGAGCAGGTCCCAGCGCCCGCGGCCGGGGGCGAGGAGGACGACGGTGTGCACGGCCGCGGCCGTCAGGGTCCTGCGCAGCCGGACGACCTGGCCGGCGACGAGCGTCCGGCCCGGGGTCGACGACCAGTCCGCGCCGTTGAGCATGACGCTGGTGATGTGCCCCCAGGTACGGGGCAACCCGGCGAGCAGCCCGGGGAGTTCGGCGAGCAGATCGTACGAGCGCGGCCACCAGGCCCCGTCGATGGCGCGGGGCCCGTCGTCGTGGGGTGCCAGGCGCAGGCGTGGCCGGGGCGGGGAGGGAAGCGTGGTGTGCGGTGTGCGGGTCATGGGATGTGGCTCCTGCCTGCTGCCGTGCTCGAACGGGGGCATGGGGGTGGGCGGATGGTTCGCGGGTCGGTTCGTGGAGGCCGTCGCACGCGGCGGAGGCGGCGGCACCGGACCGGGCACGGGCGTGTCGACGCACCGGTGCGCCCGCGCCGGCGGGGCATCGAACTCCCCTACAGCGAAGCGGAGTTGCCGCCGCTGGCCCGGCGCCTGGGCCGGGACGGCCTCCGGCGGAGGTTCGGGGAGGTGCGGGTGGGAGAGGTCCGGGACATGGACGGGCTCCTCGACCGGATGGCGAACGGCGCGGCCGGGGTCCTGGGCTGCCCTTGCGCGGACGGACGGCGAGGGAGGAGTGCTCCGAAAGGTCGGGCACCGGCATACGGACGCCCTCGCCCCCTTCACCGTACTCCTGCCGGGCGGAGAAGGACCGGGACGTATGCTGGAGCCGCCGGACGCTTCTCGTACGCCGACTCCGCTCGGCGTCGCCTCCGGCGCACCACGACACCGGGTCGCACCGCCTGCGGCCCGAAGAGGGGCGTGCGTCGTGAACGCACCCATCGATCACCGCGGTTCAGTGGATTCAGCCGATCCGGGGCGACCCGCCGACTACCCGCCGGCCAGGCTCTCCCTGCGCCCGCCGACCTTCCCCCCGGGTCCGGTGTGCGGAGCCTGGTGGCCCCGCACCGACGACCTCGCCGCCGAACTGGCCTCGCTCACCGATGTGTTCGACGCGTCCCACGGCCTCGTGACACGGATCGCGTCGCACCACGGAAGCTGGCCGCACGAGCCGCGCGTCCTCTCCGTGACGGGGCACACGGTCTCGGCCCGGTGGTACGCCTCCGGCCTCGACCCGCACACGATCCGGCTCTTCTCCTGCGGGGCCCGCCGCTGGGACCTGCTCGTCGTCCCGCCGCGCAGCGAGGCCGGAGCGGCCGCCCGGCTGATGACGGCGGCGGCCGACCCCGCCCTCCACCTCACCGGAACGGCCCTGATGGCGACCGAGGACGCGTCCGGGTGACCGTGGGGGCCGCCGCCGGAGTACGCTCGACAGTACCGAGAGCATTTCCTCGACCGGCTTCCACGCCGGCATCCCTCTCGGTTCCATACGCCGGGACGGGCACCACCGCCCCGGGGACGGGTCGACACCATGACGGTGCTCACCGCACGACCCCCGCCGCCCCCACCGACCGCCGCGCCTTCCGCTCACCCGCCGCCGCGCCTGTCCCTCAAGCCTCCGGGACCGGCCTCCGGGCTGCTCGACGGCGCCTGGTGGCCGCGCTCCCGTGACCTCTTCCGTGAACTTCCCGCGCTGACCGACCTGCTGGACCCGCTGTGGGGCCGCATCACGCGCGTCACGGTCAACCCGACGCACTGGCCGGTGGTGCCGCGCAAGGTGCCCGTCAACGGCCATGTGGTCAAGGTCGGCTGGTACAAGGAAGAGCAGGACCCGCACCAACTCCTGCTGCTCTCCTACCACGTCGGACGCTGGGACCTGCTGATCATCCCTCCGGAGACCGGCGCGGCAGCCGCCGCACGGCTCATGAGCGCCGCCTGCGATCCCCGGATCGTCCGTACGGGCAGCGCTCTCCTCGCCGACGAACTCGACCGTGCCCGACAGTTCGACGCCGCGCAGCTCGCCGTACTCCTCCCCGGCGTCGACCACCACGGCGATCCTGCCGTCCTTGCGCAGGTCCGCCCAGCGCTTGCTGCGAGTGATCGAGTACAGCCACAGCGAGGTGCCGTCCCAGGCGAACCAGAGCGTGCTGGCGTGCGGGGCGCCGTCGGGGGAGACGGTCGCCACCCGGCAGGTGCGCTCCGCGGCGAGGAACGCGTCGAGCTCGTCCGGCGTCATCATGATCCTGCGGCCACGGCGCTGCGTGACGGCCATGTGTCCTCCCGAGTGGTGTCCCGCCAGGCATGTCTGACTGTGCGTCAGGAAAGAATGAGGGCTCTTCCTTCGTGACGCAATGGCCGTTAGCCTCGCGCGGATTCCGGGCGCGAGAGGGCGGCAGCCGGCCGGCCGGTGTCCCGGGCGTCCGCGACAGGGAGAGCCATGCCGTCGTCCGAACAGCTCAGGGAACTCCTCGACCCCGCCACCACCGTCCTCATGACCGTCGAGTGCCAGCAGGGTGTCGTCGGCACCGAGAGCGCGCTGCCCGAACTCGCCAAGGAGGCGCGGGCGTCGGGCGCCCTCGCCAATGTCGCGCGGCTGGTGTCCGCGGCGCACCACAGCGGTGTCCAGGTCCTGCACGCGGTGGCCGAGCGACGGCCCGACGGCCGCGGGGCCAACCACAACGCCCGGCTCTTCCGGGCCGCCGAACGGCTGCCCGTCCAGCAGCTCTCGGGCACCACCGCCGTACGGATCGCGCCGCCCGTCGAGGTGGCCGACGAGGACCTCGTCGTACGCCGCCTGCACGGCCTGTCACCGATCGCGGGCACCGACGTCGACCCCCTGCTGCGCAACCTCGGCTGCCGCACGCTGCTGGTCACCGGGGTCTCGGCCAACGTCGCCATCCCCAACGCGGTGTTCGACGCCGTGAACCTCGGCTACACCGCCGTCGTGCCCGCGGACGCCATCGCGGGAGTGCCCGCCGACTACACGCCCGTGGTGGTCCGCAACACCCTCGCGCTCGTCGCCACCATCACGACCACGAACGACGTGCTCGGCGCGTGGAAGCGGCCCGGCCGGGCCGGATAGCAGGTCCGGTACGCCGGTCGGGCCGCCTCGCGCCCCCGTCAGGCCAGCTTGATCGAGCCCCCCGTCACGGCGATCTCGGCCGCGGGCAGCGGCTGCGGCGCGGGGCCGCCCCGCACGCTGCCGTCGGCGATGTCGAACTTGCTCCCGTGACACGGGCAGTTGATGGTGCCGCCCTGGACGCCGGTCACCGCACACCCTTTGTGGGTGCAGCGGCTGGAGAACGCCTTGAACTCGCCCTTCGTGGGCTGGGTGACCACCACGCCCTCGTCCTTGAAGATCTTGCCGCCGCCCACGGGGATGTCCGACGTCTTGGCGAGCAGGGCTCCGGCGGCCCCGCCCGCCTCGGGGGCCGCTCCGGCGGATTCGCCGGAGTCCTCGTCGCCGTCGCCCCCGCCACCGCAGGCGGTGAGGGCGGCGGCGAGGCCCGCGGCACCGATCGTGGCCACGACGGTACGGCGGCAGGGTGCGGAGACCGTCTCATCAGAAGTCGTCATGACCGGAGATACGGGGCCGGGGCCCGCCGTGTTCAAACGCTCAATGACTTCCGTTCTGAAAGTCCAGGGACTTCCGCAGGAAGTCGAGTTCGAGCAGGAGGAGGTTCGCCGCCACCTCCTCCTGGGAGACCAGGTGGCTCGCGCCGGGCAGCGGCAGCACGGTGTGCGGGCGCCCCGCCGCCAGCAGCGCCGCGGACAAGCGCAGCATGTGCACGGGCAGGACGTTGTCGTCCGCGAGGCCGTGCACCAGCATCAGCGGCCGCGACAGGAGGTGCGCGTGCGCCACCAGGGAGCAGCGCTCGTACTGCTCGGGCTGGACGTCGGGATGCCCCAGATAGCGCTCCTTCCAGTGCGTGTCGTACAGGCGCAGGTCCGTCGGGGCGGCACCCGCCACCGCCGCGTGGAAGACGTCCGGGCGGTGCAGCACCGCGCCCGCCGCGAGGAAACCGCCGAAGGACCAGCCGCGGATGCCCACCCGCGAGAGGTCCAGGTCGGGACACTGCTCGGCGGCGGCGTGCAGCGCGTCCACCTGGTCGTCGAGCACGGGCGTCAACTGGTCGCCGTGCACGGCCCGCGCCCACTCCTCGCCGCGTCCCGGCGTGCCGCGCCCGTCCGTGACGAGCACCGCGTAGCCCTGCTCCGCGAACCACTGCGCCACGATCGTCCACCACGCGCGCGCGTGGACCACGAGTTGGAGTCCTGGACCCGCGTACGGGCACAGCAGCACCGGCAGCTTTCCCGAGCCGCTCGTGTGCCAGGACGGCAGATGGAGCGCGCCCCGCAACGCGCGCTCCCCGAGGGTGAGGTGGCGGGGCCGGGGCGTCACCACGGGCTCCTCGGCGAACACCGCGATCCGCCCGACGGGCTCGCCGCCCCGCAGCACGGTCACCGTCTGCCCCTCGGGCGTCCTGCTGTCGAGGACGACGGTGTCGCCGCCGACGGCGGCCGTGTGGATGCCGGGGCCCTCACTGATCCGGCGCAGCGTGCCGGTGCCGCGCTCCGGGGCGGGCTCGTCGTCCTGGTGGTCGAGGGACCAGACGTGGGTCTCCAGGGGGTCGTCCGACGCGGTGAACCACACCCGCTCGCCCACGGCGCCCAGGACCTCGCGCACCTGGAGGCCGCGCGGTGTCGTCGTGGCGCCGACGCCCAGGCCCCGCGTGTGACCGGGGACGCTCCGGTGCCGGACCACCCTGCCGCTCCCCAGGCGCAGGGGAGTGCCCGGCATCAGCTCCAGCCAGGCGGGGTCCCTCAGGTGCGCGACCCTCTCCGTCGCACCGGACTTCGGGTCCACCTCCAGGACGTACAGAGAACGCTGGTCGCGGGTCTGGAGCGTGATCAGGGGGCCGTGGGCGTCCCAGCGCACCGTGGGGACGTACTCCAGGGCGACATCGGTCCACTCTCCGGAGAGATGGTCCTCCTCGGGCACCCTCTCCGGAGTGAGCACCTTCGTACGGGTGCCGTCCAGGCGCAGGACGTGCAGTGACGTCTCGGCGTTGGCCGTGCCCGCCGCCGGATAACGGACCGCGCGCGGCGGCAGCTCGGGCCGCGCCGGGTCGGACAGCCACCAGCGCCGCACCCGCGAGGCGTCCACGCGCGCGACGATCAGCGCGTCGCTCGTCGGCGACCACCAGAACCCCCGCTGCCGGTCCATGGACTCGGCGGCCACGTGGTCGGCGAGACCGTAGGCGACCTCGTCGCCCTCGGGCTCCGCGAGCGCCCGGTCGCCCGTGCCGTCGGTGCCGACGACGCGCAGGGCGCCCCCGCTGACGTACGCGATGCGGGTCCCGTCCGGAGACGGGCGCGGGTCGACCACCGGACCCGCCGTGCGGATCCGGCGCGGCGCGCCGCCGTCCGTCGCCACCACCCACAGTGCGCCGCCCAGCGCGAACGCGACCACGCGCGCGTGGTGGTCGGTCGCGAAGGCCACCACTCCTTGCGACGACTCCCGCGCGCGTTCCCTGCGCACCCGCTCCGCCTCGGGCAGCGGACCCTCCGCGCCCAGGCCGAGCGGATCGACCAGCATGCGCTCGGCGCCGTTCTCGTGCACCCACAGCCTGCTCACCGGGTCGTCGCCCGCGGTGGAGCGGACGAACAGCACCCGCTCGCCGTCGGGGGAGACCACGAAGCCGCGCGGCACACCCAGCGAGAAGCGCCTGGTGCGCGCGAACTGCCGGGGAAGATCAAGGGAGTCCATGCCGGGCACTGTAGGCAGGCCCGCGGATGATCGAACAGCGCGGCAGCGGCAGTAATCTGGGGCCATGCTCAGCGAAGTCACCGCGGTCCGCTACGTCACGCCCCTGCGCGAGGGCGGCTCGCTGCCGGGGGTCGTCGAGGCCGACGACCACGGCGCGTACGGGACGTACGTCATCAAGTTCACCGGAGCGGGACAGGGCCGCAAGACGCTCGTCGCCGAGGTGATCTGCGGTGAACTCGCCCGCGAGCTCGGACTGCGCGTGCCGCGGCTCGTGGGGATGCGGCTCGACCCGGTGCTCGGCCTCGGCGAGCCCGACGAGCGCGTGCAGGCCCTGCTCAAGGCGAGCGGCGGCCTCAACCTTGGCATGGACTTCCTGTCGGGCGCCCTCGGCTTCGACCCGCTCGCCCACCACGTGGACCCCGCCGAGGCGGGGCGCGTCGTCTGGTTCGACGCCCTGATCAACAACGTGGACCGCTCCTGGCGCAACCCCAACCTGCTCATGGTCCGCGGCGACCTGTGGCTCATCGACCACGGTGCGAGCATGATCTGGCACCACAACTGGCGCACCGCCGAGACCGCCTCCGCCAAGCCGTACGACGCCTCGGACCACGTCCTCGCGCCGTACGGCCCCGACGTGGCCGGGGCGGCCGCCGGGCTCGCCCCCCTCGTCACCGAGGAACTGCTCACCGAGGTCACCGCGCGGGTGCCCGAGGAGTGGCTGGCGGACGAGCCGGGCTTCGCGGACGCGGACGAGGTGCGCCGCGCGTACGTGGCGGCGCTCCTCGCGCGCGTCAAGACCGTCCACGAGCGGATCACGCTGCCGGGGACCGAGCCGAAGGGCGCCACCAAGTGAGCGAGCAGACCGGGCCCGTCCGGGACGTCTTCGAGTACGCGCTGGTGCGCGTCGTGCCGCGCGTGGAGCGCGGCGAGCAGTTCAACGCGGGCGTCGTGCTCTACTGCCGGGCCAAGTCGTTCGTCGCCGCCCGCACCCACTTCGACGAGGGCAAGCTCCTCGCCCTGGACCCGGCGGCCGACGTGTCCGGCATCAGGGCCGCGCTCGGCGCCGTCGAGCGGATCTGCGCGGGCGGCGCGGCGGCGGGGCAGGCCGCGGACGACGACGCGGGGCGGCGCTTCCGCTGGCTCATCGCGCCGCGCTCCACCGTGCTCCAGCCCGGTCCGGTGCACACGGGCCTGACCGCGGATCCCGAGGCCGAGGTGAACCGCCTCCTCGACCTGCTGGTGCGGTGAGCGGCCCGGCGCGTCGGAGCGTCCCTGCGGGGTAAAGAATCACAGCTCTCCTGTGTGCCGTTGACACCCGGTGCCAGGGCTTCTAGCGTCTCGTCCAGCTGAAGGTACTAAGCGGTCGCTCACCATCGGGGCGTACCGTTGAGCCGCATCCCAAGGGCGAGGAGAACCAGCATGTCCACCACTGAGCAGCGCGTCGCTGTCGTGACCGGTGCCGCGCGAGGCATCGGCGCGGCGACCGCCGTACGGCTCGCCGCCGAGGGCCGTGCCGTGGCCGTCATCGACCTCGACGAGGCCGCCTGCAAGGACACCGTCGCGCAGATCACCGCGGCCGGTGGCAAGGCGATCGCCGTCGGCTGCGACGTGTCCGACGAGGCCCGGGTCGAGGCCGCGGTCGCCCGCATCGCCCAGGAGCTGGGCGCGCCGACGATCCTCGTCAACAACGCCGGCGTGCTCCGCGACAACCTGCTCTTCAAGATGAGCGCCGGCGACTGGGACACGGTCATGAACGTGCACCTGCGCGGCGCCTTCCTGATGTCCCGCGCCGTCCAGTCGCACATGGTCGAGGCGAACTTCGGCCGGATCGTCAACCTCTCCTCGTCCTCCGCGCTCGGCAACCGCGGCCAGGTCAACTACGCCGCCGCCAAGGCCGGCCTCCAGGGCTTCACCAAGACCCTCGCCAAGGAGCTCGGCAAGTTCGGCGTCACCGCCAACTCCGTCGCCCCCGGGTTCATCGTCACCGAGATGACCAAGGCCACCGCGGACCGCGTCGGCATGGACTTCGAGGAGTTCCAGGCCGC
Organism: Streptomyces silaceus; assembly: GCF_001419745.1. GTDB lineage: Bacteria > Actinomycetota > Actinomycetes > Streptomycetales > Streptomycetaceae > Streptomyces > Streptomyces silaceus. Next base: position 5,726 of record NZ_LIRJ01000184.1, on the reverse strand, counting down.
GGCCGCCACCCAGATCCCGGTGCAGCGCGTCGGCCGTCCCGAGGACATCGCCAACGCCATCGCCTTCTTCACGGGCGACGCCGCGGGCTTCGTCTCCGGCCAGGTCATGTACGTGGCCGGCGGCCCGCTCAACTGACCCGGAAGGCAAGGATCATGGCTGTGCAGGACAGTGGGAAGGCCGCGCTCGTCACGGGCGCGAGCCGCGGCATCGGATACGGCATCGCCGAGGCCCTGGTCGCCCGCGGCGACCGCGTCTGCATCACCGGACGCAACGAGGACGCCCTCAAGGAGGCCGTCGAGAAGCTCGGCTCCGACCGGGTCATCGGCGTCGCGGGCAAGGCCCACGACGAGGCGCACCAGGCGATCGCCGTCGAGCGCGCCATGGAGGCGTTCGGCCGCGTCGACTTCCTGGTCAACAACGCCGGTACGAATCCGGTGTTCGGGCCGATCGCCGAGCTCGACCTCAATGTGGCGCGCAAGGTGTTCGAGACCAACGTCATCTCGGCGCTCGGCTTCGCCCAGCAGACGTGGAAGGCCTGGCAGAGCGAGCACGGCGGCGCGATCGTGAACATCGCCTCCGTCGCGGGCGTCTCCGCGTCGCCGTTCATCGGGGCGTACGGGATGAGCAAGGCCGCCATGGTCAACCTCACCCTCCAGCTCGCGCACGAGTTCGCGCCGAAGGTCCGCGTGAACTCCATCGCGCCCGCGGTCGTCAAGACCAAGTTCGCCCAGGCGCTCTACGAGGGCCGCGAGGCGGAGGCGGCGGCCTCCTACCCGCTCGGGCGGCTCGGTGTGCCCGAGGACATCGGGGGCGCGGCCGCGTTCCTCACGTCCGCCCAGTCCGACTGGATCACCGGTCAGACACTCGTGGTCGATGGCGGCATCTTCCTCAATGCGGGCGTCGGCTGACGAAGCCCACGCAACCGCGGATTACGCCGTCAAAACCGACGTATAACCGCATCAAGTGCCCCGTCGGCATGCCGAGTTGGACCGGCGGGGCACTGCGATATGGTCTCCCGACCCCATGGCATGGCGGCCGATCGAGGAGCGTGCGCGTGTTCAGTGAAATTCCCCTTGTGAAGCGGAAGAGGGGTATGCGCCAAGTGGCGGCGCTCACGTCGATATCCCTGCTCGCGGGCTGCGGGGTGCTGTCCTCGGAAGGGTCGGACGAGGAGCAGCAGATCACCGTCGGCACGATGAGCGCGCCCAGCACCCTGGACCCGGCGAAGGCATGGGACAGTTCCTGGGAGCTCTACAGAAACGTTTTTCAAACGCTGCTCAGCTTCCCCTCGGGGGCCACCGAGCCCGAACCGGACGCCGCGGAGTCCTGCGAGTTCAGCGACTCCTCCAGCACGGTCTTCACCTGCAGGCTGCGCGAGGACCTGACGTTCTCCGACGGCGACGAGCTGAACGCCGCGGCGGTGAAGTACTCCTTCGACCGCATGCGGACCCTCGACGAGAAGGGGGTCGTCAAGGGCGGGCCCATGGGGCTGCTCGGCTCGCTCGACAAGGTCGAGACGAAGGGTGAGCGGACGGTCATCTTCCGCCTCAAGAAGTCCGACGCCACCTTCCCCTTCGTCCTCGCCACGCCCGCCATGTCGATCGTCGACCCCCAGGAGTACCCGGCGGACAAGCTCCGCGAGGGCGACGAGGTCACCGGCTCCGGCCCGTACACGCTCAACGCGTACACGCGCAACGAGAAGGCCGAGCTGGTCAAGAACGACCGGTACAAGGGGGCGGCCGACGTCAAGAACGACGGCGTCACCATCCGGTACTTCAAGAAGTCCTCGGCGATGGTCGAGGCGCTCAAGGCGAAGCAGATCGACGTGACCTTCCGCGGTCTCGCCTCCGAGGACATCATCGCCATGCAGGGCAAGGGCAGGCGCGAGCAGGACATCGAGCTCGTCGAGGGCGCGGGCACCGAGATCCGCTACCTGGTGTTCAACACCAAGGACCCCTGGGCGCGGAAGCTGCCGGTCCGGCGGGCCTTCGCGCAGCTCATCGACCGCGGGGCGATCGCCCACAAGATCTACAAGGACACCGTCGAGCCGCTGTACTCGATGGTCCCCAGGGGGCTCACCGGCCACGCCACCGGGTTCTTCGACGACTACGGAAACCCGAGTGTGGCCAAGGCCAGGAAGATCCTCGCCGACGCCGGCATCAACGGGCCGGTGCCGCTCACCCTCTGGTACACCTCCGACCGCTACGGTTCGGCGACCGCGCCGGAGTTCGCCGAGATCAAGCGGCAGCTGGAGGGCTCGGGCCTGTTCAGGATCACACTGAAGAGCCGCCCGTGGACCGAGTTCCAGGAGGGCTACAGCAACGGCGAGTACCCGGTCTTCGGACGCGGCTGGTTCCCCGACTTCCCCGACGCGGACAACTTCATCGCGCCGTTCGTCGGCCCCAAGAACGTGCTCAACACGCCGTACCCCTCCCGGGAGATCACCGACGAGGTGCTGCCGCGCGAGCGCAGGGAGACCGACCGGGGCGCGGTCATCGACCAGTTCGAGCGGGCGCAGGAGATCCTCGTCGACGACGTGCGGCTGCTGCCGCTGTGGCAGGGCAAGCAGTACATCATGTCCAGCGAGGAGATCGCGGGCGGCGAACGGGCCCTCGACCCGTCGGCGATCATGATGATGTGGGAGCTCCAGCGCAAGACGAGCTGGTAGCGCTTACGGTGCTCCGGGCGGGCCGGTCGATTGTCAGTGGGCGCCGGTAGGTTCTCCGGTGAGAAGTGACCGCACACCGGAGGTTGTTGACGTGACCGACATCGCCATGCTGCCCGCGTCCTGGCGCGGAGTCCTCGGCGAGGAGCTGCAGAAGCCCTACTTCAAGGAGCTCACCGAGTTCGTCGAGGAGGAGCGGGCGAAGGGACCTGTGTTCCCGCCGCGCGACGAGGTCTTCGCCGCCCTCGACGCGACGCCGTACGACCGGGTGAAGGTCCTGGTACTCGGCCAGGACCCGTACCACGGCGAGGGGCAGGGCCACGGCCTGTGCTTCTCCGTGCGCCCCGGTGTGAAGACCCCGCCCTCCCTGCGGAACATCTACAAGGAGATGAAGGAGGAGCTGGGCCACCCCGTGCCGGACAACGGCTACCTGATGCCGTGGGCCCAGCAGGGCGTCCTCCTGCTGAACGCGGTCCTGACGGTCCGCTCCGGCGAGGCCAACTCCCACAAGAACAAGGGATGGGAGAAGTTCACGGACGCGGTGATCCGCGCGGTGGCCGACCGCCCCGCCCCCGCCGTCTTCGTGCTGTGGGGGAACTACGCCCAGAAGAAGCTCCCGCTCATCGACGAGGAGCGGCACGTCGTGGTGAAGGGCGCGCATCCCTCGCCGCTGTCCGCCAAGAAGTTCTTCGGCTCGCACCCCTTCACGCAGATCAACGAAGCGGTGGCGGCGCAGGGGCACGAGCCGATCGACTGGCGGATCCCCGACATCGGCTGAGCCGACGGTGCCGGCCGGTGTGGCCGGCCGTCAGCCCCCAAGGGAGTAGTCGAGGGAGTACGGGGTGGAGGCCTGCCCCGTCCGTGCGGTGAAGGCGCCGGTTCCGGTGAGCCCCGCCAGCTCACCGGTGCCCGAGCCGGGCAGCACGGTGAAGGTGCACTCGATGGTGCCGTCGGCGGTGAAGGAGCCGCGCTGGTCGATCACGAACGACCCCGCGCGGCCGTCGAGGGTTCCGTCGACGAACTCGTGGCCGACGAAGGCGCCGACCGTCTCGGTCGTGTACGCGATGGAGTACTCGCAGGACGTGCCCTTCGCCTCGATGGCGCCGGCGTAGTCGTTGGCGACGGCGGCGTGTGTGATGCGCGCGCCGCCGTCCGCGCCCGCGACGGGGCTCTCGTCCCAGCGGGTGAAGGTGAAAGTGCCGGTGACGGTGGTGGCAGTGGCAGTGGCTGCGGATGCGGTGTGCGTGGGCATGGGTCTCCTCGGTGAGGTCGCCGCGGGGATCGCTGCGGGGGCTTGGGAACGGCTGATGAGGTGCCGCCCTCTTGTCGGGCGGGCCTCGTGGGGCTCGTGAGGCCCGCGCGGCCCTGTTCGGTGCCGCGAGGAAGACTCTGCCGGACGTACCTGACACCTTCTGTCAGGTACTGCGGCAGACTTGATCGCATGCGTGCCGACCGGCTCCTGGCCCTGCTTCTGCTGCTCCAGAACCGTGGGCGCATGACCGCGCCCGAACTCGCCGAGGAGCTGGAGGTCTCGGTCAGGACCGTCTACCGCGACGCCGAGGCGCTCGCCGCTTCCGGGGTGCCCGTCTACGCGGAGCGCGGTCCGGCGGGCGGCTTCCGGCTCCTCGACGGCTACCGCACGCGTCTGACGGGGCTCACCGACGACGAGGCCGACTCGCTCGCCCTCGCCGGAATGCCCGGGGCGGCGGCCGACCTGGGGCTCGGCGCGGAACTGGCCACGGCCCAGCTGAAGTTGGCGGCCGCGCTGCCCGCCGGTCTGGGGGAGCGGTCGCGGCGCATCCAGGACCGTTTCCACCTCGACGCGGCGGCGTGGTTCCGCACGGCCGACCCGGCGCCCCTGCTCGCGGTGGTCGCCGATGCGGTGTGGCGCCAGCGGGTGCTGTCGGCGCACTACCGGCGCTGGGGCGGGGACGTCCGGCGTGAGCTGCACCCTTTGGGGCTCGTCCTGAAGGCGGGCAACTGGTATCTGGTGGCGTCGGTCGCCGCCGGGGGCGGGGAAGGCGGTGGCCGTGGGGAGGCCGGCGGCGGCCGTGAGGACGACAGGGGCGGTACCGGCGGGGCGGTGCGGACGTATCGGGTGTCGAGGTTCCTGGCCGCGGCGGTGGCGGAGGAGGTGTGCGTCCGGCCCGACGGGTTCGATCTCGCGGTGTACTGGGAGGAGGCGTCGCGCGGTCTTGAGGCGCGCGTCCTGCGGGGGACGGCGCGGCTGAGGGTGTCCCCGGCGGGGCGTCGGCTGCTGCCCGCGCTGTTCGGGGCGCCGGGGGAGCGGGCCGTGGCCGGTGCGGAGGAGCCGGGTCCGGACGGCTGGACCGAGGTGGACCTGGAGGTGGAGGGGCTGCCGGTGGCGGTGACCGACATCCTCCGGCTCGGCCTGGAGGCGGAGGTGCTCGGACCGGCCGAACTCCGCGCCGAGGTGGCCAGGACCGTCACCGGGCTGGCCCAGCGGTATGCGTGAGCGCCCCGCGTCCGAACGTGCCTGACCGGGATTGTCAGTGGTGGCCGCTAGCGTCGTGAGAGATGGGGCGAAGGCCGCACGACCACGGAGGATCCGGTGACGGAGCAGCAGGAGCAGACGGCGGAGGACGCGATGATGACGCGGATCGGACAGGCGGTCATGCTGCATCACGGCGGGGACCGTGAGGAGGCGCAGGGGCGCTTCCTCGGCCTGTGGGGGGAGATCGGCGAGGACGGCGACCCGCTGCACCGCTGCACGCTCGCGCACTACATGGCGGACACGCAGGTGGACCCGTCGGACGAACTGGCGTGGGACCTGCGGGCGTTGTCCGCGGCGGACGAGCTCACGGACGAGCGGCTGACCGCGCACCACAAGTCGCTCGCGGTGCGCGGCTTCTACCCCTCGCTGCACCTCAACCTCGCGGCGGACTACGTGAAGCTGGGCCGCCCGGAAGCCGCGCGCAGCCATCTGCGCCGGGCCCGCGCGGCGGTGGGCTCCCTGGAGGACGACAGCTACGGCACGACCATCAAGTCGGCCATCGCGCGGATGGAGGAGGAGGTGGGGGAGGGGAGCGAGGAGGAGTG
>NZ_LIRJ01000183.1:12730-13007 GCF_001419745.1 Streptomyces silaceus | reverse complement strand
GCGCCAGGTCGTAGAGGAGCTGGGGGATCCCGGTGCGCGGGTGCGGCACCACGGAGGCCTCGACGCCGAACACCTTCCGGACCAGCTCCGGGGCGAGGACGTCCGCCGGTGTGCCGCAGGCGACCAGGCGGCCGGTGTCGAGCACGGCGATCCGGTCGCAGACCTGCGCCGCCAGATTGAGGTCGTGCAGCGCGGTGAGCACGGTCGGCCCGGAGCCGCGCAGAAAGGACAGCAGCCCCACCTGGTGCCGTACGTCGAGGTGGTTGGTGGGTTCGTC
>NZ_LIRJ01000183.1:0-12693 GCF_001419745.1 Streptomyces silaceus | reverse complement strand
GCGCTCGCCGCCGGAGAGGGTCAGCACGCCGCGGTCCGCGAGATGGGCGACGTCCAGCCGGTCCATCGCCCGCCGGCACAGCTCCCGTTCGCGGGCGGTCAGCGGGCGATTGCCGGGTGCGTGCGGGGTGCGGCCGAGCGCGACCAACTCCTCGACGGTGAAGTCGAGTTCGGTGCTGCTCTCCTGGGTCAGCGCGGCGATCGAACGGGCGCTCTCGCGCGGTTTCAGCGACGTCAGGTCGGTGCCGTCGAGCAGCACGGCCCCGGACGTCGGCCGCAGGGCGCGGTAGACGCAGCGCAGGGCGGTCGACTTGCCGCTGCCGTTCGGACCGACGAGCCCGACGACCGAGCCGGTCGCCACCTCGACGGTCAGCCGGTCCACGAGCGCGCGCCCGGCGGCCTCGACCGTCAGGTCACGGAGGGAGAGGATCATCTAGCGGCCCCCGAAGAGGTGGCCGCGGCGGCGCATCAGCGTGAGGAACACCGGCACGCCGATCAGGGCGGTGATCACCCCGAGCGGCAGTTCCTCGGGGGCGAAGGCGGTCCGGGCGACCAGGTCGACCCAGACCATGAAGCAGGCACCGGCCAGCGGCGCCACCGCGAGCACCCGCCGGTGCGTGGCGCCGACCCAGATCCGCACCACATGGGGCAGCACGAGACCGACGAAACCGATCGCGCCGCTGACCGCGACGATCAGCCCGGTGACGGCGGCGGTGAGCACGAACAGGCCGCGCCGCAGGGTGTGCGCGTCCACGCCCAGGCCGGCCGCGGTCTCGTCGCCGAGCGCCAGCACGTCGAGCGCCCGGCTCTGCCGCAGCAGGACCACGACGGCGACGGCGACCGCGGCCGTCACCAGGGGCAGCGACTCCCAGGACGCCGAGCCGAGGCTGCCGAGCAGCCAGAACAGCACGGTCCGCGCGGCCTGCCCGTTCGGGGAGAGGAACACCAGGACGCTCATCAGCGCCTGGAATCCGTACGCGAGCGCCACCCCGGTCAGTACGAGCCGCAGCGGGGTCAGCCCCAGCGGGCCGCGCGCGGCGAGGTAGACGAGCACCGTCGCGCCGAGGGCGCCGAGGAAGGCGGCGGCCGACAGGGCGTAGACCCCGAGCCCGGCGAAGAGCCCGAACACCACGACCGCGGTGGCCCCCACGGAGGCGCCCGAGGAGATGCCCAGGACGAACGGGTCCGCGAGGGCGTTGCGCACCAGCGCCTGGACGGCGACCCCCACGACGGACAGCCCGGCGCCCACGACCGCGGCGAGCAGCACGCGCGGAGCCCGCACGTGCCAGACGATGGAGTACCCGGTCACCTCGTCCGCGCCGATGGTCCCGCCGGTCAGGGCCGCGGACACGAACCGCACGACGTCGCCCGGCGGCACGACGGTCGGCCCGAGCGCGATGCCGGCCAGGACGGAGACCACCAGCGTCACGGAGAGCAGGGCCAGCGTGGTCGGCAGCCGGCCGCGGCCCACCGACGGCGCCACGGAAACGGCCTCGGTCATGACATCCCCTCGTCCACACGGCTGTTGGCGCGCGGGCCGTGCCGATCACCACCCGCCGACCACTAGTCGGACGCCGGTCCGGCCTGGTTCCCGCCGAGTTCGCGCGGCGCGGGGAGGAGGGGCCCTGGGGCACGACGAACGGCGGGCGGTGACGGCCCCTCAAGGCCGTGCACCGCCCGCCGTCATGGGGACGTACGTGCCGTCAGCGCAGGCGCAGCGCCTCACGGACGGTCGTGAACAGGTCGGTCTGGTTGGTCACGCCGAGCACGCGGTAGGCCTGCGGGCCCTGCGCCGCGATGCGGACCTGGGTACCGGTGTGCTCCTGGGACTTGCCCGGCGTGTTGGTCGAGTAGTTGACCTTCAGCTGCTGGCCCTCGTCGGTGACGAGCGTCGACGACAGGCCGGGCGGGGTGGCCTCCAGCGGCACGATCTGGCTGGTGTGCGCGTGGTCGGCGGTGGTGACGACCAGGGTGTCGGGGTGCTTGGCGGCGTAGTCGCGGGCGACCTTGACGGCGCGGTCGAAGGCGGCGGTCTCGCCGATCTGGCCGCACGGGTCGGCGGCGTGGTCCTGCTTGTCGATCGAGGCGCCCTCGACCTGGAGGAAGAAGCCCTGCTTGCTCTTGCCGGCCTTCTGCTTGGCCTCCAGGAGCTTGATGGCCTTGGTCGCCTGGTCCGCCAGGGCCGGGGTGCCCGCGGGACGGTTCGGGTTGGAGGTGGTGCAGCGCTGCGGGTCGGTGCCGCCCTGGGCGGCGGCCTTGCCGGTCCACTCGACGGGGACGTTGCCGGGGGCGAAGAGACCGAGGACGGGCTTGCCGCCCTTGACGGACTTGACCTTCGCCAGCTCCTTGTCGTTGGTGACGACCTGGTAGCCGAGCTTCTTGGCCTGCTCGGTGACGGTCAGGCCCTTGTACGTGCCGTCGGTGACCTTCTGGTCGAAGCGCTGCTTGCCGCCGCCGAGGAGGACGTCGACCTTGTGGTTGACGCTCTGCTCGGCGATCGAGCCGGGGCCGCCCTTGGCGAGGGTGTCCTTGGGGCACTTGGCCATGTCGGCGGGGCCCTGGCAGCTGCGGTCGGTGGCGTGAGAGGCGAGCACGGCCGGGGTGGCGTCGGTGAGCTCGGCGGTGGTCACCGAACCGGTCGCGTACCCCTTCTTCTGGGCGAGTTCGAGAAGCGTGGGCACGGCCTTGTCGGTGTCCGGCGTCTTGGAGATCCGGCCGTTGACGGTCTTCACGCCGGTCGCCCAGCCGCTGCCGCTGGCCGCCGAGTCGGTGACGTAGTCCGGCGTGCCGTCGGCGTGCACCGCGTAGGTGGTGTACGAGCCGGTCAGCGGGAACTTGTCCATGTTCAGGCGGCCGTTGGCACCGACGGTGTAGTCGCGCGCGAGGGTGATCTCCGAGTCACCCATGCCGTCGCCTATCAGCAGGATGACGTTCTTCGCCTTCCCGCCCTTGATCGCCCGCTCGGCCTGCTCCTTGGTACCGGAGGCCCCGGCCGTGGCGGTGACGGCCACGGCGGCGGTGGCGCCGGCGGCGACCACGGACGCGGCGACGATCAGGGTACGGCGCGAACGGCGCGCTCGGGACATTGGTGACTCCTCGACTGAGTTCAGGTGAGTTCGTGACTTGTCGATCACCTCACCAGTGCCACATGAACCGGAGGCGTCCTGCCGTCGGCACTTCAGTGACGCGGGGGCGGCCAGCCGGTCCGGTCGTCGGGCGAGGCGGTGTCTGCGTCGACGACCCGGCCCTCCACGACCTTGCCCTCCTTGGTCTGGCCGTCGGCCGCCGCGTCCGCCTTCTTCATGGCCTTGGCCTCGGCCTTGAGGATGCGCGCGGACTTGCCCGCGGAGCGGGTCAGCTCGGGGAGCCTCTTGGCGCCGAGGAAGACGATGACGACGATGAGGATGACCGCTATCTCGCTCAGTCCGAACACTTCGGTCCTGTCTGTGTCGTGGTCGGGCCGGGTGCCGGCGCGAGCCGGGGATGCCGCTGCGGCCCGCGGTGCGGACCCACGGGGAATCTACAGCACTGTAGAGGTATGTGGGGGGCCGTCACGGCTGCGCACGGTGCCGAACCGGCCACGCAGAGAGGCGAGTTGTTTGGATGTTGCACCCATCGCCCGGCTTTCGCCCTCCGGGCCGGATCCGAGCGTCTACAGTGCGACGAATGCGTTCATGACCTTGGTCTCGGGGTCCGCTCGGCGATGGTCGGCCAGCTTCTACAGCACTGTAGAGTTCCCGCATTCGTGACCATACGGACGGACCGCACGACCATGCGGGCGGAGGAGCGAGCGCCGGTGAGTGGCAAAGGAAGGCGGCGCGCCCCGAGCGGGCGCGGACCGACCCGGCTGACGCGGCGGGGCAGGGTCCTGCTGTGGATCGCGGGGACGTTCTCGGTGTTGATCCTCGGGGTCGCCGGCGTCGGCGCGTGGATATACACGGACCTCAACGGCAACATCCATGGCGCGGACGTCGACGACAAGCTGGGCGGGGACCGTCCCGACAAGCTCAGCCCGGGTTCCAAGAACATCCTCGTCGTCGGCTCGGACAGCCGCGACGGCGCCAACGCCAAGTACGGCAAGGGCCTGACGACGATGCAGTCGGACACGCTGATGGTGCTGCACATCGCGGCCGACCGCGAGTGGGCCTCGGTCGTGTCCTTCCCGCGTGACTCCCGGGTGGAGATCCCCGCCTGCGACAAGGGGAACGGCAGCAGGTCGTCCCCTCACCACTTCAAGATCAACGAGGCGTTCGCGATCGGCGGCACCAGCGGGGACATCGCCGGGGCCGCGGCCTGCACCATCAGGACGATCGAGGCCAACACCGGGCTGCGCATCGACCACTTCATGTCCGTCGACTTCCAGGGGTTCAAGGGGATGGTCGACGCCCTGGGGGGCATCGAGGTCTGCCCCGAGACCGCGATCCGCGACAAGAAGGCCCACCTCGACATGAAGGCCGGGTGCCAGACGGTCAAGGGCGAGAAGGCGCTTGGCTACGTACGCACCCGCTACAGCGTCGGCGACGGCTCCGACATCGGGCGCATCGGCCGCCAGCAGGAGTTCATGGAGGCCCTGGTGGCGAAGGCGCAGTCCAAGCTCACCAGCCCCAAGGCGCTCTACGGCTTCCTCAAGTCGGCCACCGATTCGCTGACGACCGACAAGGACCTCGCCGGGATCAAGCCGCTGTCCGACCTCGCCTCCGAGGTCAAGGGCATCCCGGGCGACCGCCTCGCGTTCCTGACCGTGCCGAACTACCCGCGCGAGGCCGACGTCCCCACCGACCGGGCCAACGTGGTGTGGCAATTCCCGCAGGCCGCCCAGCTGTTCGACTCCCTGGCCAGGGACAAGGAGGTCGATAAGAAGAAGCTGACGGCGAGCGGCAAGGACCTGGTGTACGCGTCACGGGTGCGCGTCCAGGTCCTCAACGGCTCCGGCGCCACCGGGCGGGCCGCCGCCGTCGCCGAGGATCTGCGGGCCGAGGGCTTCACCGTCGTGGGCACGGACAACGTCCAGGGCGGGCCGCGCGACACCGCGGTCACCTACGCGCCGGGCCAGGAGCGGCAGGGCAAGGTGCTCGCCTCCCGGCTGCCCGGCGTCCGCGCGAAACCGGACGCGGGCGCGGCGAGCGGCACGGTGACCCTGGTGGTCGGCAAGGACTTCGACGGGATCCGCTGACGCGGACCCCGCGACGTGCGGGCGGAGGGCGCTCGGCTACTCCTCCTCGCCCTCCTCCTCGTCTCCCTCGAAGAAGTCGCCCACCTCGTCGACGACCTCGGCCGCGACCATGCCGCCGACGACGCCGACGGCGAGCCCGGCCGCGCCCGCGGCGACCGCCGTGCCCACGCCGGGGCCCGAGCGGTGGTGCCCGTGGTGCTCGCCGTGACCGTGACCGCCCGCGTAGGGGTCGTGATGCCCGTACGAGGCATGCGTCCCGTAGGCCGCGCGGTGCTCCACGAGCTGCTGGATCCAGCCGTCGACCAGCGTGTTCCAGTCCTGGTGCGCGACCCCGTCGTGGCCGACGGTGAAGCGGGTGACCGCGTCGTGGCCCTCGGAGAAGAAGCCGCCGCGCTTGTCGGCCTCCAGGACCACCTCCATGCCGCCCGGATGGGCGAGGAAGGTCAGCTCGATCTCGTTGACGGCGTGGGCGTACCGCGGCGCCGGCGTGAGCTCGATCTCCTGGTAGAAGGGCAGCTGCTGCCCGGTCCCGCCGATGCGGCCCAGCTCCAGGTCGGCGGAGCGGAAGCCGAACTCCAGCTGCCCCAGCGCCTCCAGGACGGCCTCCTGCGCGGGCAGTGGTCGCACGGTCAGCGGGTCCAGGTCGCCCTTGTCCTTGGCGCCCGACACCGCGAGCTCGGTCCGCACGCCGAGCACGATGCCCAGGGGCTGGCCGTACAGCTCGGTGACCGGGGTCTCCCAGGGCAGGGTCACGCTGAACGGGACGCTGCGCCGCTCGCCCTCGCCCAGGCGGAACCCGCCGCCGACCGTGAACCGCTCGAAGACGACGGCGCCTTCGCTCTCCCCGCCGTCGTGCTCGGCCTCGACCCTGGCGAGCAGTTCGAGGCCGATGTGCTCGATGTCGACGTCGGTGCCGCCGCCCTGGAGATGGACCTGGCCCGACAGGGCGCCGCCGGGCAGGGCGGCGCCCGGGTCGAGGACCGTGTCGACCGTGGGACCGCCCACCCCGAGCGAACCGAGCAGCCGTTTGAACACCATCGTGGCGTTCACTCCTTATGTACGTGATGCACGTGGATGTACGCGTGAGCGCGAGAGGCGGACGTGACCGCCCTCACTTCCTCTACAGGTGAGTAGAAGCATAGGGGTGCCGCGGATGCGCGGGCGCCCTATGGGAAGCCTCACGACCAGTGGGGTTTTACGCGACTGTAGAAGTGTGGCTAGTGTGCTCGCGATGTTCTGCGACGACGCGACACCCACATTCCCTGGAAGACGTGATCGCGTGGCCCGAGGTTCCCTGTGGGAGGCATCTTGAGCGACACGGTCCGATCCACGGGACGCCACGCCATGCCGCTGCCGCCCCAACGGCCCGTCTCCGCCGCGGCGAAGGAGGCCGGTGAGACCGGCGGGAGCCGCGCGGCGGCCCCGGGCGGCGCGCCGGGCGCGGCCCGCCCGGCCAAGGGACGGGACGCGTTCTTCGACAACGCCAAGTACCTGGCGATCGTCCTGGTGGCGATGGGGCACGCGTGGGAACCGCTGCGCGGCGACAGCAGAGCCGCGGCCGCGCTGTACATCACCGTCTATACGTTCCACATGCCGGCGTTCATCGTCATCTCCGGCTACTTCTCGCGCAGCTTCGACGCGAGCCCCGGGCGCCTCCAGCGCCTGGTCACGGGGGTCGCCGTGCCGTACGTGATCTTCGAGGTCGCGTACACGTTCTTCAAGCGCCGGGCGGGCGACGACCCGACGTACCCCATCAGCCTGCTCGATCCCTGGTACCTCACCTGGTTCCTGGTGGCGCTGTTCATCTGGCGGCTGACGACCCCGCTGTGGAAGGTCGTGCGGTGGCCGCTGCCGCTCGCGCTCGGCATCGCGGTCCTCGCGTCCGTGTCCCCGGACATCGGCGACGACCTCGACCTCCAGCGCGTCCTGCAGTTCCTGCCCTTCTTCGTCCTCGGCCTCGTCCTGAAGCCCGCCCACTTCCAGCTGGTGCGGCGCAAGGAGGCGCGGATCCTGGCCCTGCCCGTGTTCGCGGCGGCGCTCGTCTTCGCCTACTGGGCGGCCCCGCGGATGAACGCCGCGTGGTTCTACCGCCGCGACAGCGCCCAGGAGCTGGCCGCGCCCGGCTGGGCGGGCGGCGTCATGACGCTCGCCATGTTCGGCTGCTCGCTGGTGCTCGTCGCCTGCTTCTTCGCCTGGGTGCCGGGGCGCAGGCTGTGGTTCACGGCGCTGGGCGCCGGCACGCTCTACGGCTACCTCCTGCACGGCTTCCTCGCCAAGGGCTCGCGGTTCTGGGACTGGTACGAGGCCGACTGGCTGCACCGGCCGCTCGGCGAGATCACCGTGACCCTCGTCGCGGGCACAGTGATCACCCTGCTCTGTACGCCGCCCGTGCAGCGGGCCTTCCGGTTCGCGATGGAGCCCGAGATGGCATGGGCGTTCAAGCGGGACGCCGCCGTACTCGCCAAGGGACGGCCGGGCCCGCCCCAGGGGTCCGGGCCCACACGGGACCACGCCCCCACCGAGGGCCGCGCCGCCAAGGAGCCCGCCCTCGCCAAGGGCGCCGGGCACGCGGGCAGAGCCGAGTGAGCCGCCCGGCCCGGTCGCCCGCCGTCCACTTCGAGTGCGTCGTCGAGGCGCCGCCCGCGGGCCACCGGGCCGTCCTGATCCGCGACGCCGCCGACCGGACGGTGGGCCGGCTCGCCTACCAGGTCTGTCACGCCTGCCGTCTCGGCCACATCAGCGACATCGCCGTCGCCGCCCACTGGCAGGGCCAGGGCCTGGCGCGGCACGCCGTGCACACCGTCCTCGCACCGTGCGCCGACTACACCTGGTCCACCTCGCGGCAGTCGGCCCAGGGGCGCCGCTTCTTCGCCGCGATGACCGACGAGACGGACGTCCCGTTCCCGCCCAGTGGCGTGCGCTGTCCGCACATGGTGCGCTGACCTGTGAGGACGGGGAACTCCAGCCCCGCCGCGACCGTTGTCCTGACACATCCACCCTGAGGAGCAGCACCTTGTCCGCCAGACCGACGGACCCACCGGGGCACAGTCCCCGACCATCCCGCCAGATCTTGGTCAGCCAGGCTGATCGCGGCACGCGGCGGGGTGGTGTCGGATGAGTGCCGCACTGGGCCTGCTCGCCGTCTTCGTCCTGACGGCAGGCACCGGCTATTTCGTCGCCCAGGAGTTCGCGTACGTCTCCGCCGACCGGCTCGCCCTGGCCCGCGAGGCCGCGGCGGGCGACAAGCGGGCCGCCCGCGCCCTGAAGGTGCTGGAGCGGCTGTCCTTCATGCTGTCGGGCGCCCAGCTCGGCATCACCGTCACCGGCCTGGTCGTCGGCTTCATCGCCGAGCCGTCCGTGTCCGCGCTGCTCAGGCCCGCCCTGACCGGCATGGGCGTGCCCGAGGGCGCCGTCGGCGGCATCTCCGTGGTGCTCGCCTTCGTGCTCGCCACCGTCGTCCAGATGGTCCTGGGCGAGCTCGCGCCGAAGAACCTCGCCCTGGCCGTGCCGGAGCGCCTCGCCAAGTCGCTGGCCGCCTCCACCCTCGCGTATCTGAAGGTGGTCGGCCCGGTCGTACGGATCTTCGACAGCGCCGCCAACCGGCTGCTGCGGCGCATCGGCATCGAGCCGGTCGAGGAGCTGCACCACGGCGCGACCCTGGAGGAGCTCGGCCACCTCATCGGCGAGTCCCACGAGCAGGGCGAGCTCCCCAAGGACACCGCGGCCCTCCTCGACCACGCCCTGGAGTTCTCCGAGCGCACCCTGGACGAGGTGATGGTGCCCCGCGCCGACGCCGTCTTCGTCCGCAAGGACGCGAGCGCGGCCGACGCGATCGAGCTGATCGCCAAGCACGGCCACTCCAACTACCCCGTCCTCGGCGACCACCCCGACGACGTCGGCGGCGTCCTCGGCGTCCGCGAGCTGACCCGGCTGTCCGCCGACGCCCTGGCGGGCACGACGACGGGTGCGGTGGCCCGCCCCCCGCTCCTGCTGCCCGACACCCTCGAACTGCCCGACGCGGTCCGGCAGATGCGCGAGCGCGACGACGAGTTCGCCGTGGTCCTGGACGAGCACGGCGGCGTGGCGGGCGTCGTGACGTACGAGGACATCGCCGAGGAACTGGTCGGCGACATCGCCGACGAGAGCGACACCGTCGTCGAGCCGGCCGTCGCGGACGGCCGCGGCTGGCTGGTGGACGCCGGGCGCCGCCTCGACGAGGTCGCCGAGGCGACCGGGATCGAGCTGCCCGAGGAGGACGACTACGACACGGTCTCGGGCCTGATCGTCGACCGGCTCGGCCGCTTCCCCTCGGTCGGCGACCGCGTCACCGTCGAACTGGCCGACGGCAGCGGCGCGCTCATCGACGTACGCACACTGGACCGCCACGTCGCCGAGCGGGTGCGCCTGGAGCGCATCGCCGGGGCCGTGGCGCACGACGCGGAGGAGCCGCACGCATGAGCTTCCCCATGGCCCTCTTCGTCACCGTCCTGCTGCTGATCGGCAGCGGCTTCTTCGTGGCCGCCGAGTTCGCGCTCGTCGCCGCCAAGCGCCACCGCATGGAGAAGGCGGCGGCCGACGGACAGCGCGGTGCCAAGGCCGCGCTCTCCGGCATGCGCGAGCTGTCCCTGATGCTCGCGGGCGCCCAGCTCGGCATCACCGTCTGCACCCTGGGGCTCGGCTCGCTCTCCAAGCCGGCGATCTCGCACGAACTCGACCCGCTCCTGAACAAGCTGGGCCTGCCCAGTGGCGTCAGCTACGGCGTCTCCTTCGCCTTCGCGATGGTCGTCGTGGTCTTCCTGCACATGGTCGTCGGCGAGATGGCGCCCAAGTCCTGGGCGATCGCCCACCCGGAGCGCTCGGCGATGCTCCTCGCGCCGCCCTTCCGTGCGGTGGTGAAGGCCGTGCGCCCGCTGATCCTGCTCCTGAACAAGGTCAGCAACGCGCTGGTCCGCCTGTGCCGGGTCACCCCGCGCGACGCGCTCGCCTCGGTGCACAGCCGCGAGCAGCTCACCCACCTCGTCGAGGAGTCCGAGCGGCTCGGCCTGATCAGCGAGGCCGACTCGGAGCTGATCACCAACTCCCTCACCCAGCCGCACACCCCGGTCGGCGACCTCCAGACGCCCGCCGACCGGATCACCTCCGTACGGGCACAGGCGGGCATCGACGACGTCCTCGCCACGGCCGCCGCGCACGACCGCAGCCGTCTGCTGGTGTTCGACGGCACGGCGGTGGCGGGCTCCGTGCACGCGCGCGACGCGCTGATCGCCCGCGCCCGGGGCCGGACGGCCACCGCGCGCGACCTGGCCCGCCCGGTGCCGGAGCTGGCCGCGCAGGACACGGTCGGCCACGCCATCGAGCAGCTGCGCGAACGCCGGGCCTCGCTCGCCGTCGTCCGCGACGACGACGGCCTGCTCACCGGCATGGTCACCCTCGACGACCTGCTGGCCCGGCTGACCCACGCGCAGGCGGCCTGAGGGGGCGTGCGCGCCCGGTGCGCTTCCGCACGGGCGGGGCAGGGCTCGGGCCCCTTCCTCCGCCTCGGTAGGCTGCGGCTGAACTGCCGGGCGTCGGAAAGGGTTTGATCTTCCATGAGCACCACGGACACCACCGACAACATCCCTGCCGGGCAGCCCGCCGAGCCGATCGGCACGGTCGAACTGGGCGCCGGCGGTCCCCTCGTCGGCGTCCAGGGCTTCGGCGCGATGGGCATCAGCGCCGCGTACGGACAGACGGACGACGCGGCGGCCCGCGACACCCTGGAGGCCACCGTCGAGGCGGGCGTCACGCTCATCGACACGGCGGACATGTACGGGATGGGGGCCAACGAGAGGTTCCTCGCGCCGTTCGTCGCCGCGCACCGCGACGAGATCACGCTGGCCACCAAGTTCGGCTTCGAGTTCCGCGAGGACGACCCCGGGCACCGGGCGATCAACAACGACCCCGCGTATCTGCGGAAGGCCGTCGAGGCGAGCCTGCGCCGTCTGGACGTCGACGTCATCGACCTCTACTACATGCACCGCCGGGACCCGGCGGTCCCGCTCGCCGAGTCCGTCGGCGCGATGGCCGAGCTGGTGCGGGAGGGCAAGGTCAGGTACCTGGGCCTGAGCGAGGTCACAGGACCGGAGCTGCGCGAGGCGCACGCCGTGCACCCGATCACCGCCCTGCAGACGGAGTGGTCGCTCTTCAGCAGGGACGTCGAACGGAACGTGGTGAGCACCGCCGCCGAGCTCGGGGTCGCCTTCGTGCCGTACTCGCCGCTCGGCAGGGGTTTTCTGACGGGCTCCTTCACCGACGCGGGCAACGAGCTGGGCGGCGACGACTTCCGGTCGACGCTGCCCCGCTTCAGCGGCGACAACGCCAGGGCCAACGCCACGCTCCTGGCGCCCCTGCGCGAGGTCGCCGCCGGCCACGGCGCCACCACCGCGCAGATCGCCCTGGCGTGGGTGCAGGGGCGGGCGGAGATCCACGGCCTGCCCGTGGTCCCGATCCCGGGCACCCGCAGGCGCGGCCGCCTCCTGGAGAACGCCGCGGCCACCCGCATCACCCTGAGCGCCGACGACCTGGCGCTGCTCGACCCCATCGCCGACCGGGTGGCGGGCGACCGCTACGCGGACATGTCGCTGACGTCGGCGCGGCCGGAGGCGTAGGGGGCCGGACGCGCGGGGCCCCGGAACCCCCGGCCACCCCGCCCGGACCGCGTGCGGGACGCGGTCCGGGTCACTTGGCGCCGGCCCGCCAGGTCTGCTCGATCTCCCGCATCAGCGGCGGATACACGAGCAGATGACGGAAGGGCCCGATCGCGGCCATGTACGCCTTCCCGAAGAGGCCGTTCGGCTTCACGAGGACGGCCATCTGGCCGCGGTAGCCCCCTTTGCCGTCCGGCACCCAGCTCATGTGCATCACGCCGTGCACGGTCCGGTTGGCCATCTCCGAGGCCCATTCGTCGTCCGTGAGATAGACCGACGTGAAGGGCAAGGTCGTGAACTCGGGGCCCCGGGGGCCCTCGCGCAGATCGGCGGGGAGCCGGTCGCGCAGCGTGGGCACGCGGCGGCCGACCCCCGAGTCCGGGCTGTCCCAGCCGAGCAGCTTCCCCAGTTTCCAGCGGATCGCGAAGAGCGTGCGGGCGATCCAGGACGGGGAGTCGGACGTGTCACCGCCGACGGTGTTCTCGATCAGGCGCGGGAAGTCGTCGGGCCCGCCCGGCGTCGGCAGCGCCCACACGTCGTAGAGCCGGAAGTCGGGGGTGATCTCGTGTATCCGCCAGGGCCGCGCCGTGTGCGCGGTGTCCGGGAGCCTCATGCGGGAACCTCCGTCAGTCGTGTGAGGGAGTGCGGGTGGCGGGAGAAGCGGGGGCGGGCGAGGGGGCGTCCGAGGGCTCGGGGTACGCGGAGGGGGCGAGGCCGAGGACGCCCGTGACGGCGCGGACGGTGAGCCACTCGTCGTGGGGCTCCTGGTCCGCCAGGGCGGTCACGGTGCCGTCGAGCGCCCCGACGAACGCGAGCGCGAGGGTGCGGACCGGCG
>NZ_LIRJ01000182.1 GCF_001419745.1 Streptomyces silaceus | reverse complement strand
CGTCGGGCTTTGTCCTGCCGTCGTTGTGTGCGGTGTCGGTGTCGGTGTCGGTGCCGTGTCGGGCCGCCGTGCCGGGCGGTCTCAGCAGGCCGTGGTGACCGGGAGACCGGAGTCGCCGGAGGCCGGGCGCGGCGGGGCGGGTGCCGCGGGCTGCGGGTCGCGGCGGCTGTCGGACCAGGCGGCCCAGAGCGTGGCGTAGCGGCCGTTCGCGGCGACGAGTTCGTCGTGGGTGCCGGTCTCCACGACGCGGCCCCGGTCGAGGACGATCACGCGGTCGGCGGTCGCCGCCTGGGGGAGGCGGTGGGCCACCACGAGCCCCGTACGACCCTCCAGCGCGCGGGAAGCGGCCTCTTCGAGGACGCGCGCGCCCGCGCTGCCCGCGTCGGCCGTGGCCTCGTCGAGGATCGCGATGGGCGGATCGGCCAGCACCAGGCGGGCCAGGGCGAGATGCTGCGCCTGCGTCACCGTGAGGCGGTGGCCGCCCTCGCCGACCACCGTGGCCAGACCGTCGGGCAGCGCCTGCGCCCACTCCAGTGCGCCCACCCGCTCCAGCGCCGCGCGCAGGTCGTCGTCGGTGGCCTCGGGGCGGGCCAGGCGCAGGTCCTCGGCGAGCGGCCCCGCGAACACGTGCACTTCCTGGCTGATGAGGGTCACCGCGCCGCGGACCCCGGCCGGGCCGAGCTCCTTGACGTCGACCCCGCCGAGCGTGATCGACCCGGCGGACGGCTCGTGGACGCCGGCGATGAGCTTGGCCAGGGTGGTCTTGCCGGCCCCGCTCGCGCCGACCAGCGCGACCCGTTCGCCGCTGCCGACCTCCACGTCGACCTCGTGCAGCACGGGGTCGCCGGTGGCGTAGGCGTGGCCGAGGCCGGTCACCCGGACCGAGCCGTCGTCCAGGGGCCGCCGCTCGCGCGGCGCCTGCTCGGCGGGGAGCCCGGAGACGCCGACGAGACGGGCGAAGCTCGCGCCCGCCGACTGCGCGTCGTCCAGCAGGAACAGCGCGGCGTTGATCGGGTTGAAGAGGCTGTGGAAGTACAGGGCGGCGGCCGTGGCCGTACCGATGCTGACCGCGTTGTTGTCGACCAGGACGAATCCCGTGCCGAGCATGGCGCTCAGCCCGATGAACTCGGCGAGGTTGAGACGCGAGAAGAAGCCCGTGACGATGTGGATGCCGCGCAGCCCGATGTCGCGCGCCGCGGCGGACCGCTGCTCCAGCAGCCCCGCGTGCGTCGTGTTGAGCCGGAAGGCGCGCACGGTCCGCACCCCGCCGACGCTGTCGAGCAACTGGTGCTGCAACGCCCCGGTGGCGACGCGGTGCTCGGCGTACACGGGCGCGGAGCGGCGCAGATACCAGCGTACGGAGACGACCTGGACCGGCATCGCGAGCAGCGCGGCCAGCAGGAACCGCCAGTCCAGGACGGCGAGTCCGCCGAAGGTCAGCACGATCGTCAGGGCGGAGCGGCTGAACTCCGGCAGCGCCTGGCGCACCGACTTCGCGATCATCGACACGTCGCTGGTGACCCGGGAGACCAGGTCTCCGGAGCCCGCCGCCTCGACGCGTTCCAGGGGCAGGCGCAGGGCCCGCTCGATGAACTGCTCGCGCAGGGCGGCCAGGACGGTCTCGCCGAGCCGTGCGACCAGGGAGCTTCCGACGGCCGTGGCGGCGCCGCGGGCCACGGCGACGACGATGAGCAGGACCAGCGGCAGGGTCAGCGCCTGTGAGCCGCGCTCGTCCACCACGAGGTCGACGATGTGCCCGAGCAGCGGCGCCGTCAGCAGTCCGATGGCCGTGCCCGCGACCAGGACGGCGAGCGCGGCCACGGCGAGGAGCCGGTGGCCGCGCAGCATGGTGCGGAGCGCCGCCAGCGACTCGGCGGCGGTGGCGGTCGGCAGGAGCGCACGGTCCTGGCCCGCCGCGCTCGTGGTGGTGTCCGTCTCTCTCATGCGTCCTTCGTCCGTTCGTCCTGGGCTGTCGGACCCGGTGTCGTGCGGAGAGGTCATGCCAGCACCGCCGCACGGTAGCTCTCGTCGGCGGCGAGCAGGTCGGGGTGGCTGCCGTCGGTCCGTACGGCGCCGTCGTCGAGGACCACCACGCGGTCGGTCACCGCGAGGAGCGCGGGGCTGGTGGTGACCAGGACGGTGGTGCGGCCCCGGCGGGCCTCGCGCAGCCGGGCGGCGATCCGCGACTCGGTCACGGTGTCCACGGCGGTGGTCGGGTCGTGCAGGACCAGGACGGCGCGGTCGGCGGCCAGCGCCCTGGCGAGCGCCACGCGCTGGCGCTGCCCGCCGGAGAGGGAGCGGCCGCGCTCGGCGAGCACGGTGTCCCCGCCGTCCGGCAGCAGCCGCGCCACCTCGTCCGCGGCCGATGCCGCGAGCGCGCCGTCGACCGCCGCCGCGTCGCCGTCGGCCCCGGCCCGCACGTTGTCGAGCAGGGAGCTCTCGAAGAGGTCCGCGTCGTGGTGGGCGACCAGGACGGCCCGGCGCAGCGCGTCGGGGTCGAGGCCGGTCAGGGGCGTGCCGTCGAGCTCGATCACGCCGTCCGCCGGGTCGCGCTCGCGGGCCAGGCACAGCAGCAGGTCGTTGGCGGCGGCCGGGTCCTTGGTGACGATGCCGGTGAGGCTGCCCGCGGGCAGGTCGAGGTCCACCCCGCGCAGCGCGCCGAGCGACACCCCGCGCAGCCGCACGTGTCCGGCGGCGCCGGCGGGCTCCGCCTCGCCGCCCTCGACGGTGGCGGGCGTGGCCAGGACCTCGGCGATCCGCCGGGCCGAGGCGCGGCCCTGGGCGAACTCGGCGTTGACGTAGGTGAGCAGCTGGAAGGGGCCGAGGAGGAACTGCGCGAGACCCACGGCCGCGACCAGGTCGCCGACGCTGATGCTGCCGCGCATCGCGAGATAGGCGCCGACCACGCCGATGACGGCGATGAAGACGCCGGTCAGTGCGAGGACGGCGCCCTCGTGCGCGGCCCTGCTGCGGGCCGCCCGCAGCGCCGCGCCCAGCGAGTCCTGGCTGGTGGTGCGGTACCGGGCGACCGCCGCCGACTCCGCGCCCATGCCCTTGAGCACACGCAGGCCGGAGACCAGGTCGGCGGCGACGCCGGACGCGTGGGCGGCGTGCTCCTGCTCGGTCTCGCTGCGCCGCTCCAGCGGCCGGCTGATCTTGTGGCCGAGCCACAGCAGCGGCGGAATGCCGAGGAGGACGAGCAGACCGAGCGGGACGGAGATCCGCAGGAGGGCGACCGCGCTGATCGCGAGGCCCGCGAGCGCCGACACGCCGTACGACAGGACGGTCGTGACCGAGCCGACGCGCCGGGCGTCGTTGGTGGCGATGCTGGTCAGGGCGCCCGGGAGGCGGTTCGCGTCGGCGCCGCCGCGCGGGTCTAGCACCCGGGCGCCGAGGTCGAGGCGGAGCCGGTGCGCCGCGTGCTCGGCGGCGCTCTCGGTGATGCGGGCGCTGGTGCGGTAGCTCGTGGACAGGACCAGGAAGAGGACCGCGAGCACGAGGAGCCACCGGAACAGCGACGCGGACGAGCCGGTGGCCACCGCCGAGTCGATGATGACGCCGATGACCACGGGTACCAGGGCCTCACAGCCCTGATGGGTCATGCCGAGCAGCGACGCGGAGACGACGCGTCCGCGCTGTCCCTTGATCGCTCGGCGGAGGACAAGTCCCCCTGCTGGTCCTCCTGTTGGCATGGATTCCCCCACGGAGATGATCGAATAGTTAGGTAAGCCTACTCTAAATAGGCCTTCGGCCCGGAGTCGTGCGCCAGGCAAAACCAGGACGCCCGCCCGCGTCAAGTCCAGGTCACGCGCCCGCGTCGACGCCCGCCGTGGCCTGCGCGTTGACCCCTCCACGGCCTTCGGTTAGCCTCACCTAAGTATCGATCCGTCGGTCCGATCGACACACGTCCGCAGTACTGCCGAACTGCCACCAGGGGGAGTGTCGTTGTCCGTCGAAACCCGGCCGGTGCCCGAACAGAAGGTCGGCACCCCGGTGGAGCCACGGGCGGGCCGCACCGCGACGACGTTCCGCGGGCTCGGCCTGCTGCTGGCCCTCGGCGCCCTCGTCCTGGTCGGACTGCTCTCCATCTGGGTGGGCACCCGCGGCATCGCGTTCACGGACACCTGGTCCGCCCTCTGGCACCCCGACGGATCCGAGACCTCGGTCGTCATCCACGACTACCGCATCCCCAGGACCCTCCTCGGGGTCCTCGTCGGCATGGCCCTCGGCCTGTCCGGCGCGCTGATGCAGGCCCTGACCCGCAATCCGCTCGCCGACCCCGGACTGCTCGGCATCAGCCTCGGCTCCTCCGCGGGCGTCGTCGTGGCCCTCGCCTTCCTCGGCGTCGGCTCGGTCCTCGGCTATGTGTGGTTCGCCTTCGCCGGCGCCGCCGTCGCGTCGGTGGTCGTCCATCTGCTCGGCTCGGCCGGCCGGAAACTGGCCACACCGGACCGTCTCGTCGTCGCGGGCGCCGCCGTCACCGCCGTGCTCTACGCGTTCAACTCCGCCGTCCTGCTGCTCAAGCCCAAGGCGTTCGACCAGTTCCGCTTCTGGACGGTCGGCTCGCTCTCGGGCCGCTCCTTCGACGTCCTCCACGTCGTCCTGCCGTTCATCGCCGTCGGCCTCGTCATCGCCCTCGGGCTCGCGCCCTCGCTCAACGCCCTCGCGATGGGCGACCAGGTCGGACGGGCTCTTGGCGTGAACGTCGGCAGGACCCGGGTCCTCGGCGCCGTCGCGGTCGTGCTCCTGTGCGGCGCCGCCACCGCGGCGGCCGGACCGATCGGCTTCGTCGGGCTCGCGGTGCCGCACGTCGCGCGGTTCGTCGTCGGACCCGACCAGCGCTGGGTGCTCGCGTACTCGATGCTCCTCTCGCCCGTCCTGCTCGTGGGCGCCGACGTCGTCGGCCGTGTGCTCGGCTCGCCGGGCGAGGTCCAGGTCGGCATCATCACCGCCTTCCTCGGCGCCCCGCTGTTCATCGCGCTGTGCCGCCGCCGAAAGCTGGTCATGCTGTGAGTGCCGTACGGGAGGCATCGCCCTCCGCCGCCGGAGCCCCGCACGGGAAGGACGCCGGGCCGGACCGCGTCATCAGCGGCCGGGTCCTGCGCATCGGCGGCGCGGTGTCCCTGCGGGTCCGCACCCGTGCCGTCGTCGTCACGTCCGCCCTGGTCGCCGCGCTCGTCCTCGTCATGGGCGTCACGCTCACCACCGGCGACTTCGAACTGTCCGTCGGCGAGGTCGTGAAGGCGCTGTTCGGTCACGGCTCGGGCGGCGCCGACTTCATCGTCAACACCCTGCGCATGCCACGCCTGGTGACCGCGCTGTGCGTGGGGGCCGCCCTCGCGGTCAGCGGGGCCATCCTGCAGAGCCTCACCGGGAACTCCCTCGGCAGCCCGGACATCATCGGCTTCACCAACGGCTCCGCCGTCGGCGCGCTCGTCGTCATCATCGTGCTGCACGGCAGCATGACCCAGATCGCGATCGGCGCGCTGATCGGCGGCCTCGCGACCGCCCTGGCCATGTACCTCCTCATGCTGGGCCGCGGCCTGCAGGGCTTCCGCCTCGTGGTGATCGGCATCGGCGTGAGCGCGCTGCTGCTCGCCGTCAACTCGTATCTGATCACCCGCGCGACCTTCCAGGAGGCCCTGGAGGCGCAGGCCTGGCTGATCGGCAGCCTGGGCAACCGCGGATGGCAGCACGCGAACGCCATCGGCGTCGCCGTCCTCGTCCTGCTGCCCCTCGCCTTCCTCCTCTCCCGCCGCCTGTCCATGGTGGAGATGGGCGACGTGACCGCCATGGCGCTCGGGCTCGACGTGCGCCGCACCCGCACCGCCCTGCTCGTCGTCAGCGTCTGCCTGGCCGCCTTCGCCACCGCGGTGACCGGGCCCATCTGGTTCATCGCCCTGGCCGCGCCGCAGCTGGCCCGGCGGCTCACCCGGGCGTCGGGGCCCGTACTCCTGTCGACCGCGCTGCTCGGCGCGCTGCTGCTCGCCGCGGGCGACCTCGCCGCCCAGCGGCTGTTCGCGCCCTCGCTCCTGCCGGTCGGCGCGGCCACCGGCACCATCGGCGGGCTCTACCTCATCTGGCTGCTGGTCACCGAGTCGCGAAAGAGCCGTGCATGACTGCTGCGAACCGCCCGACGTCCCGCCTGCGCGCCGAGGACCTGACGCTCGCCTACGACCAGCGGACGGTGGCGACCCACCTCGGCGTCGACATCCCCGACCGCTCGTTCACCGTGATCATCGGGCCGAACGCCTGCGGGAAGTCGACCCTGTTGACGACGCTCGCCCGGATGCTGAAGCCGAAGGCCGGACAGGTCTACCTCGACGGCGCCGCCATCGCCTCGTACCGCTCCCGCGAGGTCGCCCGGCGCCTCGGGCTGCTCCCGCAGTCCTCGACCGCGCCCGGCGGCATCACCGTCGGCGACCTCGTGGCGCGGGGCCGCTATCCGCACCAGCGCCTTCTCAAGCAGTGGTCCGCCGAGGACGAGGACGCCGTGCGCGAGGCGATGCGGCAGACCGGCGTCCTGGAGCTGGCGGAACGGCCCGTCGACGACCTCTCGGGCGGCCAGCGTCAGCGGGTGTGGCTGTCCATGGTGCTGGCCCAGCAGACGTCCATCCTGCTGCTCGACGAGCCGACCACCTACCTCGACATCGCCCACCAGGTCGAGGTCCTCGACCTCTGCGCCGATCTGCACGCCCGCAAGGGCCACACGATCGTCGCGGTGCTGCACGACCTCAACCAGGCCTGCCGGTACGCCACTCACCTGGTCGTGATGAAGGCCGGCGGCACCATCGCGGCGGAGGGCGACCCGGCGAGCGTCATGACCGCCGAACTCGTCGAGGACGTCTTCGGGCTGCCCTGCCGCATCATCGACGACCCGGAGACCGGCACCCCGCTGATGGTGCCAGCGGCCCCCAAGCGCCCCGCGATGGCGGGCAGCGCCTCCGTGACCGACGCCGTCTAGCACGCCGACGGACCCTCGGCCCCTGCCGCACTCCAGACCCTCGACGGCCGCACGACCTTCCAGGGACGGGAACCGCCCATGCTGAGCACGAGGTTGACGAACGCGCACGTCCTCACGATGGACCCGGACCACCCCGTCGCCCACGACGTGGGCATCTGGCGCGGGCGGATCGTCGGCCTCGACGACGCGGTGACGGCGCTGCCCGCCGAGGAGGTGATCGACCTCCAGGGCGCCACCGTGCTGCCCGGGTTCATCGACAGCCATGTGCACCTGGCCTGGGCCGGCCTGAAGGCGGGCACGCCGAGCGTCGCGCCGTGCGAGCGTATCGAGGACGTCCTCGCGGCCGTGGCGTGCGCGGCCTCCCGGGACGCCGCGCCCGGCGCCTGGGTCGACGTCGCGGGCTACGACCAGCGCGCCCTCGGCCGTCACGTGACCGCCGCCGAACTGGACCGCGTCAGCAACGGCCGCAAGGTCTTCCTGATGCACGACTCCGGCCACGCCTGCGTCGTCAACACCGCCGTCCTGGAACTGCTCCCCGCCGACGTCCCGCACCAGGACGGCTTCCTGGCCGAGAGCGCCATGACCGCCGCCCGGCGGCTGCGGCTGCCGTACTCCCAGGACGAACTCGCCGACGCCATCGAGCACGCGGGCCGGGAGTGCCTCGCCGAGGGCATCACCGCCTGCGCCGAGGCGGGCATCGGCGGGGGACTGCTCGGCCACAGCCCGGTCGAGGCCGGCGCCTATCAACTCCTTTGCGAACAGGGGCGGTTGCCGCTGCGCGTCCAGCTCATGGCTGCCGCCGACACGCTCCAGGAGGTCGCCGCGCACCGGGCCGACGGCATCCCGCGCGCCCTCGGCCTCGGCCTGCGCACCGGATTCGGCGACGACTGGCTGTCCCTGGGCGCGCTCAAGGTCTACACCGACGGCGGCATGATGGCGCGCACCGCCGCGCTCACCGCCCCGTACGAGGGCATGGACCACACGGGTCAGTTCCAGGACGATCCGGAGCGCCTCGCGCGGACGATCGTCGACGGCCATCTCGCGGGGTGGCAGCTCGCCGTCCACGCCATCGGCGACCGGGCGGCCGACCTCGCCCTCGACGCCCTGGAGGAGGCCCAGCGCCTGCGCCCCCGCCCGGACGCCCGGCACCGCGTCGAACACGCGGGCCTGATCCGGCCCGACCAACTGCCGCGCTTCGCACGGCTCGGCGTGAGCGCGGTGGTCCAGCCGAACTTCCTGCGCTACTTCGGCGACGACTACGCCTCGGTCATGGGGGAGGAGCGGGCGCCCTGGATGTACCGGGGCCAGGGGTTCCTGGAGCACGGCGTCCGGCTCGTGGGCAGCTCCGACCGTCCCGTCACGGACGGATCGCCGCTGCGGGCCATCCAGTTCATGGTCGAGCGCGCCTCGACGTCGGGCCGGCTGATCGGCCCTGACGAGGGCGTGACGGTGGATCAGGCCCTGCGCGCGTACACCGTCGAGGGGGCGTACGCCTGCCGCTGGGAGGACAGTGCGGGCAGCCTCGCCCCGGGCAAGCGCGCCGACCTGGTGGTGCTGGGCGACGACCCTCGGCGGGTCGAGCCCTCCCGCATCGGTGACATCGAGGTGGTGGCCACCTTCGTGGACGGCCGCACGGCGGAGGCGGCTCCGTTTGCGAAGCCTGGTTAGGTAAGGCTAACCTGAGTTGGCCCTGGGGGGTGTGGTGCCCGAGTCGACGTCAGCGAATGCCAGGGCTGTGAGGAAAGAGATCCCGTGACCACGGCCGCCCTGCGTCCCGCGCCCCAGCCCACCCGCGACTCCACGGCCGCGCCCGTGCGCTCCGCCCGTCGCCGCGACGCCGCCGCGCTCGTCGCCCTGTCCCGGCCGTTCGCCCGCTCGGGAGCACTGCGTGAACGCCCCGGCTCCTTCTACGTCTCCGACGCGGCGGACTTCCTCGTGGTGGACGCGCCCGACGGGACCCTGGCGGGCTGTCTCGGGCTGCGCGCGTACGCCGCCGACCCCCTGACGGGCCATCAGCCCATGGGGGTCCTCTTCAACTTCTGTGTCGGGTCCCGCAGTCAGGGGCACGGGGTGGGAGCCCGGCTTCTGTACGCCGCGCTGGCCAGGGCCCGGACGCTGTCGCTGGCGGCGCTGTTCACGGCGACCACGGGGACGGGCGATCTGTTCCTGCGCCATGGCTTCGCCCCCGCGTCGTCCGCTCAGGCGCCGGTGGCGTGGGCGGACTCCCTCGACCCGCGCAGGAACTCGACGGTTCTCTCGCGCGCGCTCTGACGGTCCCTCGCGGGCTCCGACGGTTCGGGAGAGCGGGCCCTCTCCGCGAGGTCGCGGCGGTGGCCGGCGCACGGGACGCACCGGCCACCGCGCTCACGCGTCGAGCACGCCCGGCAGCGCCGCCAGGAGCGCGTCCACCTCGCGCTCCGGGATCGTCAGGGCCGGTGCGAGCCGCACCGTCGCGGGGCCGACCGCGTTCACGAGGAAGCCCGCGTCCTGCGCCGCACGCTGCACGCGCGCCGCGACCGGTTCCGTCAGGCCCACGCCGAGCAACAGGCCCGCGCCGCGCACCTCGTCGACCCTCGGGTGGCCCAGGGACGCGATGCCCCGCCGGAGCCGCTCGCCCTGACGGGCCACGTGCGCGAGCAGGTCCCCGGCCTCGATGGCCTCCAGGACGGCGAGACCGGCGGCGCACGCCACCGGGTTGCCGCCGAACGTCGAGCCGTGCTGACCGGCGGTGAGCAGGTCGGCGGCGTCACCGAAGGCGACCGTCGCGCCGATGGGCAGCCCGCCGCCGAGCCCCTTGGCCAGCGTGATCACGTCCGGGTCCACGCCCTCGTCCGCCTGGTGGGCGAACCAGTGGCCGGTGCGGCCGACGCCGGTCTGGACCTCGTCGAGGACCAGCAGGGCCCCGGCGTCCCGGGTGATCTCGCGGGCGGCACGCAGATAGCCCGGGGGAGGCGTGACGACGCCGGCCTCGCCCTGCACCGGCTCGACGAAGACGGCGGCCGTGTCCTCGGTGACCGCGGCCCGCAGCGCGTCCGTGTCGCCGAAGGGCACATGGGTCGTCCCGCCCGGCAGCGGCAGGAACGGCTCACGTTTGGCGGGCTGCCCGGTGAGGGCAAGCGCGCCCATGGTCCGGCCGTGGAACCCGCCCTGCGCGGCCACGGTGCGGGTACGCCCGGTGAGCCGGGTCAGCTTGAACGCGGCCTCGACCGCCTCCGCCCCGGAGTTGGCGAAGAACACCCGGCCGGGCCTGCCGAGCAGCCGCAGCAGCCGCTCGGCGAGTGCGACCGGCGGTTCGGCGACGTACAGATTGGAGACGTGCCCGACGCGCGTCAGCTGGGTGGTCACCGCGGAGACCACCGCGGGGTGGGCGTGGCCGAGCGTGTTCACGGCGATGCCGCCGACGAAGTCGGTGTACGCCCGTCCGGCCTCGTCCCACACGGTCGAACCCTCGCCGCGGACCAGGGCCAGGGGAGGGGTGCCGTAGTTGTCCATCATCACCGCGCGCCAGCGGTCGGTCAGTGTTCCGTGGGGGTTCGTGGTCCCGTGGGGGTTCATGCGCAACGCTCTTCCCGGCCGCTCGCGGCCTCTTGCCCGGCCGGACCCGGCCGGTCCATCCGGTCTTCCTGCCCCGGGGCGAGGGCCTCCTCCGCCGTGACCGTCGTACCGATGCCCCCGCTGAGCACGCCGCGCAGCACGGAGTGCGGGACGCGGCCGTCCAGGACGTGCGCGGAGCGCACGCCCGCCCGCACGGCCCGCAGGCAGCCCTCCATCTTGGGGAGCATCCCGCTCTCCAACTCCGGCAGCAGCTTCTCCAGCCCGCCGCTCGTCAGATGCGGGACGACCTCGGTGCTGTGCGGCCAGTCGGCGTACAGCCCTTCGACATCGGTCAGCATCACCAGCTTCTCCGCGTCGAGGGCCGAGGCCAGCGCCGCCGCCGCGAGATCGGCGTTGATGTTGTAGACCTCGCCGTCCCTGCCCCGGGCGACGGGGGAGACCACGGGGATCCGGCCCTGTTCCAGGAGCGTGCGCAGGGTGTCCGCGTCCACCTCGACGACGTCGCCGACCAGCCCGATGTCCACCGGCTCGCCGTCCACCCACGCGGCCCGCCGCACGGCGGTCATGGTGTGCGCGTCCTCGCCGGACAGCCCCACCGCGTACGGCCCGTGTTCGTTGACGAGACCCACCAACTCCCGCTGGACCCGGCCGGTCAGCACCATCCGGACCACGTCCATGACCTCGGGCGTCGTCACGCGCAGGCCCGCCTCGAAGCGGACCTCCAGGTCGAGCCGGTCGAGCATGGCGCTGATCTGCGGGCCGCCGCCGTGCACGACGACGGGGTGCAGCCCGGCCCTGCGCAGCTCCACCACGTCCTGGGCGAACGTCCGTTTGAGGTCCTCGTCGACCATCGCGTTGCCGCCGAACTTGATGACGACGACGCGGCTGCGGACGTGCGCGAGCATCTGGGTGATTCCGGTCATGAGCTGTACGCGCTGTTCTCGTGGACGTACGCGGCGGTGAGGTCGTTGGTCCAGATGACCGCCGACGCGTCGCCCGAGCGCAGATCGGCCGTGATCGTGACCCGGCGCGCCGACAGGTCGACCTTGTCGCGGGGCTCCCCGGCGGCACCGTCCCGGCACACCCACACGCCGTTGACGGCGACGTCGAGGCGGTCGGGGTCGAAGACGGCGTCCGTCGTACCGATCGCCGAGAGCACCCTGCCCCAGTTCGGATCCTCCCCGTGCACGGCGCACTTGAGGAGGTTGTTGCGGGCGATGGAGCGGCCCACCGTCACGGCGTCCTCCTCCGACGCCGCGCCGACGACCTCGACCTCGATCTCCTTGGACGCGCCCTCGGCGTCCTCGACCAGCTGCCGCGCCAGATCCAGGCACACCGCGCGCACGGCCTCGGCGAAGGCGTCCTGTTCCGGGGCCACCCCCGATGCGCCGGACGCGAGCAGCAGCACGGTGTCGTTGGTGGACATGCAGCCGTCGGAGTCGACCCGGTCGAAGGTGGTGCGCACCGCGCCGCGCAGCGCGGAGTCCAGCGCGGGGGCGTCCACCTCGGCGTCCGTCGTCAGGACCACGAGCATGGTGGCGAGACCGGGCGCGAGCATGCCCGCGCCCTTCGCCATGCTGCCGACCGTCCAGCCGGGGCCCGACACGACCGCCGTCTTGTGCACCGAGTCCGTCGTCTTGATCGCGACGGCCGCCTCCTCGCCCCGCTCCGGCGACAGCCGCGCCGCCGCCGCGTCGACCCCCGCGAACACCCGGTCCATCGGCAGCGGGACGCCGATGAGCCCGGTGGAACACACCGCGATCTCGTCCGCGCCCACGCCCACGGCCAGCGCCGTCCGCTCGGCCGTCGCCCGCGTGTCGTCCTCGCCCGCGGGACCCGTGCAGGCGTTGGCGCCACCGGAGTTGAGGACGACGGCGGAGATCCGCCCGTCGGCCAGCGTCCGCCGGGACCACCGGACGGGCGCGGCCTGGACCCGGTTGGAGGTGAACACGCCGGCGGCCGCGCACGACGGGCCGCGGTTCACCACCAGGGCCAGGTCGAGAGCGCCGGATTCCTTGATCCCGGCGGCCACGCCGCTCGCGAGGAATCCCTGTGCAGCGGTCACGGTCACGGAGCCACTCCATTCGTGGGCAGGCCCAGGCCTTCGGGGAGGCCGAGGGCGACATTCATGCTCTGCACCGCGCCACCCGCGGTGCCCTTCGTCAGGTTGTCGATCGCGCTCACCGCGATCAGCCGTCCCGCGTGCGGGTCGACGGCCACCTGCACGTGCGCGCAGTTGGAGCCGACCACGGCGGAGGTCGTGGGCCACTGCCCGTCCGGCAGCAGCCGCACGAACGGCTCGTCCGCGTAGGCCGCTTCGTACGCCTCCCGTGCCGCGCGCACGCCGGTGTCGGCGCCGGGCCGCAGGCGCGCCGAGCAGGTGGCGAGGATGCCGCGCGGCATCGGCGCGAGGGTCGGCGTGAAGGACACGGTCACCTGTTCGCCCGCCACGCGCGACAGGTTCTGCGTCAGTTCCGGGGTGTGCCGGTGGCCGCCGCCGACGCCGTACGGGCTCATCGAGCCCATCACCTCGGACCCGAGCAGATGCGGCCGGACCGCCCGCCCCGCCCCCGACGTGCCGCTGGCGGCGACGACCACCGCCTCCGGTTCCACCAGGCGTGCGGCGAAGGCGGGGAACAGGGCGAGCGTCACGGCCGTCGGATAGCAGCCCGGCACGGCCACCCGGTCCGTGCCCTTCAACTCGTCACGGGCCCCGGGTAGTTCGGGAAGGCCGTACGGCCAGGTGCCGGCGTGGGGCGTGCCGTAGAAGCGTTCCCACTGCGCGGGGTCGTGGAGGCGGAAGTCCGCGCCGCAGTCGACGATCAGCGTCCCGGTCTCCAACTGCCGTGCCAACGCGGCTGATTCGCCGTGGGGAAGGGCGAGGAACACCACGTCGTGGCCGCGCAGTGCCGCGGCGGAGGTCTCCTCCAGGACCCGGTCGGCGAGCGCCGGCAGATGCGGCTGGGCCCGGCCGAGCCGGCGGCCCGCGCTGCTGTGCGCCGTGAGCGCTCCGATCTCCACCCCGGGGTGCCCGGTCAACAGGCGCAGGATCTCCCCTCCGGCATAACCACTCGCTCCGGCCACCGCTACCCGTGCCGTCATGTTCCTCGTCTTCCCTCGTGGTTCGCCGGTCGCCGGACCAGGGTGGTCCGGCCCGGGGTTCTGCCGTCCGGGGTCGTGCTGCGTCATGTCCTGCTGTGTCATGTCCTGATGGGGTGTCATGCGCCTTGTGTGGCCCTGCCGACCAGCAGGTCGTGGAGCAGCCGGTCGGTGCCGCACACCACGCCGTTGCGCGCGGCCCAGCGCAGCGCCATGCGGTGGTCCTCGGCGGAGAGGTCGGCGACCGCGTCGGCGACGACGAAGGTCTGGATGTCGTTCATGAGGGCGTCCATCGCCGTGAGCAGTACGCCGAAGTGCGCGTACACGCCGCAGACGATCAGTTGGTCCCGGCCCGCGGACCGCAGCAGCCTGCCGAGGTGGCTGCGGAGGAAGGCGTTGGGCCGGATGTTGTCCAGGAGGTGCTCGCCGGGGCGGGGGGGTGAGGTCCGCGACGATGGCGGCGGCAGCGGGCTCGGCGCCGATGCCGGGCCCCCAGACGTCGGCCATGAGTCCGCGCTGGTCGGGGGACTGTCCGGCCGGTTCGGCGCTGAAGATCACCGGTATGCCGAGCGTCCTCGCGAGTTCCCGCAGGGCGACGACGTTCTCGATGAGTTCGGCGACGGGGGAGCGGCCTGCCGGGAACGCCGCGACGAAGTGGTTCTGCATGTCCTGGATCAGGAGGGCGGCGCGTGCCGGATCGATTCTCCACAGCGCGCACGAGGGTGGGATCGCGGAGCGGTCGGGCATGGGATAGGGGTCGATGACCGGCAGACTCAAGAACGTTCCCTCCCCTGTGACGTACTTGTGGTGCCGTTCCGCGCAGATAACTTAGCTTAGCCTGACCTAAGTCGACCATCCCGGGTGTGTGCCCGCGGCGCGACCGTGTGATCTCGATACTTAGGGCAGCCTAACCTAATATTCGAGTGGCGTTGAAAGGGGACCGTGGGGCTGCGGTCGACGGGCGCGTGCGCGGCGGGTGACGCGGCCCGGCGACGGGAATTTCTCGTTGATGGAGTCGGCCGGTTCGGGTGAGGATCTCCCTGGCGCGTCGACCCGCGCGTGCCCTGTCCACCCGTCAGAAGGGCCGCCGCCATGGCACTTGACCCCACTTCCGCCCACCGCACCCCGGCGACCCGGGTGTCCGTCGACGAGTTCACCGTGTCCGACGGCGAGGCCGGACCGTACGCCCTGACCACCGGCCCGGACGGCGCCCTGTGGTTCACCCTGGTCCACAGCGGCCGGATCGGCAGGCTCGTCCCGGGCGCGGAGCCGACGAGCCGCGCGCTCGACCCCGGCTGCGGGCCGACCGTCATCGTCCCCGGGCCCGACGGCGCCCTGTGGTTCACCGAGTACAAGGCGCACCGGATCGGGCGGATCACCACCGACGGCGTGGTCGACGAGTTCACGCCGCCGACCCCCGGCTGCGGACCGTTCGGCATCGCGGCGGGGCCGGACGGCGCGCTGTGGTTCACCGAGACCGCCACCGACCGCATCGGGCGGATCACCGTCGATGGCGAGGTCACCGAGTTCCCGCTCCCGGTCAGTGGCGCGTTCCCGTCCGCGATCGTCGCCGGGGGAGACGGCGCCATGTGGTTCACGCTCAACCAGGCCAACGCCATCGGGCGGATCGGCATGGACGGCGAGGTCGCCCTCCATCCGCTGCCGACCGAGGCGGCGGCGCCGGTGGGGATCGCCGCGGGGCGCGACGACGCCCTCTGGTTCGTCGAGATCGCCGCCGGCCAGATCGGGCGGATCACCGCCGACGGCCGGATCACCGAGTACCCGCTGCCCGACCGCGCCGCCCGCCCGCACGCCGTCACCGTCGACGACGGCGGCACGGCGTGGTTCACGGAGTGGGGCGGAAACCGCGTCGGCTCCCTCACCCCCGACGGCACCGTCACCGAACACGACCTGCCCACCCCGGGCTCCGAACCGCACGGCATCACCGTCGGCCCCGACGGTGCCCTGTGGACGGCCCTGGAGATCGGCAGGCTCGCCCGCGTCGCCCTCGTCCGGGAGGAGGGCGACGCCCGGGCGGAGAGTGCCGACTGACCCGTTCGAACCCGTCGCCGGGGGAGCGGGCGCGACCGTGATTCACGGTCAAGTCACCGGAAGGTAACTGGTCTCCCCTCGTTACCTCACCAACGGAGCCTAGCGTCGGCGGAGTTCACGCCGGGCGGCACATCCCGTAGGCCCGGCCAGAGGCAAGGAACCCCCTCCGTGAGACGTACCCCCTTCGTGATCGCCGCCGCGTCGTTGGCGCTGCTCCTGCCGGGCTCCGCCCACGCCGACGGCGTCCCGGTACGCGCCGCCGGTGACCGCGCGCCCGCCGACGGCGCCCACGCCGCCCTGGCCGGCAGGGCCCCCGCCGCGCCGGTCCTCAGCCGCGCGGGCGGCCGCTACGAGCGCCCCGTCTCGCTGACGCTGCGGGCCGAGCGCGGCACCACGATCCGCTACACGCTGGACGGGACGACGCCCACACGCGACAGCCGCCTGTACGTGCCGGGGCGGCCACTGCGGATCACGAAGGACACCAACGTCAGCGCGGTCGCGTTCCGTGGCGGCCGGGCCGGTGCTCCGGTGCACGCCGGCTATCTGATCCGGACCGCCGAGAAGCCGCTGGCCCGCCTCGTCGTCATGTCCGACGTGCACATCGGGGACCACAAGAACAACGACAAGAAGTACGAGAGCTTCTTCGACACCCTCGCGTCCGTCTTCCCCGAGCCGGACGCCATCCTCTCGAACGGCGACATGATCAACGACAACGGCGACGGCCGTGGCGGCGACCACCGCATCGTCTCCGAGATCTTCCGCGCCAATCTCCAGCGCAAGGGCATGGACGACACCCAGGTCCTGCTCTCCAACGGCAACCACGACGCGAGCCTCGCCGACATCCGCGCCCACTACCCGCGCGCGTGGTTCCCCGACTCCGGCGGCGGCTACTACGAGTCCACGGTGGGCGGGGTGCGCCTGTTCACGGTGAATACGGAGACGTACAACTCCGACCCCGCGCAGCGTGCCTGGCTCAAGAAGCGACTCGCCGAGCTCACCGCGGAACCGGCGCACGCGCGCACCCCGATCCTGGTCCAGGGCCACCGGCCCGCGCCCGGCACGGCGATGGACGGTCAGCAGGCGTCGAACCCGCGGCTCACCGAGGACCTGAGCGCCTTCCCCCAGGTGATCTACTTCTCCGGCCACTCGCACCTGAACATCAACGACGAACGCTCTGTCCACCAGCGGGACTTCACCGCCGTCAACGACGGATCGATGTCCTACGTCGAGATGGACCACGGCTACCAGGCGGTGACGGAGACCGGCCTCGCCGACCGCTTCGAGGCGCCGACGGCACAGGCGCTGTTCGTCGAGGTCTACCGCGACCGCACGCAGATCGCGCGCGTCAACATGGCCGCGGACAAGCACGACATCTACACCGACGGCACGTGGTCGGCCAACTGGCAGCCGCCGTACGCCAGCGCGGGCACGCTCAGCGGACCGACGTGGACCGTACGCCTGAAGGGCGACAGCCCCCAGGAGATCAAGGACGGCTTTTCGTACACGGACGCCCGGCGCAACACCACCGCGCCGCGCTTCACCGATCGCCGTCCGCTGACCCTGGTCAAGGGTGACAAGGGCGGCAGGGCCAGGGCGCTGCGGATCGACCAGGCGCGCGACGACCAGATGGTCCACCACTACCGCGTCGACGTCGAGGACCGGGCCACCGGCGCGAAGCTCCTGTCGAGCAAGGTCCTCGCCGAGTACTACTTCATGCCGCGCCCCAACTCCCTGGACATCCCGCTGCCGGCCACGAAGCACGGCACCCGGTACGTGGCCCGGGTGCGCGCGGTGGACGCGCAGGGGAACGCGTCCCGCGAGGCCTCGCTGACGTTCGCGGGCTGACCGACGGTTCGTCGGCCGGGACGTGTCCGGCCGCTCGTGTTCGAGTTCGTCGGCTGATCAGGCCTGCCGTCGGCCCTCGCCGCCCGCCAGCGTCGCGCGGGCCAGGGCCGCCACCCCGTCGTGGATCGTCCGCGGCGGGGTGCCGGTCGTGCGGAGGTGTTCGATGAGGTCGCTGCGCACGGAGGCGAGCAGCGCGTGCGCGAGGAATTCCGCGTTCCGCTCGCCGCGCGCCTCGGTGAGCAGCGCGGTGAGTTCGGCGTGCCACAGCGCGTACGTCTCGTTCTGGTACGGGCTGCCGCTGCCCGCGCTCTCCAGGGCGAGCATCAAAGGGCGCGTGTCCAGTTTGAGCCGCAGCAGGGCGTCGAGGAGGGCGAGGGCGCGGGTGTCGGCGGGGGCGCCGGGGCCCAGGGG
>NZ_LIRJ01000181.1 GCF_001419745.1 Streptomyces silaceus | reverse complement strand
GCAGGTCCGCCTGGTCGCCGTGGCGATGGGCCTCGACATGGTCAAGGAGCGGCTCGACGGCGGGGAGCAGCTGGACCTCGTCCGCATCCGGCAGCTCGTCGACGGCGCGCACCGCAACGCCACCGAGGCGCTCACCGAACTCCGCGACCTGGCCCGCGGCCTCCATCCGCCCGCCCTCGACGACGGCCTGCCCGACGCACTCGCCACACTCGCCGCGCGCAGCACCGTGCCGGTCGAGCTGTCGGCGGACGTGCCGCACCGCCCGACTCCGGCGATCGAGACCATCGCGTACTTCTGCGCGGCCGAGCTCCTGACGAACGTCATCAAGCACAGCGGGGCGCGGCGGGTCACGATCGACGTCGGGCAGCGGGACGGTCTGCTGACGCTCCGGGTCACCGACGACGGCCGGGGCGGCGCGGCGCCCGGCGCGGGCAGCGGTCTGACCGGGCTCGCGCAGCGGGTCCGCACGGTCGACGGGCGCATCGATGTCCGCAGCCCCGAGGGCGGCCCGACCACGGTCGTCGTCGAGCTGCCGCTGCACGCGTGAGCACAGGTCGCAGCCCAGGTCGGAGCTTACGTGAGAGCATGCGGGCCATGCGTGTCGTGATTGCCGAGGACGCCGCCGTACTGCGGGAGTTGCTGGCCCAGATGCTCGCCGAGCGCGGGCACGAGGTCTGTGCCGCCGTGGGGGACGCCGACGCGCTGCGCGACGCGGTCGCCGCGCACCGCCCGGACGTCACCGTGGTCGACATCCGGATGCCGCCGACCCACACGGACGAGGGGCTGCGCGCGGCCATCGACATCCGTGCCGCGCACCCCGGCACGGGCGTGCTGCTCTTCTCGCAGTACGTGGAGACGAAGTACGCGACGCGGCTCCTCGCGGCGGGCTCGGCGGGCGTCGGCTATCTGCTCAAGGACCGGGTGGCGAACGTCGCGGAGTTCGCGGACGCGCTGGAGCGGGTGGCGGCGGGCGGCACCGCGCTGGACCCCGAGGTCGTCACGCAGCTGGCCGGGGCCGGCCGGCGTGCGGCGGAGCTGGCGCCGCTCACGGAACGGGAGCGCGAGGTGCTCTCGCTGATGGCGCAGGGGCGGTCCAACGCGGGGATCGCGCAGGCGCTCTTCGTTTCTTCGGGCACGGTGGAGAAGCATGTGGCGGCGGTCTTCGACAAGCTCGGCCTGCCCGCGTCGCACGACGACAACCGCCGGGTGCTGGCGGTCATCCACTATCTGCGGTCCTGAGGATGTGGGGCCGGGCTGACGGCGACAGAGCGGGGCACCGCACAGGAAAACGAGATCCACGCGTGCGGCCATCACCGTCCGGCGCGGCGCTCGGCTGACTGACGGCGTGCAATTCGCGCCGTTCTCACCTTCCGCGCGCCCCGCCTCCGCTGCCGCGCCCCCTGTCACCCGACACCGGACGTTCGCCGCGTCACCTGAAATCCACCGACGGATCACCACATTCCGATGCAGGCCCCTACGCTTTCTTCACCGTTTCCCCATAGACTCCCGCTTCTGCGCACGGGATCTCCGCAAGCCAACGGCATATGCCAGAAGCACCACCGCATCGTGTGTTGCCAAATCCCTTACAGGCCACCTTCGGCTGTGCGAAAGTCATTAGCGGTCCACCACCCGTCAAGCTGGTCGCACCGCATCCTCATCGGAGCACCCCATGCCGTCCCATGTCTTCGCGGACCACGCCGCCGCCCAGCCGCCGGAGCGCGGCACGGTCGACGCGCTGATCTCGCAGACACGCCGGCTGCGGGGCGAGGTCGACGCCGTGCGACGCGACACCGCCACGGACGTCGGAGATCCCGCGGGCCGCTGGCAGCGCGCCCTGTGCGACCTGGCGGTCCATCAACTCAACGACCTGGACACGCACTTCGCCCAGCTGCGGGACGGACCGCCGGGCGCGGACGACGAGACCGCGACGGCGTCCACGGCCGCGGAGCCGCACGAGGACTCGCTCCTGAGCCGGGTGGGCAGCGCCGAATGGAACCTGCTCACCGACGAGGCCAGCTGGTCCGGCGAGCTGTACCAGATCCTCGGCCGCGACCCGGCCGCTCCCCCGCTCTCCCTGGACGAACTCCCTTCGCTGGTGCACACGGACGACCAGCCGCAGCTGACCACGATGGTCACGGACTGCCTGATCGACGGGAAGCCCATCGACGGCGAGTTCCGCATCATGCGGCCCGACGGGCGCGTACGCCAGGTGCACATGATGGGCGAGCCCGTCCTCGCCTCCGACGGCTCCACTGTCTCCATGTGGGCGGTCCTGCGGGACGTCAGCGAACTGCGCCGCAGCCAGCGCGTGGTGCGCGAGACCCGTGACTCGCTCCAGCGCCACCACGACATCGCACGGACCGAGCACCGCCTCGCGGTCGAACTGCAGGAAGCGGTCCTGCCGCCGTGGGGCGGCGCGCTACGCCTTCCGCACGGCGGCCCCGGCCAACTCGACCTCGCCGCGCACTACCTCCCTTCCTCGACCAGCTCGCTCATCGGCGGGGACTGGTACGACGCCATGCAACTGCCCGACGGCCAGGCCCTGTTGAGCGTCGGCGACCTCACCGGACACGGCGTCACCGTCACCTCCGGCATGGCGATGCTGCTCGGCGCGCTGCGCGGCATGGCCGTGGCGGGCTCACCGCCCGGCCAGCTCATGGGCTGGCTGAACCAGCTGCTGGACGCCACGGCCCAGCCCGCCCTCGGCAGCGCCGTCTGCTGTCGCTACGAGCCCGCCACGCACCTGCTCACCTGGTCCCAGGCCGGCCACCCCGCCCCGCTGCTGTTCCGCGACGGGACGGGGCGCGCGCTGACGCCACCGCAGGGCGTGCTCCTCGGTGCCACCTCCGGCGCGACGTACGAGCAGGCCGACGAGCAACTGCGGCCCGGAGACCTGCTGTTGCTGCACACCGACGGCCTGGTGCCACGGAGCGACAGGGAGACGGCGACGGACCTGCTGCTGTCCCTCGCCCCCCGCTTCACCGAGGAGCGTACGGCGCAGGACTGCGTGCGGATCGTCGTCGAGGAGTACGGCGAGGCTCCGCGCGAGGACGACGCCTGCCTGTTGATCGCGCGTATCTGAGCACGCCGCACAGCGGCCCGCTCACACCCCGCTGCCCGGTGGGCACGGGTGCGCGCGTGTACCGGTCTTCTTCGTGCGTCCTACGCCCGTGCCGTCCTCCCCGCGCCCTTGGGTCCCTTCGGCAGCGCGAGCTTGATCTCCTCGCGCAGGTCCTGGATCTTGGGATACCCGGCGTACTGCGCCGTCAGGCGGTACATCTCGCGCAGCCGGTCCCACGTGCGGTGCGAGGAGTTGGCCCGCATCGACACCAGCGCCAGCCGGGCGTACCGGTCGGCCTGCTCCGGGTCGTCGGCGATGAAGCAGGCCGACGCCAGCGAGATGTAGTCGAAGATCTGCGACCGGTCGCGGTTCTTGGACCGCAGCTCGATCGCCTCCCTGGCATGGCGCTGCGCGGTGTTCGCCGCGGTCGGATCGTGGTCGGCGAGGGTGCGGTAGGCCAGGGCCTGCATGCCGTGCAGATCCGCCTCGTCGAACATCTGCATCCAGCTCGGCGGCGGCACGTCCCCCTTGTCCGACACGAAGAGGTCCTCGGCGAGGCCGAGGGTGCGCCGCATCGCCTGACCGCGCCCCATCGACGCCTGTGCCCAGGCCTCGATGGTGTACAGCATCGCCTGGGTGCGGGGCAGTGCCTCCTCGCCCGCGCCCGACTTGGCGAGCTTCATCAGGTCGAGGGCGTCGTCCGGCTTGCCGAGGTGCACCATCTGGCGCGCGGCCCGGGACAGGGCCTCCCCGGCACGCGGGCGGTCGCCGCCCTCGCGGGCCGCGTGCGCCGCGATGACGAAGTACTTCTGCGCCGTGGGCTCCAGGCCGACGTCGTGCGACATCCAGCCGGCGAGCACGGCGAGGTTGGCAGCGACGCCCCACAGGCGGCGCTGGAGGTGGTCGGGGTGTCGGTAGGCGAGCATGCCGCCCACTTCGTTGAGCTGGCCCACCACGGCCTTGCGCTGCAGCCCGCCTCCGCGGGCCGCGTCCCAGGCGCGGAACACCTCGACCGAGCGCTCCAGTTCCTCGATCTCCTGTGACCCGATGGGGGCGGCCTCGTAGCGGTCGAACCCGGCGGGGTCGGCGTGCAGGGGATCGTCGAGACGGGGGGCGTCGGCCGCGAGGGCCGGATCGGTGTGCAGCCAGTCGTGCATGGCGCTGCTGAGTGCGGAGCCTGCGGCAAGCGCAGCGCCCGCGCCCACCAAGCCGCGTCGGTTGAGCATGAGGTCCATTCCCGTGAATTCGGTGAGGACCGCGGCGGTCCGCTCGGGCGCCCACGGCACGCCGTCGGGGTGCTCCACACTCCCGTCGCCACGCCGCTTCCCTACGCGCCCGTGCCGGACCAGACCTAGATCCTCAGTGGTCACGACACGGCCGAGACGCTCGGTGAACAGGACCGCCAGCACCCGAGGTACGGGATCGCGCGGGATCTCCCCCATGTCGATCCACCGCCTGACCCGCGAGGTGTCGGTGGCCAGCTGGGGGTGGCCCATGGCCGCCGCCTGCCTGTTCACCAGTCTCGCGAGCTCCCCTTTGGACCAGCCGGCCAGGCCGAACAGGTCCGAGAGGCGGGTATTGGGTTGTCCGTTCACGTCAAGCCCCCAGGTTCTCGGCTGAGTTGACAGTAACCCTCTGTCAGTTGCTGAGCGACTATTCGCCAGGGTTCGCCAGGGTGCGCCACATGGTGTGCCAGGGGACGACGGGTGTCAGGTAGGAGTGCGCCACCCCGACCCGGTCGCCGCAAGGCACTCCCCAGGGTGCACCCGAAAGCGATCGGGCCGGGAGGCGCACGCAACTCGCAGGCACACGAAGGGATCTGTATCGCCCATGTACGCAGCATCGTCCTCCGTGTCCGCCCCGCCCCGGCCGCTCCACCCGCGCCCTCCGGTCCCCCGGACCCGCGAGGTGTCCCCCACCGCGGGGAACGGCCCCTATCTGGAGCCGGTGCGCCCCTCGTCCACGCAGCTCGGCGCAGGCCGTGCGCGCCGTGTGCCGGGGACCGGCGCCCAACCGCTCAGCGGGAGACTCGACTTGTCCGGCCCCCAGGGGGCGCAGCTGCGCACCGCGATCGCCTCGGTGCACCGCATCTGTCCGGAGTTCCACCCCGTGCAGGTGCTGCGCAGAAGCGGCCGCACCGTACTGATCGTCGGCACGGCGGGGCGCAGCACCGCCGTCGCCAAGTGTTTACTCGATCACTCACCTGTGTGGGCCGAGCGGATCAGGCACGAAATAGCGGCATACCGGTCGTTCGTCCGGCACCGTCCGCCGGTCCGGGCGCCGCGGCTCATCGCCGCCGACCCCGACGACTGCACGCTGGTGATCGAGCGCATGCCGGGGCGCATCGCGGCACTGACCCGGCATCCGCTGGAGGCGCCGCCCCGGGCGGACGTCCGCGCGGCGCTCGGCTCCGTCTGCCGCCTGAACCAGTGGCGGCCTCCGACGGAGATGTTCGGCAGGCCGATGGACTACGGCAGGAAGATCTCCCGCTTCCACGAGCTGGGCCTGCTGACGGACCGCGACATGGGCGACCTGCAGAAGCTGCTGCACGGCATCGCGCACTCGGTCGGCCACCAGGGCAACGGCCACCAGTCCATGTGGCAGTTCTGCCACGGCGACGCCCTGCTGTCGAACATCCTTCTCTCGCCCGCCGGACCCGTCCTGGTCGACTGGGAGCACGCGGGCTGGTATCTGCCCGGGTACGACCTGGCCACCCTGTGGTCGGTCCTCGGTGACGCCCCGGCGGCCCGGCGCGAGATCAGCCAGCTGGCGCAGGCCGCGGGTCCGGCGGCGCGCGACGCGTTCCTGGTCAACCTGATGCTGGTGCTGACCCGCGAGATCCGTACGTACGAAACGGCCGTGCAGCGTTCGATGCACGAATCGACCCCGGCGGCACCGGGCCCGGCCCATCCCGGTGCTGCGCCGTCCGGCGAGGAACAGCGGCTGCTGCTGAGGCGGCTGCACGACGACTGCCAGCTGGCCCGCCGGGCCGTGCGAGCGGCGGTCGGCACTCGCTGACGGGGACGCGAAAGTCCGCGATGCGCTGTGGACAGGGGCGCACCGCGGACTTTCGTATGCCTGTGGCGACTACTGTTCGACTATGACGTGGTGAACTGCACCGCGTCGACGTCGAACGCGTTGTCCTGGCCGGACGTGAAGACCAGATAGAGCTTGTGCGTTCCGGTCAGCGCCTCGACGGGGACGGCGGGCGTGGACTGGTAGGTGTCCCAGCCGCCGGTGTTCGGGACGGGCGTCGTGGCGAGCAGCTTCCCGTCGGGGGCGTCCGCGCGCAGCTCGATGGAGCCGACGCCGTAGGGCGACGACAGCGTGTAGCTGACCGCGCTCACGCCCTCGACGCTCATCGGGCTGAACGCGATCCAGTCGCCGTCGCTGATGTCGCCGATGCGCTTGCCGTTCTCGGCGCCCTCCTGCGACACGATCCGGGTGCCCGACTGGTCGTCGCGGTACTCGGCCTGCTTGTGCTCGGGCTGGAGCACCGAACGGCCGTACCCGGTCAGGGTGCCGACGCCGTCGCCGCCCTTGTCCGTGTACTTGGCGTTGAGGACGTAGGTGAGGTCGGCGCCCTCCGGGTGGCCGCCGAGGTCACCGGTGTCGACGGTGCCCTCGCAGCCGGGGATGTCGGTGGTGGGGTGCTCGTGGTCGTCGTGGCCGAGGGCGGGGTTCACGGTCACCTTGGAGCAGTCGATCGTGCCGTCCTCGGGGTCGGTGACCTTCACCTTGTACGGGATCTTGTCGCCGAACTCGATGAGCTTGCCGTCGACCGGCGTCTCGATCGTCACCTCGGGGGCCGTGTTGCCGGCCGTGACGGGGATGTTGGCGTAGCCGGACTTGCCGCTGGAGTCGGTGACCTTCAGCTGGGCGTTGAAGTCCCCCTTGGCGGTGTAGGTGTGGGAGGGGTTCGCCTCGGTCGAGTCGTAGGTGCCGTCGCCGTCGAAGTCCCAGGCGTAGGTGAGGGAGTCACCGTCGGGGTCCGTGCTGCCCGCGCTGGAGAAGTCGACCTTCAGCGGGACGGGACCGTTGGTGGCGGACGCCTTGGCCTTGGCGAGCGGGATGCGCTGCCCCTGGGCGTAGTCGATGCGGTAGAGCCCGGAGTCGTTGTTCCCGCCGCCGAACTCGCTGCCCCACTCCAGGACGTAGAGCGAGCCGTCGGGCCCGAAGGTCATGTCCATGGGCTTGGCGAACTTCGCGGACTTGAGGAAGTCGTTGATCTTGAG
Source organism: Streptomyces silaceus (assembly GCF_001419745.1). Taxonomy (GTDB): domain Bacteria; phylum Actinomycetota; class Actinomycetes; order Streptomycetales; family Streptomycetaceae; genus Streptomyces; species Streptomyces silaceus. Next base: position 19,903 of record NZ_LIRJ01000181.1, on the reverse strand, counting down.
GAGCTTGCCGTCCTTGTCGAAGCGGAGCTCCTTGACCGAGTCGCGCGCCCACTCGTAGAAGAAGTTGGCGCCCTCGAAGTAGGCGGGGAACTTCGTCTTGGAGGGGTTCTTGGCGTCGTAGTGGTAGACCGGTCCGCTCATCGGCGCGGAGCCGCCGGACCCCACCTCGGGGAACTCCTTGGAGGTGCCGTAGCCGTACCAGATGTCGGGCTGTTGCAGGGGCGGCAGGTCCTTCAGGCCGGTGTTGTTGGGTGAGGGGTTGGTCGGCTTGGCGCAGTCGAACTTGGCGCCGGCCTTCTGGGTGTCGGGGTCGTAGGGCGCGTACGCCTGGTTGTTGCCGTGGCAGAAGGGCCAGCCGAAGTTGCCCGCCTTCTTGATGACGTTCACCTCGACGAGGCCCTCGGGGCCGCGCTCGGTGGTCGGGCCGCCGCGGTCGGGGCCGTAGTCGGAGGCGTGGACGTAGCCGTTCTTGGGGTCGACGGTGAAGCGGAACGGGTTGCGGAAGCCCATCGCGTAGATCTCGGGACGGGTCTTGGGCGTGCCCTTCTTGAAGAGGTTGCCCTGGGGGATGGTGTAGCCGCCGGAGTCGGTGGGCTTGATGCGCAGGATCTTGCCGCGCAGGTCGTTGGTGTTGCCCGCGGTGCGGGCGGCGTCCAGCATCTGCTTGCCGGGGCGCCAGTCCAGCGGGGCGTAGCCCTGCCAGGCCGGGTCGAGGTTGGGCGGGGTGTCGTCGCCGACGCCCAGGTAGAGGGTGCGGTTCGGGCCGAACTCGACGGCGCCGCCGGTGTGTCCGGGCTCGGGGAAGGTCCGGTCGCGGTAGGCGGGGACGTCGAGGAGCTTCTTCTCGCTGGCGAGGTCGAGGGTGTTGTCCTTCGTGACCGTGAAGCGGGAGAGGCGGTTGACGTCGTCCGTCGCCTTCGCGGGCGCGTAGTAGAGGTAGATCCAGCGGTTGTCGGCGAACTTCGGGTCGAGTTCCATGCCGACCAGGCCGTCCTCGCCGCCGGTGTAGACGTCGAGCTTGCCGGCGGTGGAGGTGGAGTGGGACTTCGGGTCGAAGATCTTCACCTCGCCGCTGCGCTGGACGTAGAAGACCTTGCCGTCCTTGGCGACGTCGAGCTCCATGGGGTCGGCGGTGTTGTCGTCCAGGGCGGTCTTCTCGTAGCCGGACCAGACGGTGCCGCCGCAGTCGCCGGGCGCGTTGCCCGCGGCCCACTTGATGCCGCCGAGGACGTGCTCGCGGAAGGCGGGCTCGGTGTAGGAGGCCTTGTCGTGGCCCATGGCGGTGGCCCAGACCTTGCCGCCCTCGGCGTTGCGGCACCAGGAGATGGGGTGGTCGGCGCCCATCGCGGAGCCGCCGGGGTCGTACGTCGTCTCGTCGGCGGTCACCAGGACGTGCACGTCACCCCGGGGGTTCTTGTCGAAGTTGTACCACTCCTCCGGGCGCTCCCAGCGCTCGGGCAGGCCCTTGGTGGAGGGGTGCGCGCGGTCGGCGACCTTGGCGGTGCCCTTGAGGACGCCCGGTGAGTGGGCGGGCATGTGGGCGCCGGCGTTGATGAGGTCGTCCCACCAGGGGAAGGAGTCCTCGACGCCCATGTCGAGGGTGTTGTGCAGGGCGACGACGCCCTTGCCGCTCTTCACGTACGTCTTCATCGCCTCGCGCTGGGCCTCGGTGTCCCAGACCATGCCGGAGTTCTGCAGCATGATGACGACGTCGAAGTCCTTGAGCTTCGCGTCGTCGAAGACGGTGGCGTCGTCGGTCTGTACGACCTCGAAGTTGTTCGCCGCGGCCTGCTCCTTGACCATCTGGATGCCGGCCGGGATGGAGTCGTGGACGTAGCCGACGGCCTTGGTGAACAGCAGGGCGCGGAAGGCGGGGGCCTTGTCGGCCGCCGTGGCTCCGGTGCCGGGCAGGAAGGCCACGGTGAGGAGCAGCGCCGCGACCAGGGCGACGAGACCTCTTCGTAGGCTTCTCAGACCATTGATGTCACGAGCATGACAGCCCATGAGCGGGTCCTCTCTGTGTGGACGGGGGTGCGGGTGCCGGATGCCGGAAACTCAGAGGGCTTCGAGGGTGCGGCGCAGGAAGCCGAGGCCGTCGGTGGCCAGCGCGTCCTGGCTGCGGGCCAGCGGCCGCCAGACGGAGGCGGCGACGGCGATGGAGTCGTTGTGGGCCGTGAACGACTCGATGCACAACGGCCCCCGGTACTCCGCCGTGCGCAGGGCGGACAGGAAGCCGGGCCAGTCGAGGTGGTCGGCGCCGGGCGCGCCGCGGTCGTTGGCGCACACCTGGACGTGCGCGATGCGGCCCGCCGCGGCGCGGACGGCCTCGGGCAGCGAGTGCTCCTCGACGTTCTGGTGGTACGTGTCCAGGGCGATGCCGACCACGTCCTCGGGCAGGCCTTCGAGGGCTTCGAGGGTCTGGGCGACGGTGTTGAGCAGGCTCGTCTCGTAGCGGTTGAGGGGTTCGACGGCGATGCGGACCCCGGCGCGGGCGGCGTAGACGGCGACCGGGGCGAGGTGGGCACGCCACTCGTCGTACGCCGCCGTGCGCGCGGCGCGGTCGAGGCGCCAGGTCCGGCCGACCGGGGCGTACACGGGCCCGGCGACGACGGGGGCGCCCACCGCGTGGGCCGCGTCGACGCAGCGGCGCAGATAGTCCTGGGTGGCGCGGGCGGTCGCCGGGTCGGCGCGGACGAGGTTGCGGCCGTCGGACATGACGGCGACGACGGCGGCCGGGGCGAGGCCGGTGGCGTCCAGAAGCTTGGCGACGGACGCGGGGTCCCAGTCGTCGGGGTGCTCCAGCGGGAGTTCCACGCAGTCGAAGCCCCAGTGCGCGAGCCGGGGCAGGGTCTCGGTGAGCGCCTCGGTGGTCACGGGCGAGTGCCAGATCCAGGGGTTGGCGCCCACCTGCCACGCGGGGGCATGGTGGCGGGGAGTCACTTCTCGCCTCCCCAGTCCTCGGGGAAGCCCGGCAGCTTCTGGCAGCCGCACATCGCGTAGTGCAGCGGCGGCATGCCGTCCCGGAGGTACTCGTCGAGGTTGTCCTGGGTGACGGTGGGCTGGGGCAGCTTCCACTCCTTGGGGACCTGCTTGCCGTCGAGGACGCGCAGGGCGGCGATGACGGGCGTGCGCCACTGGAAGGTCGGATAGGTGGGCGCGATCGCGGTGAGCTTCTTGTCCTTCCAGGCCTGGAGGAAGTCCTGCTGGTCCTCGCCGGTGAGGGGCGGCACGTCCACGCCCGCGTCCTCGAAGGCCTCCACGGCGGCGACCGCGGTGGCGCCGGAGTCCATCCAGACGCCGTCGATGGAGCCGTGCCGCGCGAGGGCGTCGGCGACGATCGACTTGGTCTTCGCGGGGTCGCCGTCGGTGAACTTGACGTCCACGACGTCGAGTTCGCTCTTGTCGAAGGCGATCTTCGCCGCCGACCAGCGGGTCTCCAGGACGTCGACGCCGGGTGAGATGCGCAGGGCGAGGATCTTGCCCTTGGGCTCGACCTGGTCGACGAGGAAGTCGGCGGCGACCGCGCCGTAGCCGTACCCGCCGATCGGGTTGACGAAGGTGACGGCGCAGTCCGTCTCGACCCCGCGGTCGAAGACGATGACGGGCAGCTTGCCGCAGGCCTCCTTCACGGCGGGGGTGAGGGTGGCGGTGGTGTTCGGGGAGACGATGAGCGCGTCGCAGTCCTTGTCGCCGGCGAGCTCCTGGATGTCGGAGATCTGCTTGTCGTCCTTGCCCTGCGCGTCCAGGACGGTGAAGTCGGTGATCTCCTCGTGCAGTTTCACCTCGGCCTTCATGTTCTTCAGGCCGACCTGCCGCCAGGGGTTGAAGACCCCCGCGTTGGAGAAGCACAGGTGCACGCCGCCCGAGCCCTTCTTCCTGTACCGGGCGGTGCCGGTCATCTCCGGTGCGAGCATCTGCTCCCAGGGCTTGCCCGCCGGGCCCTTCGGGGTCTGCTCGGCGAGCGCCAACTGACGCTCGTAATCGTCCTGCTGGAAGAACTTCGACGGCTTGTCACCACCGCTGTCGGCGCTCCCGCTCGCCACGGCGGGCGCGTCGGGCGGGATGTCGCTGGAGCACGAGGTGAGCAGCGCGCCCGTCAGCAGGACGGCGGCCGACGCGAGGGTGCGTCTGCGGATCATGAGGGTGTTCCTCCCGAGGAGTGGGTACGTCGGCGGCGCGCCCGGGACCAGTCGGCGGCTCCGATGCCGACGGCGGCGATGACGATGACGCCCTGGACGGTGGACTCCAGGGCGCCGGACACGCCCCGCAGGTTGAGCAGCGTGAACAGGGCCTGCAGCGAGAAGGCGCCGGCCATCGCGGCGACGACGCTGCCGCGCCCGCCGCCGAGCACGACGCCACCGAGGACCACGGCGGTGATGGCCTCGAACTCGTAGCCGCGCCCCGCCTGCGCGGAGACCCCGGAGAAGCCGCCCACGAGGATCGCGGCGAGGGCGGCGGCAGCGCCGGAGAGGACGAAGGCGATGACGCGTGCGCGGTGCACCCGTACTCCGGCGAGGGCGGCGGCGCGCTCGCTGTCGCCGGTGGCGACGAGCGTACGGCCGAAGTCGGAGCGCATGAGCCACACGGCGAGCGCGCCCGCGACGAGGCAGGCGAGGACCGCCCAGGGCAGCCAGCCCATCGCCGTGCCGCGTCCCAGCTGCCGGAAGTCCTGCGGGAGTTGGCCGTGCGGCGATCCGCCGGTCCAGAAGAAGACGGCGCCTTCGAGGATGAGCATCATGCCGAGGGTGGTGATGAAGGAGGGGACGCGCAGCCGGGTGGTGATCAGTCCGTTGACCAGTCCGGCCAGGGCTCCCGCGACCAGCAGCCCGAGGGCGACCACCAGCCAGGACGCGCCCGGATAGGTGCCGTAGACCTCGGCCGCGGCGACGACCCCGGCGGTGACGACGGCGCCCACGGACAGGTCGAACTCCCCGCAGACGATGACCAGATACTGCCCGGCCGCGAGGATCACCAGCGGCGCGGCCCGCTTGACGAAGGCGAGGAAGCGGTCGGGTTCGTAGAAGCCCGGGTCGGTGATCGCGAGGGCGGCGAGCAGCACGAGGAGGAGCGCGTAGACGGGGGCTCCGGTGCCGAGCGAGCGGACCACGCGCCGGTACGTCGGGCCGGGTGCCGTTGCGGTGGTCATGCGGGCTGCCTCCTGCTGCCGCGGCGGGCGTAGAGGGCGACGGCGGCGATGATGACGACGCCGCGGACGACGTTCTTGAAGAACGGGTCGACGCCGAGCTGGTTGAAGACGGAGTCGAGGACGGCGAGGACGAGGACGCCGCCGAGGGTGCCGACCACTCCCCCGCGTCCGCCCGCGAGGGCCGTGCCGCCGAGGACGACGGCGGCGATCGACTCCAGGTCGTAGCGGGCCTCGGTGCCCGCCCAGGGGGCGCCCGCGCCGAGCCGCGCGGCGAGGAACAGCGCGGCGGCGCCCACGCACAGCGAGCACAGGACGTGCGCGGCGATCACGGTGCGCCGGGTGCGCACGCCGGACAGCCGGGCGGCGTGCTCGTCGCCGCCGGTGGCGTACAGATGGTGGCCGAAGCGGGTGCGGCGGGTGATCACCCAGAGCGCGGCGGCGACGGCGAGCAGGAGGAACAGCGAGACGGGGATGGGTCCGACGCGGTCGTAGCCGAGGTGCTGGAAGGAGGCGGAGACCTTGCCCGCGGGTCCGGTGTAGTTGTCCTCGATCCAGCCGCGCAGGATGAACGCGGTGCCGAGCGTGGCGATGAAGGCGTTGACCTTGAGGCCGGTGACGATGAGGCCGTTGGCGAGGCCGACGGCAGCCGAGAGGGCGAGCACGGCGAGGACCGCCGTGAACACACCGCCGTCCTCCATGGTGGTGGCGGCGACCAGGGTGCCGAGGCTGATGAGGTACGCGACCGACAGGTCGAGGGAGCCGCTGAGGATGACGGCGGTCTGGCCGACGGCGACGAGGCCGAGGGCGACGCAGTTCTGCAGGATTCCGACGACGTTGGAGAGCGTGAGGAAGTCGCCGCCGCGGGCCGCGACGACGATCCAGCCGAGCGCGGTGACGGCGACGGCGGCCAGCCATACGCCGACGGCCGGATCGGCGAGGCGGCTGCGGCGCGGGGCGCCGGACGTGACGGTGGGCGGTGGCGCGACGGCGGTGCCGGTCATGCGGCTCCTTCCTGTGCGGTGCTGTCGGTCCCGGGCCGCGCGGTGTGTCCGGTGGCGAGGCGCATCACGTCCTCCTCGGCGGCGCCCGGCGGGAGTTCGCCGGTGACGCGGCCCTCGGACATGACGAGGATCCGGTCGCTCATGCCGATCAGTTCGGGAAGTTCGGAGGAGACGATGAGGACGGCCAGGCCCTCGCGGGCGAGGTCGCGGACGAGGGTGTGGATGGCGGCCTTGGCGCCCACGTCGACGCCCCGGGTCGGTTCGTCGAAGAGGAGGACGCGGGGGCGCGCGGCGAGCCATTTGGCGATGACGACCTTCTGCTGGTTGCCGCCGGAGAGGTACTGGGCCTGCTGGTCCTCGCCTCGGGCGTGCAGCCGTACGCGTTCCAGGAGGGCGCTCACCTCACGTGCCGCGGGCGGGCGTTCGCGGGCCGGGACGGCCCGGGTGACCAGCAGGGCGTTGTCGCGCACGGACTGGCGCAGGGCGAGCCCTTCGGCCTTGCGGTCCTCGGTGACCAGGGCGATGCCCGCGCGGATGGCCTGGCGGGGGCTGCCGGGGCGCAGGGCGGTGCCGTCGACGGTCACCTCGCCCTCGGTGAACGGCGCCGCGCCGAACAGGGCCCGGGCCAGTGATGTCCGCCCGGAGCCCTGGAGGCCCGCGATGCCGGTGACCTCGCCCGCGCGCAGGGTCAGGTCGATGCCCTTCAGGCGGGCGTTGCCGCCGCCGCGCACGGTCAGGCGGACCTCGCCGAGGTCCTCGGGGCGGGCGCGGGGCGGGTAGTAGGCGCTGAGCTCCCGGCCGACCATGGCGCGTACGACCTGGTCGGTGTCGGTCCGCGCGGTGGGCACCGTCGTCACGTGGCGGCCGTCCTTGAGTACGGTGATGCGCCGCGACAGGTCGAAGACCTCGCGCAGCCGGTGGGAGATGTACAGGATGCCGAGGCCCCGGTCGGCGAGGCGGCGGACGAGGGCGTGCAGGAGACCCGCCTCGTGGTCGGCGAGCGGCGCGGTCGGCTCGTCCATGACGAGGACGCGTACGTTGGAGGCGAGCGCCTTGACGATCTCGACGGTCTGCTGGCGGGCGACGGACAGGTCACGGATGTACGTGCGCGGGGTGATGCCCGACACGCCCACCTCGTCGAGGAGTTCGGCGGTGCGGGCCTCCATCGCGCGGCGGTCGACGAGGCCGCGGCGGGTCGGCTCGCGGCCGAGGAAGACGTTCTCGGCGACGGTGCGGTGGGCGAGGAGCGCGAACTCCTGGTGGATGATCCCGATTCCGGCGGCCTGGGCCTGCGCGGGATGGGTGAAGCGGCGCTCCTCGCCGTCGAGCGTGATGGTGCCCTCGTCGGGGACGTGCTCGCCCGCGAGGATCTTCATCAGGGTGGACTTGCCCGCGCCGTTCTCGCCGACGAGTGCGTGCACTTCGCCGGCCTCCAGGTCGAGCGGGACGCCGTGCAGCACGCGCACCCCGAGAAAGCTCTTGGAGATCCCTCGCATCGTCAGCATCGCCGGATTCATCTGCCTTGCCTGCATCGCCTGCACCCTCGGCTCCTTCGGCAGCGGTCTGCAGAGCAATGTGATGAGCGGGCTTTGACCTGTCAAGGGCTCAAGCGCGTTTGTTTACAGGGCAGTTGGTGCAGACTTAGGTCGACGATCGAACAGCATCGGCCTTGTGAGCAGCGAAAGTCGTCCCTAGGGTGGCTGCATGTCTGGAGCGCCGGATCACCACCCCGCAGCTGTGCCCTCCTCGCCCGGCGACGTGCTCGCCCTGCTGCGCACCGGGGCGGCCCGGACCCGCGCGGACATCGCCCGGGTGACCGGGCTCGCCCGGTCGACGGTGTCGCAGCGCGTGGACGCCCTGATCGCGCACGGCTTCCTGGCCGAGGAGGCCGACGGCAGCTCCACCGGCGGCCGCCCGCCCCGCACACTGCGGCTGCGCACCCGTGACCACGCGGTGGCGGGCGTCGACCTCGGCGCCTCGCACTGCCGGGTCGCGCTGATGGACATCGGCGGCGACACGCTGGCGCTGCGCGAGGACCCGCTGTCGATCGCGGACGGCCCGCAGGCGGTTCTCGGCCACGTGGAGCGCACGCTGCTCGGACTGCTCGAGGAGAGCGGACACGGCGTGGACGCGCTCCAGGCGATCGGTGTCGGGGTGCCGGGGCCCGTCGAGTTCTCCACGGGCCGCCCGGTGGATCCCCCGATCATGCCGGGCTGGCACCAGTACCCGATCCCCGAGTTCTTCGCCGACCGCTTCGGCGCCCGCGCCCTCGTCGACAACGACGTGAACGTGATGGCGCTGGCCGAGCAGCGCCGCGCCTTCCCCGACACCCGCTATCTGCTCTACATCAAGGTCGGCACCGGCATCGGCTGCGGCATCGTCGCCGACGGCCGGCTGCACCGCGGGGCGCAGGGCAGCGCGGGCGACATCGGGCACATCCGGGTCGGCGATCTGGAGGATCCCTGCCGGTGCGGCAACTCCGGCTGCCTGGAGGCGATCGCGGGCGGCGCGGCCCTCGCCCGCAGGCTGGCGGACCTCGGCCTGGAGGCGTCCTCGGGCAGCGATGTCGTACGCCTGGTCAAGTCCGGCAACCGCGACGCCGTGCGCATGGTCCGCGAGGCCGGCCGGGCGGTCGGCGAGGTGCTCGCGGGTCTGGTGAACTTCTTCAACCCGGACACGGTGGTGGTGGGCGGCGCGCTCGCCGCCGTCCACGACCAGCTCCTCGCGGGCGTACGGGAGGCGGTGTACCGCCGCTCGCACCCGCTGGCCACGCATGTCCTGCGCATCGAGCCGAGCCGCACCGGCGAGAACGCGGCGGCGGTCGGCGCCGGGATACTGGCCGTCGAGCACGCGCTGTCGCCGCGCCAGGTGGACCGGGTCCTCGCGGGGGCGGCACGCTGACGGGGCGGCGCGGCGCGGTCCGCGCGCCGACGGCACCGCACGATCCGGAAGCGCACGCGGCAGTATCGGCCAGTCCGCCAACTCTCCCTTACGGACGGGCACTTGCGACCTTAGCGTCTGGGTATGTCCGCTACCGACACAGAGCAGATCGAACGGGCCAACGCCTCCGGTCGCACGCCGGCGGTCTTCGTGCACGGCCTGTGGATGCTGACGAACAGCTGGGACCACTGGCTCCCCTACTTCGAGGCCGCGGGATACGCACCGGTCGCACTCACCTGGCCGGACGAACCGGTCACGGTGGCCGAGGCCAGGAAGCACCCCGAGGCCATCGCGGGCAAGACCATCGGACAGGTCACCGATCATCTGGCGTCCCTCATCCGCACGTTGGAGCGCAAGCCCGTCGTGATCGGGCACTCCGTCGGCGGGATGCTCACGCAGATCCTCGCGGGCCGCGGTCTGTCCGCCGCCTCGGTGGCCATCAATCCGGCGCCGTTCCGCGGCGTCGTCGCCTTCCCCCTGTCGACGGTCCGTTCGCTGATCCCGATGATCGCCAACCCCGCCAACCGGAAGCGCGCCAAGCTCCTGACCTACGACCAGTTCCGCTACGCCTACGCCAACGCCGTCAGCGAGGAGGAGGCCAAGTCGATCTACGACCGGTACGCGGTGCCCGCGCCGTGCGCCCCGCCCATGCAGGCGGTCCTCGCCAACTTCAACCCGCGCACGGAGGCGAAGGCCGACTACCGCAACCCGCAGCGCGGTCCGCTGCTGATCATTTCCGGCGGCCGGGACAACGCGATCCCCTGGGCGCTCGCCAGCGGCGCGTACAAACGACAGAAGTCGAACAAGGGCGTCACGGAGATCATGGAGATGCACGGGCGGGACCACGCGCTGACCCTCGACAGCAGGTGGCAGGAGGTCGCCGACGCCTCGCTGCAGTTCCTGCGCCGCTTCGTCTGAACCGGCCTCCGTACGCGCAGGCCCGTCGGCGGTGGGTCACTCCAGAGCGCGTCCCGCCGCCGACCGCGCCGCTTCGAGCGCCCGGCCCGAGACCACGTACCGCAAGGTCGCCTCGATCTCCGGGGCGAGATACCGGTCGGGCCCCGGTCCCGGCACCGCCTCGCGCAGACCGTCGCGCACCGCCGCCGTGACGGGAGAGGGGCGGAGCGGAGCGCGCAGGTCCAGGGCGCGGGCGGACGTGTACAGCTCCACCGCGAGGACGCGGGCGAGGCCGTCGAGGGCACGGCGGAGTTTCCGGGCGGCCGACCAGCCCATGGAGACGTGGTCCTCCTGCATCGCGCTGGAGGGGATGGAGTCGACCGAGGCGGGTGTGGCCAGGCGCTTCAGTTCCGAGACCACGGCCGCCTGTGTGTACTGGGCGATCATGTGGCCCGAGTCGACACCGGGGTCGGCCGCGAGGAAGGCGGGCAGGCCGTGGCTGCGGGCCGGATCGAGGGTGCGGTCGGTGCGGCGCTCCGCCATCGAGGCCACGTCGGCGACGGAGATGGCCAGGAAGTCCAGGACGCAGGCAACCGGCGCGCCGTGGAAGTTGCCGTTGCTCGCCAGGCGTCCGTCGGGGGTCACGACGGGGTTGTCGACGGCGCTCGCCAGCTCCCGGGAGGCGACGCTCTCGGCGTGGGCCATCGTGTCGCGCGCCGCGCCGTGCACCTGCGGGACGCAGCGCAGCGAGTACGCGTCCTGCACACAGCCGCACTCGGCGCGCCGGTGCTCGCCGATGATCTGCGAACCGGCCAGCAGCGCACGCAGGTTGGCGGCGCTCGCGGACTGGCCCGGGTGGGGGCGCAGCGCCTGCAGGTCGGCCGCGAAGGCGGCGTCCGTCCCGAGTTGGGCCTCGACGCTCATCGCTGCGGTGAGGTCGGCGGTGCGCAGCAGCAGGCGCAAGTCCGCCAGGGCCAGCACCAGCATGCCGAGCATGCCGTCGGTGCCGTTGATGAGGCTGAGGCCCTCCTTCTCCGCGAGGTCGAGCGCGGCGATGCCGGCCGCCTCCAGCGCCCGTGCCGCGGGCATCAGGGTGCCCTGCGCGTCACGGACCGTGCCTTCGCCCATCGCGGCGAGGGCACAGTGCGCGAGCGGGGCGAGGTCGCCGGAGCAGCCCAGTGAGCCGTACTCGTGGACGACCGGGGTGATCCCCGCGTTGAGCAGTTCGGCGTAGCCGCGGGCGGTCCGTGTCCGCACTCCCGTGTGCCCCGTGGCCAGCGTCGAGAGGCGCAGCACCAGCAGGGCGCGCACCACTTCGCGTTCCACCTCGGGCCCCGATCCCGCGGCGTGCGAGCGGACCAGGCTGCGCTGCAGGAGCGCGCGGGCGTCGGACGGGATGCGCCGGCCCGCCAGGGCCCCGAATCCGGTCGAGATCCCGTAGTGGGGCGTGCTGTCGTCGGCGAGACGTTCGATCACTTCGCGGCCGCGCGCGATCTCCTTGACGGCGTCGGGCGCGAGGGCGACCCGGGCGTCCTGCCGCGCGACCGACACGACGTCGGCGGCGGCCAGCGGCCCGCTTCCCACCATGACCGTCCGTGTGGCCGCGGCTGTCGTCACTGCTGTCACGTACTCACTCCCCGGATGTGTACGGGGGATCACCATTGGACGGGCAGGGCGTTGAGGCCGAAGACCAGGCCCTGGCGGACCGGCACCTCGTCCAGGGGCACGGCGAGCCGCAGCGTCGGGAAGCGGTCGAACAGGCCCCGCAGCGCGACTTCGACGATCAGGCGCGCGAGGTTCTGGCCGATGCACTGGTGGGCGCCGAAGCCGAAGGACAGGTGGTTGCGCGTGCTCCGCAGCAGGTCGAGTTCGTGGGGCCGGGGGAAGACATCGGGGTCGCGGTTGGCCGCGGGATTGAGCAGGACGACCCCGTCCCCGGCCCTGATGACGACACCCGACGTCTCGATGTCCGCCGTGGCGACGCGCACCAGGCCTCCGGTCAGGGAGAGGAACCGCAGCAGCTCCTCGACCGCGTGGGGCCAGTGGTCCGCGTCGTCGCGCACGCGGGCGAGCTCGTGGGGGTGTTCCAGCAGGGTCAGGACGGCGAGGCCGATGGTCGCGACGGTGACGTCCTGCCCGGCGACGATGAGGACCGTGCCGTAGTGCGCGAACTCCTCGGCCGTCAGCGCTCCTTCGCTCACCTGGCGGGCCAGGTCGTCGAGCAGCCCGGTCCCCGGTACGCCTTCGGCGAGGAGGCCTTGCTTGGCCGCGCAGAGCGCCGAGAGGTACTCCACGAGGTGGGGCACCGGATCGAAGTTCCGGTGGAGCAATGCGTGGAAGTGTGCGCGGTCCTGCTCCGGGATGCCGAGCATTTCGTGCATGCCCGCCGTGACCAGCGGCCGGATGTAGCCGCCCAGCAACTCGACGGGCTCGCCCCGCGCCGTGGTGGCCAGCGTGTCGAGGCCCGCGCCGGCGGCGGATTCGATCGCGGGCCGCCAGTGCTGGGTCCGCTTGAGCGCGAGCCCCGGCCGCAGGGCCCTGCGCTGCTCGGTGTGGAGCGGCGGATCGGTGCGCAGGAGCGCCCGCATGGCGGGGTGGCGGTCCGGGCGTCCCAGCACCAGCAGCCGCGCCAGCCGGGGGAAGGGGGCCTTGTCCCGGTCGACGGTGAGTCGTTCGTCCAGCAGCAGGGAGCGCGTGGCCGCGTGGCCGGTCACCGCCCAGATCTCGCGCCCGTCGTAGAGCCTGACCTTCGTCACCGGGCCGCGGGCGCGCAGCTCCTCGTACTCCTGGGGAGGGTGGTAGGGGCAGGTCCGGGTCAGGGGCAGGCCGGGGAGTCCGGGGCCGTCGTCGGCGGCGGTGGGGCGGACGGTGTTCACGTCGGTGCTGTCCATCGTCACTTCCTGGCGGTGGCGGTCGGGGTGAGCTTCGCGGCGACCGCGCCCAGGGGCAGCGGTCCCAGCAGGTCGGCCGGGACGATCCCGGTGAAGCCGGCCGCGTCCAGGTGGTCGGTCACGTGGGGTGCGAGGGCCGTCCTGCCGCCCGCCGGCAGGTAAGGGGTGGCCATGTCCGCCGGGTGGCCGGGGACGCAGGCACGGACTGCCGCGGCCATGGCCCGTTCCCGGGAGGTGCGCGGCGGCACCGGGGAGGGCGGGAGCCCGTCGCCCTCGGCCGCCACCGGGGCCGTCGCCCAGGCTTCCCGGCTCTCCTCGTCCGGTGCCTGCGCGCACACCACGTACCGGTGGGGCAGGACCAGGGAGGGCTGGTCGACCTGTCCGGTCGCCAGCTGGGCACGGAGTCCGGCAGGGGTGACGGGCCCGGCCGCGTAGGCGACCAGCCGGTCCTCGCCGTCGGCGGTCCCTTCGGCGAAGACCGCCGCCGACGTCACCCCTGTCAGCGCGGCGAGGCGCGCGGCGCACGCCCGTGTGTCCACCCAGGAGTGGTCCACCAGGACCCAGTCCGGACCGAACTCGCGCCGGGGAAAGCCGAGTCGGTCCCGCGCCGAACGGACCGACGCGTCCATCGCAACCGTGCCGTCGGCCCAGCCGGCGATCAGCGCGCCCATGGCGCGCAGGGCCCGCGCGATGCGGTCGGCACCGATCACCGAGGTGTGGCCGTGCATCGACAGGACCACCCCGTCGTCGCCCGTTTCCGCCGCGAGGTAGAGGTCGGCGCTGTTGTCCTGCCAGTCGATGGGGGCCTTCTCGACGACGAAGTCCTCCGTGCTGTCGCTCGCGTCGTCCCTGTGCGGGACCTCGGGGTCGTGCTCCGGCCGCGTCCGGGCGAAGTAGTTGTACGTGACGCCGATCCGCAGGTTCATGCCGCGCTCGTGTCCGGCCCGGGCACGCTCCTCGGTCATCTCCAGCGACGAGTAGCGCGCGTAGCGCTGGGCCGCCACGACAGCGCGGAACACCTTGGTCAGCAGGGCCTGCGAGGTGTCCTCGGCAGCCGTGTCGAAGACGACGAGCGCGGGCTGGAAGAAGCAGCCCACGGAGGCGGTCAGGGCCGGGTCGGCCCGGTTGGCCGTGTCCATCGAGATCACGCAGCGCCGGTTGCCGGACAGTGCCGAGAGAGCGACGCCGAAGGCCGCGAGGTAGACGACGCCGGGAGCGATCCTGCGCCGGGCGGCGACGCGTTCGGCGGCGAACGCGAGCCGCCGGGAGCTCAGGGTCACCCGCTCGTACGGACTCGGCGGGGTGTGGCCGCCGAAGTGCCCCACGGGAGCGGGCCGGTAGTCGGGGAACATGCCCTGCGGGATCGTCCGGTAGCAGTCGCGCCAGTACGCGCGCATGCGTTCGCGGTAGCGGGCCTTCCCGGCGGAGTGGTCCAGCTCGGCCTGCTCCCGCGGCTGGCGTGCCGCCGGGAACGGCTGGTCGTCCGCCTCCAACAGGGCGTGGAACGCGCGTTCCAGGACCATCCAGCTCTGCCCGTCGATCGCGCTGTGGACGGCCGTCGCCACCACCCAGGCGCCCTGGCCCGGCGCGCTGATCAGGGCGAACCTGACGGGTCTGTCCCGCGCCGGGTCGAAGGCGGTGGCGGCGAGACGCTCCGTGACGGCGGGGATGTCGGATGCGTCGCCTTCGGTGCGCACCGCGAAGGTGACCTCCCAGGGCGGTCGCACCGCCTGGACGGGTGTTCCCGTCCCGTCGTGGAGAAAGTTGGTCCGCAGCGACTCGTACCGGCGGACCAGAGCGCTGAGCGCCGCGAGGACGGTGTCGTCCGGAAGGTCCGTGTCGAGGCGCCAGGTGCGGGTGATCTTCACGCAGTCCCGGTCGGCGCCGTAGGCCGGCACGTCGAAGTACAGGAACCAGTAGTGCTCCTGGCCCCAGAGCATGGGGGCCCATCGGGTCTCGCTCACTGCGGCTCCCATGGTCGAATCGTCAGGTGTACGGGTGCGTCGCCGTCCACGGCGACCGCCGCGCCGTGTCCGGGTGGGGCGGGGATGTCGTGCACCGTCCAGCTGCCGGGCAGCTGTCGGCTCGGGTCGTGGGCGAGGACGGCGCCGTCGGCCCCGCGTGCCCCGGTGACGGACAGCCGCAGGCCGTGCCGGAGCAGGCTCGTTCCCGCCGCCTTCGTGCACGCCTCCTTGCGCGTCCACAGGGTCAGGAACACCGCGGGCCGGTCGTCCTCGGCGGCTTCGGCCACCAGCGCGCTCTCGTCGGCAGGGAAGTAGCGGCGGCTCAGCGCCACGACGTCCCGGCTCTCCCGTGACCGCTCCAGGTCCACTCCGACGTCCCGCGGGCCGGTCACGGCCACCACGGCACGGCCCGCGCAGTGGGACAGGCTGAAGCGCAGGGCGTCCTCGTGGCCGGTGACGCGCGGCTTGCCCCAGCGGCCGGTCCGCCAGGTGAGCCCCGCGGGCGAGCGGCCGAGGCACCGGCCGATGATGAGGCGGGTCGCGCCGCGTGCGGCGGCGAACCTGGCGCGCGACACGGGGTCGCCGATGCGGGCCGACCGGGCCCTCTCCTCCTCGCTCAGGACCGAACGGAGCGAAACGGCGGCCTTCTTCACCGCGGCGTCCAGGTCGATGTGCCAGACGTCGACGCGGTCGCTGTCCGTCCGCGTCATCCGCCCGCCCCGGACGCCCGGGCGTCGGCGACGAGCCTGCGCATGTAGGCGGCTGCCGCGACCAGGGCCACCGCACTGACCAGGTTGGAGACGGCCACGGTCCAGTAGAGCCCGTCGGGGCTGTCGACGGCGGCGACCGCCCAGCGGCCGACCACGACGTTCCCGCCGAAGTAGACGACGTTCAGGACCACGGCGCGTCCGCCGCCGCCGACGTGTTCGAGCAGGGTCAGGGCCACCAGGACAGGGCCCTCGACGGCGTACGTGAGGCCCACGATGCCCAGGTACCGGGCGGCCACCGCGGCCGCGTCGGCGTCGCCGGTCATCACCTGGGCGATCTGGTCCCGCCCCAGGAACGTCACGACGGCGATGGCGGCGAAGACGGCGAAAGACAGCAGGATGCCGCTGCGGTAGGTCGGCACGAGACTCGTGTACGAGCCCGCGCCCCGCTGTTGGTTGACGACGATCGCCGTGGCCGATCCGAAGACGAGCGCCGGCATGATGATCAGGCTCTGTACGGACGAGGCGGTGGAGAAGCCCGCCACGGTCGCCTCGCCGAAGGGCCCGAGCACCCAGACCAGGGCCAGGCTGTAGAGCGAGATGATGCCGAGGGTCGCGCCCACCGGCAGGCCGACGGACCGGACGTGGCCGAGCGTCGCGGGCTGCCACGGGGCGCGCTGTCCGCGCCGCCACAGCCCGGCGCGGCGCAGCAGCCACAGTCCCGCGGCCGTGCCGGCCACGGCACAGAACGCGGCGGCGATCGGCAGGCTGTGCATCCCGAGTCCCGTGCCGAAGCCCAGCCACGCCACGAGCCCGATCTCGACGAAGGAGCTCACCAGGGTGAGGACGAGCCCCTGCCGGGCGAACCCGAACCCGCGCAGGGCGGACGCGCACAAGGCGGGCCCGAAGCCCAGCAGGCTGACCACGGACATCCACCGCAGGAACCAGACGAACTCGTCGTACGCGGCGTCGGACACATCGAAGAACGAGGCGAAGGCAGGTGCGCCGAAGGAGAGAAGCAGCGTCAGGGTGGTGCCGACGACCACCCAGACCTTCGTCATGCTCACGGTGAGCGGGAAGACGTCCTCGGGAGCGTTCTTGCCCTTGCTCATGGAGCAGGCGACCTGGGTGCTGACGGCCAGAGCCGCGTTGATGGCGCTGAACACCATGCCGAGGGGCAGGAAGAGCGAGCGCACGTACAGCGCGTTGCCGCCCATGCGTCCCACCATCGCCACCAGGATCAGCATGGTCAGATAGCCGACGATCTCCCCCAGCACCATGGGGACGGCGAGGCGGCCGATCCGCAGCGAGCGCCTGGCCGGCGGCGGCCGCACGGCGACGGGCTCGGCGGCGGACGTCTGGTCGTCAGCCATGGTGACCACCTCGGCGAAGGTCCTTGAGGACGCTCATGCGCTGGATGTTCTCGGTGCCTTCCATGAACTCGATGCCGCGCGCGTCACGCGCGAGCTTCTCCAGCAGCGGGTGGTCGAGGCGGGCGCCGGGGCCGAAGAACTCCAGGGCCGCCACGGTCACGTCCTCGGCGAGCCGGGCGGCGCGGAGCTTGGCCATGCACGCCAGCTGGCCCGCCGTGATGTCCGCGTCGGCCGCCGCGGCGGCCCGTCGGGTCAGGCGGCGCACCCCCTCGACGCGGCGTTCCAGGGCGTCGAGCCGGAGCTGTTCGGCGTGTGTCGGGCTGTCGCGCCGGGTCCGTACGTATTCGAGTGCCGCCCGCGCCAGGCCGACGCCCATGCTCGCCACGACGGGCCGCAGCAGGTTGAAGGTGCGCAGCCAGCCGGCCATGCCCCGCCGGGTGGGCGAGAGGTGCCGTCCGAGCATGCGCTCCGGGGCGATGTCCACCGACTCCAGGGTGAGGGCGCCGAGTTGGGCGCCGCGCAGGCCGAGCGTGTCGACGGGGCGCGCGTCGAGGCCGGGCTGACCCGCTTCGACGAGTACGGCGTTGACGCCGAGCGGCCCCTTCCCCGTCCGCGCGAACACTACGCCGAGCCGGCCGCGTACCGCGTTGCCCACATACTTCTTGGCGCCGTCGAGCCGCCAGGGGCCGTCCTCGTCGGCACGGGTGAGCGAGGTGGTCATGGCGGCGGCGTCCGAACCGTGGTCCGGCTCCGTCAGCGCGAAGAACGTCCACGTCGGCTCGGCGAGAAGCCGTCCGTAGAACCACTCCTTCTGCGCCCGGTCGCCCAGGGTGTCCACCAGCACCCCCGCCATCGGCGCGCCGGGTGCGGCCAGGGCCGTGGCGAGGTCGCCCCAGGCGGCTTCCTCGTAGTACACGACTCGTTCCAGGGCGGTCATCAAGTGGAAGCACCGGCCGGAGACGGTCAGCGGATCCGGGTTGTACTCGGGCGGTATCTGGGCGGTGGCGAGCACGTCGAGTCCGGGGAGGTGCAGCAGCCGGGTGGGCAGCGTCGGGTCGCGGTCCACGTCGAGCGCGTGGGGTCGCACCTGGGCCCACCATTCACGGGCCTGCTCCTGGAGCAGTCGGTGGTGACGGTCGAGTTCGATCACTGGACGGCCTCTGGTTCCGCGAGGTGGTGACCGGCGTACACGTCGGCGATCAGCTCGGAGAGCAGGGCCGTGCGGCCGGGGCCTTCGGCGGTGAAGCCGAACGCGCCCAGAAGGCGCAGCAGCCTCCGGTCGACGGCGGTGATCCGGCGGTGCAGGTCGCCGAGCATGGCCGGTTCCTGGCCGGGGACGAGCAGGACGCTCTCGGCCTCCGTCTGCTCGGTGGCCGCGTCGGCCAACGCCCCGCCGACCAGTTGCTGGCGGAGCAGGGGCGCGTCCTGGACGGTGCGCTGTTCGAGGTGGGTGAGGCAGGCGTCGAGCAGCGCGCGGGACAGTCCCAGACGCAGCCAGACGACGGCGTCGGTCCGCTCGGCCCACGCCGTGTCGGCGCCCGGGCGGACGAGGGACAGGCCGTCGCCCCGCAGCGGCTCCGGAAGCAGGTCCGCCGCGCCGGGCAGTCGTCCCGTCGGCACCACCGCGTGGCCCGCGGGGCCCTGGAGCACCAGGCCGTCGGGGACGGCACGGTAGAGCAACTCGACGGCCGCTCCCGCTCCGGACGTCCGCGCCCTCTCCCCGAGCCTCTGGTGGAACGCGAGGCGATCGGGGGCCGTGCTCACTTCTACGCTCTCACCCGACATGGGTCCTCTTTCCTTGCCGGTCCGCCCCGGTCCGCTCCGCGGCGGCGTCCGCCGCGACGTCCAGCCGGCACAGCCCGAGGTATCCGCGCCGCGCGTCGTAGTCGGCGAGGAGGATGGTGCGGTCCGCCCGGCGCGGGTCCGCCAGTTGTCCGGCGAGCTCCCACCAGATTCCGGTCGCGGGCATGCCGTCAGGGACGGTGCGCACCTCGAAGCCGTCGGGGGCGGCGCCCCGGTGACGGGTCAGCCCCGCTCCCGCGATGAGCACGGGACGGCTCGTGCCGGCCCCGGCCGGTGGCGCCTGCGCGGCGAGCCGGCCGGGCACGTCGGCGGGCGCGACCCCGGAGTGGTGGTGGCAGTCCAGTGCGCCGAGTTCGCCCGAGACGTCGAGGGTCAGGGCGACGGCCGTGTCGTGCCGGGCCCGCAGTTCCCCGGGAATCGGGCCCCGGTGGTACACGGCGCGCTGTTCGGGGATCAGGACCAGCGCGCGGCGGGCTTCCCGGACGGCGATGCCGTTCACCGCCATGCGCAGCGCGGCGAAGGGCGACGTGGCCCCCTGGTCGGAGATCGCGAAGGCCAGCCCGGTACGGGTGGCGGACCGCTCCAGGCGGCTCAGGGGCCAGCCGGGTGTCGCGTCCGGCGTCGCGTGGGCCAGCAGCGCGAGGTCGAAGTCGTCGCGGGGCGCGAGTTCCGGGAGCATCGCCGAGACCATCGCCGCGTACGTCGTCCGCCCTCCGGTGAAGGCCTCCTCGTCCACCGGGAGTCCGCCCGCGGTCACGAGGTCCGTGTAGAACGCGCGGTCCCCTGCCGAGAGGGAGCCGTCGGCGGCCTCGGCGGGGTCGAACCCGCGCCGGTGCACGGCCGCGAGGCGCAGCGGCACCGGTGTCCGCGAGCCGGGCGGCGAGGCCGACGGAGGGACGGCGGTGTAGGTCACTGCTCGGGCTCCTCGAGCTGCCTGGCCGCGTATGCCGCGAGCGACCCGACGGTCTCGAAGTCGTCCGGCTCCAGCGTCTCGGGGTCGAACTCGAAGTCCAGCTCGTCCTCCAGCGCCATGAGCAGTTCGAGGATGCTCGTGGAGTCGAAGCCGAGGTCGTCGAAGAGCCGGGTGTTCTCGGTGATCGAGTCCGGGTCCCGGTCGCGCATCGTGGCGAGGGCGGTGATCGTGGTCGCGGTGACGCGGGGCAGCAGGGGGGAGGGTTGGG
>NZ_LIRJ01000180.1 GCF_001419745.1 Streptomyces silaceus | reverse complement strand
CGGGGCGGTGCACGCGGGCAAGGTCGGCGCCGGCCACTTCTCCAAGATGGTCCACAACGGCATCGAGTACGCGATGATGCAGGCCTACGCCGAGGGCTGGGAGCTCCTGGAGAAGGTCGACTCGGTCACGGACGTGCGTGAGGTCTTCCGCTCCTGGCAGGAGGGCACGGTCATCCGTTCCTGGCTGCTGGACCTCGCCGTCAACGCTCTGGACGACGACGAGCACCTGGAGAAGCTGCGCGGCTTCGCGGCCGACTCCGGAGAGGGCCGCTGGACCGTCGAGGCCGCCATCGACAACGCCGTCCCGCTGCCGGCGATCACCGCGTCGCTCTTCGCGCGCTTCGCCTCGCGCCAGGACGACTCGCCGCAGATGAAGATGATCGCCGCGCTGCGCAACCAGTTCGGCGGCCACGCGGTGGAGAAGAAGTAATCCACAGCCTGTGCGCTGAGCACGGGCATGCCGGGGGAGGTCGGCGCACACCATGCACGTCACGCATCTGTCGCTGGCCGACTTCCGCTCGTACGCCCGGGTCGAGGTCCCTCTCGATCCGGGCGTCACCGCGTTCGTGGGGCCGAACGGCCAGGGGAAGACCAATCTCGTCGAGGCCGTCGGCTACCTCGCCACGCTCGGCAGCCACCGGGTCTCCTCGGACGCGCCGCTGGTGCGCATGGGCGCCGAGCGCGCCGTCGTCAGGGCCGCGGTCCGGCAGGGCGAGCGCCAGCAGCTGATCGAGCTCGAACTGAACCCGGGCAAGGCCAATCGCGCCCGCATCAACAGGTCCTCTCAGGTCAGACCACGTGACGTGCTGGGGATCGTACGGACCGTGCTGTTCGCGCCCGAGGACCTCGCGCTGATCAAGGGGGACCCCGGGGAGCGCCGGCGTTTCCTCGACGAGCTGATCACCGCCCGCTCCCCGCGCATGGCGGGCGTCCGGTCCGACTACGACCGCGTCCTCAAGCAGCGCAACACCCTCCTGAAGTCCGCCGCGCTCGCCCGTCGGCACGGCGGGCGGTCCATGGACCTGTCCACCCTCGACGTCTGGGACCAGCACCTCGCGCGCGCGGGCGCCGAGCTGCTCGCGCAGCGGCTCGACCTGATCTCGGCGCTGCAGCCGCTGGCCGACAAGGCGTACGAACAGCTGGCGCCCGGCGGCGGCCCGATCTCCCTGGAGTACAAGCCGTCGGCCCCCGGCGAGGGGCACACGCGCGAGGAGCTCTACGAACAGCTGATCGCCGCCCTCGAAGAGGCCCGCAAGCAGGAGATCGAGCGCGGCGTCACCCTCGTCGGCCCGCACCGCGACGACCTGCTCCTCAAGCTGGGCCAGCTCCCCGCGAAGGGGTACGCGAGCCACGGCGAGTCCTGGTCGTACGCCCTGGCGCTGCGCCTGGCCTCGTACGACCTGCTCAGGGCCGAGGGCAATGAGCCGGTCCTCGTCCTCGACGACGTCTTCGCGGAGCTGGACGCCCGGCGCAGGGAGCGGCTCGCGGAGCTGGTCGCCCCGGGCGAGCAGGTGCTGGTCACCGCCGCGGTGGACGACGACGTCCCGGACGTGCTCACCGGCACGCGGTACGCGGTGTCCGACGGCGCGGTGGAGCGCGTATGAGCGCCGACGAGCCCGCCAAGGAGGCGGCCGAGAACTCGTCCGCACCCGCTCCGAAGACCCCTGAGCCCTCCGGCGTCGACCTCGCCCGGGTCGCCCTGCGCGCCGCGAAGGAGCAGGCACGCGCGCGTGGCGACGCCGCACAGCAGAAGAAGCAGGCCCGGCGCGGCGGCCTGCGCTCCGGTGCCCGCGCGGACGGCCGCGATCCGCTGCCGCTGGGCTCCGCCATCAACCGTCTGATCACCGAGCGCGGCTGGGAGACGCCGGCCGCGGTGGGCGGCGTGATGGGCCGCTGGCCGCAGATCGTCGGCGACGACCTGGCCAAGCACTGCGTCCCGCAGCGGTACGACGAGGACGAGCGCGTCCTGACCGTGCAGTGCGACTCGACGGCGTGGGCGACGAACCTGCGCCTGCTCGCCCCGCAGCTGGTCGCGCGCCTCAACGAGGACCTCGGCCACGGCACCGTGCGCCTCATCAAAGTCCTCGGTCCCGGGGGTCCCGCGCGTCGCTTCGGACCCTTGCGCGCACCGGGCAGCACGGGCCCCGGCGACACCTACGGCTGAGGCCGTTCCCGACGGTAGCTCGTGGTTGACGTCCCGAAGCGCTGAGTGCCGCTGTGAGCGTTCTGGAGCCCTGGGCCGCATATGGGGAGTCGGCCGAGGCCGGTTCAGGGCGGCACATGAGGACTCAGGTACCGGCAAACCCCCATCACTGTCAGCGCTACCGGTAGACTGGAAGCTAATCCCGCCCCACTTGTGGGACGCACCGAGCAACGCTGACTAGGGCTTACCGAACAAACACGCCGCAGCCGCTCCGGCCACCGCCGGGTGCTTGGCTTGTGCTGTGCCAGAAAGGGCGCTTCGTGGCCGATTCCGGCAACCCCAACGAGAACATCCCGTCCACCGACGCAGGCGTGAACGACGAGGCCAACGCCTCGTACGACGCCAGCGCGATCACCGTCCTCGAGGGTCTGGACGCGGTTCGCAAGCGACCCGGCATGTACATCGGTTCGACCGGTGAGCGTGGTCTGCACCACCTGGTGCAGGAGGTCGTCGACAACTCCGTCGACGAGGCCCTCGCCGGACACGCGGACACGATCGACGTCACGATCCTCGCCGACGGCGGCGTGCGCGTCGTCGACAACGGCCGAGGCATTCCCGTCGACATCCACCCCGTGGAGAAGAAGCCGGCCGTCGAGGTCGTGCTGACCGTGCTCCACGCGGGCGGCAAGTTCGGCGGCGGTGGCTACGCCGTCTCCGGTGGTCTCCACGGCGTCGGCGTCTCCGTCGTGAACGCCCTGTCGACCAAGGTCTCGGTCGAGATCAAGCGCGACGGCTACCGCTGGACCCAGGACTACAAGCTGGGTGTGCCGACGGCTCCGCTCGCCAAGCACGAGCAGGTCGAGGACTCGGGCACCACGGTCACCTTCTGGGCGGACCCGGACGTCTTCGAGACGACCGAGTACTCCTTCGAGACGCTGGCACGGCGTTTCCAGGAGATGGCGTTCCTCAACAAGGGTTTGACGATCAAACTCACTGATGAGCGCGAGTCGGCGAAGGCCGTCGCCGGTGCGGACTCGGCCGAGTCGAGCGACGACGACGAGGCCCGCACGGTCACGTACCACTACGAAGGCGGCATCGTCGACTTCGTGAAGTACCTCAACTCCCGCAAGGGTGAGGTCATCCACCCGACCGTCATCGACGTCGAGGCCGAGGACAAGGAGCGTCTCCTCTCGGCCGAGATCGCGATGCAGTGGAACTCGCAGTACAGCGAGGGCGTGTACTCCTTCGCGAACACGATCCACACGCACGAGGGCGGTACGCACGAGGAGGGCTTCAGGGCCGCACTGACGGGCCTGGTCAACCGCTACGCGCGCGACAAGAAGCTGCTCCGCGAGAAGGACGACAACCTCACGGGCGAGGACATCCGCGAGGGTCTGACCGCCATCATCTCGGTCAAGCTGGGCGAGCCCCAGTTCGAGGGCCAGACCAAGACCAAGCTGGGCAACACCGAGGCGAAGACCTTCGTCCAGAAGGTGGTCCACGAGCACCTCACGGACTGGTTCGACCGCAACCCGAACGAGGCCGCGGACATCATCCGCAAGGGCATCCAGGCCGCCACGGCCCGTGTCGCCGCCCGCAAGGCGCGCGACCTGACCCGCCGCAAGGGCCTCCTGGAGACCGCCTCCCTGCCGGGCAAGCTCTCCGACTGCCAGTCGAACGACCCGACGAAGTGCGAGATCTTCATCGTCGAGGGTGACTCCGCCGGTGGTTCGGCGAAGTCCGGCCGCGACCCGATGTACCAGGCGATCCTGCCCATCCGAGGCAAGATCCTGAACGTCGAGAAGGCCCGCGTCGACAAGATCCTGCACAACCAGGAGATCCAGGCCCTCATCTCCGCCTTCGGCACCGGTGTGCACGAGGACTTCGACATCGAGAGGCTCCGCTATCACAAGATCATCCTGATGGCGGACGCCGACGTCGACGGTCAGCACATCAACACGCTGCTCCTGACCTTCCTGTTCCGCTTCATGCGGCCGCTGGTCGAAGCCGGGCACGTCTACCTGTCGCGTCCCCCGCTGTACAAGATCAAGTGGTCCCGTGACGACTTCCAGTACGCGTACTCGGACCGGGAGCGCGACGCCCTGGTGGAGCTCGGGCGGCAGGCCGGCAAGCGCATCAAGGACGACTCGGTCCAGCGCTTCAAGGGTCTCGGCGAGATGAACGCCGAGGAGCTGCGCGTCACGACGATGGACCAGGAACACCGCGTTCTCGGCCAGGTGACCCTGGACGACGCGGCGCAGGCCGACGACCTCTTCTCGGTGCTGATGGGCGAGGACGTCGAGGCACGGCGCTCCTTCATCCAGCGCAATGCCAAGGACGTTCGCTTCCTCGACATCTGAGTCGGCCCGTACCAGCCGCACCTCGAAAGGACTTTGACCAGCAATGGCCGACGAGAACACCCCTGTGACGCCCGAAGAGGAACCCACCGTTCCTGGCGTGGGCATGCGTGTCGAGCCCGTCGGGCTCGAGACGGAGATGCAGCGCTCGTATCTCGACTACGCGATGTCCGTCATCGTGTCCCGCGCGCTGCCCGACGTACGCGACGGTCTGAAGCCCGTCCACCGCCGCGTCCTGTACGCGATGTACGACGGCGGCTACCGCCCCGAGAAGGGCTTCTACAAGTGCGCCCGCGTCGTCGGCGACGTCATGGGCACCTACCACCCGCACGGCGACTCCTCCATCTACGACGCCCTGGTGCGCCTCGCCCAGCCGTGGTCGATGCGGATGCCGCTGGTGGACTCCAACGGCAACTTCGGCTCCCCGGGCAACGACCCGGCGGCCGCCATGCGCTACACCGAGTGCAAGATGGCGCCGCTGGCCATGGAGATGGTCCGTGACATCGACGAGGAGACCGTCGACTTCACGGACAACTACGACGGCCGCAACCAGGAGCCGACGGTTCTGCCGGCGCGCTTCCCGAACCTGCTGATCAACGGCTCGGCGGGCATCGCGGTCGGCATGGCCACCAACATCCCGCCGCACAACCTCCGCGAGGTCGCGGCGGGCGCGCAGTGGGCGCTGGAGCACCCCGACGCCTCCCACGAGGAGCTGCTCGACGCGCTCATCGAGCGCATCAAGGGCCCCGACTTCCCGACCGGCGCCCTCGTGGTGGGCCGCAAGGGCATCGAGGAGGCCTACCGCACGGGCCGCGGCTCCATCACGATGCGCGCGGTCGTCGCGGTCGAGGAGATCCAGAACCGCCAGTGCCTGGTGGTCACCGAACTCCCGTACCAGACCAACCCCGACAACCTCGCGCAGAAGATCGCCGACCTGGTGAAGGACGGCAAGATCGGCGGCATCGCCGACGTCCGCGACGAGTCGTCCTCGCGCACCGGCCAGCGCCTGGTCATCGTCCTGAAGCGGGACGCGGTCGCCAAGGTCGTCCTGAACAACCTCTACAAGCACACCGACCTGCAGTCGAACTTCAGCGCCAACATGCTGGCCCTGGTCGACGGTGTGCCGCGCACCCTCTCCCTGGACGCGTTCATCCGCCACTGGGTGACGCACCAGATCGAGGTCATCGTCCGGCGTACGAAGTTCCGCCTGCGCAAGGCCGAGGAGCGGGCCCACATCCTGCGCGGCCTGCTCAAGGCCCTGGACGCCATCGACGAGGTCATCGCGCTCATCCGCGGCAGCCAGACCGTCGACATCGCGCGCGAGGGCCTGATGGGCCTCCTGTCGATCGACGAGATCCAGGCCAACGCCATCCTCGAGATGCAGCTGCGCCGGCTCGCCGCCCTGGAGCGCCAGAAGATCGTCGCCGAGCACGACGAGCTCCAGGCGAAGATCAACGAGTACAACGCGATCCTGGCCTCGCCCGAGAAGCAGCGCCAGATCATCAGCGAGGAGCTCGCGGCGATCGTCGAGAAGTTCGGCGAGGACCGTCGCTCGGCGCTCGTGCCCTTCGACGGCGACATGTCCATCGAGGACCTGATCGCCGAAGAGGACATCGTCGTCACCATCACGCGCGGTGGCTACATCAAGCGCACCAAGACCGAGGACTACCGCTCGCAGAAGCGCGGCGGCAAGGGCGTGCGCGGCACGAAGCTGAAGCAGGACGACATCGTCGACCACTTCTTCGTGTCGACGACGCACCACTGGCTGCTGTTCTTCACCAACAAGGGCCGCGTCTACCGCGCCAAGGCGTACGAACTGCCCGACGCCGGACGCGACGCCCGCGGCCAGCACGTGGCGAACCTCCTCGCCTTCCAGCCGGACGAGCAGATCGCCGAGATCCTCGCGATCCGTGACTACGAAGCGGTGCCCTATCTGATCCTCGCGACCAAGGGCGGCCTCGTAAAGAAGACCCCGCTCAAGGACTACGACTCACCCAGGTCGGGTGGCGTCATCGCCATCAACCTCCGCGAGACTGAGGACGGTTCGGACGACGAGCTGATCGGCGCGGAGCTCGTCTCGGCCGAGGACGACCTGCTGCTCATCAGCAAGAAGGCCCAGTCGATCAGGTTCACCGCAACGGACGACGCGCTGCGCCCGATGGGCCGCGCCACTTCGGGCGTCAAGGGAATGAGTTTCCGCGACGGCGACGAACTGCTCTCGATGAATGTTGTCCGTCCGGGTACGTTCGTGTTCACCGCCACCGACGGTGGGTACGCAAAGCGGACTGCCGTCGACGAGTACCGCGTTCAGGGTCGCGGTGGCCTCGGCATCAAGGCCGCCAAGATCGTGGAGGACCGCGGCGAGCTGGTCGGCGCGCTGGTGGTCGAGGAGAGCGACGAGATCCTCGCCATCACGCTGTCCGGTGGTGTGATTCGTACGCGAGTCAACGAGGTCAGGGAGACGGGCCGTGACACCATGGGCGTCCAACTGATCAACCTGGGCAAGCGCGATGCCGTGGTCGGTATCGCTCGTAACGCCGAGGCCGGACGCGAGGCCGAGGAAGTCGATGGCGATGTCGTCGACGAGTCGGACGCCGCCGAGCCGGTCGTCGGTACGGACGAGGGCACGGACTCCTCGGCCGAGTAGCGCGAGGAGTGAGTCATCGTGAGTGGAGCCACGGGCGCCGGGGCGAATCGGACCGGCACTACCGGCACGGACGGTGCCCGTGGCTCCGCCGCAGATGCACACGACTCAGATGAGTCTCATGGATCCCAGGGGGGGACTGTGACGGACACCCGAGGGCCAGGGACCGCTGGTCAGGCTTCTGGCCAGTACGACGCCTCCTACGGGGGTGCCAAGGGCGCGACGGGCGGCGGGGCGCTGCCCGGCGAGCGCCCGCGCCAGCAGCAGGCCTCCCAGCCGTATCACCCGCCGCAGGCGTATCAGCAGGGCGCGCAGACGGGCGCGGTGCGCCGGCCGCGGACGGGGGCGCGCACGACCCCGCGTACGCGCAAGGCGCGGCTGCGGGTGGCCAAGGCCGACCCGTGGTCGGTGATGAAGGTCAGCTTCCTGCTCTCCATCGCGCTCGGCATCTGCACGATCGTCGCGGCGGCCGTCCTGTGGATGGTCATGGACGCGATGGGCGTCTTCTCCACGGTCGGCGGCACGATCTCCGAGGCGACGGGCTCGAACGAGTCCAACGGCTTCGACCTGCAGTCCTTCCTGTCGCTGCCGCGCGTCCTGATGTTCACGTCGATCATCGCGGTCATCGACGTCGTCCTGGCGACGGCGCTGGCGACGCTGGGCGCCTTCATCTACAACCTCTCGGCGGGCTTCGTGGGCGGCGTCGAGCTGACGCTGGCCGAGGACGAGTAGCCGGGGCGGTGGCTTTCGGCCCTGACGGGGCCGGTTCATGGCGGGTTCGGATGCGGCCCCGTCGGCCCCGTCGGCCCCCGGGGTGAACGGGGGCTTCCGTTTGTCTTCTGGTCGTCTGCCGTGGGGGGCTTGCGGGGTTCCGGGTACCGGGGTGCCGG
>NZ_LIRJ01000018.1 GCF_001419745.1 Streptomyces silaceus | reverse complement strand
AACTGGCCGCGCTCGCCGCGCGCCGCGCCAAGGGTGCCGGGCCCGCCCCCACGCTGTGGCTGCGCGGCGCCGATCTGCAGGCCGCCGACGCGTCGGTGGCCGACGCGGTGGAGCGGGCGCTCGACCGCGCGGGACGGATCCTGGAGGCCTCCGAGGAGGCGCCGGAGAACGGGGGACTCGGGGACATCTCGGCGGGCCGCGTGGCCCGGCTCGTGCGGGCGGCAGGGCGGCCGCTGCTGGTGCTGCTCGACGCACCCGAGGAGATGCCGCCCGTGCTCGCCCACCGCCTCGCCGAGTGGAGCCTCGGCACCGACCAGTGGCTGGGCCGGACGGGGACGCGGCTCGTCGTGGCCTGCCGCGGGGAGTACTGGGAGCAGGCCGGGGCGTACTTCGACGCGGCGTCGCTGCACGGCCCGGACACCGGTTCGGGGATCCCCGGGCACGTACGCCTCGACGACCTGCCGGAGCCGCAGGCCCGCCGCGCCCGTGAGCGGTACGACATCCCGGACGGCGCCCTTCGCGACGCCGACGCCCGGCATCCGCTCGCGCTGCGGCTGCTCGGCGAGGTGCGCGCCGCCCGGCCCGACGCGCCGTCGCCGGGCACCCCGCGCCGCGAGGAGATCTTCGCCGCCTACCTGGACCTGATGTGCCTGCGCGTCGCGGTGCGCCTCGCGGCGGCGGGCGGCCTGCGCGGCAGCGCCGTACGACGCCTGGCGGCGCGGGTCTCCGGGCAGGTGCACGAGGCGGCGCGGCGGTGCCTGGGGCCGGGGCAGGGCGAGCTGGACCGGGCCTCCTTCGAGGCGGTGTTCCCGTGGGGAGCGCTGTCGGGCACGGCGAGCGGCAAGGAGTTCCACGGCTGCACGGGGTGGGCGTCGGCCGTGCTCACCGAAGGGCTGCTGGTACCGGCGGGGCCGGGCTACCGCTTCGCGCACGAGGAGCTGGCCGACTGGATCCAGGGCACGCACCTGGACGTGGACGGCGCGCTGACCACCCTGGTCCTGCGCCACCGCGACACGGCCCGCGACCCCGCCGTCCCCGAGCAGCGCCGCCGCAGGCCCGGCCCGCGGACCGCGCGCCCCCTGCCGGTGCCCCGCCACCGGATCGGCCCGGTCGTCCAGGCGCTGCTGTCGCTGGGGCGGCAGTGGGGCGCCGCCGAGCTGGCCGCGCGCCTGGGCGAGCTGGCGGACGTGCTGGTGGACCGCGCGGACGCGCCGGGGCGGTCCGGCGGCCGTGCGGGCGGGGCGGACGACGCCGTGTGGTGGGCCCGGCGGCTGTGCACCGAGGTCCTGCTGCGCGTGCCGGACGCGTCCCCGTACCTCGCGGTGCTCGAACCGCTCGCCGAGCGCGGGGAGTTCGACACCGGCTTCTGGCTGCGGCTGCCGGTGGGGGAGGCCGATCGGTTCGCGCTGCTGCGGCGGCTCGTCGTGCACGACGGACCGCCGGGGGACCCGGGCCGCTGTCTGGACGCCGTCGCCGAGCTGCTCGCCGCCGACCCCGCGGGCGTACAGCCGCACCTCGCCCGCTGGTTCACCGACGAGCGGCCGCTGGACGCCGCCCCCGACGCCACCGTCGCCTCCGCCGCGCAGGCCCTGCTCCACACCCACCGGCACCGCGCCATCGACGACCTCACCGAGGCCCTGGTCGACTGCGCCCACGCCCGCGCCGACGAGCTGCTCGCCGCGCTCGCCGAGGAGGAGCCCGCCGCCGTCTGCCGCGCCGTCGACCGCTGGGCCCACGACGAGCGCCCCGGGCGCCGCGTGGCCGCCGCGGCGTACGGCTCGCTCGCCGCCCCGCACACCACCGCGGACGCCGACCGGGCCCTCCTGCGCGAGGCCGCCCTCGCGCTGCTCGCCCGCCCCGCCGACGACACCCTGCACGGCGCCGCGCTCGCCGTCCTCGTCCGCGACCCGTGGACGCGCTCCCGCCACCTGCCCCACGCCCTGCGCCGCTTCGCCGCGGGCGACCCGCAGCTGCCCGCGAGCGCGCTGGCCGCCGCCCTGAGCACCCACCCCGACCCGGTCCTCGACGCCTTCCGCGCCCGCCTGCACGCGCCGGGCCCGGCCCTCGACGACATCCTCTGCGGCCTCGCCGACGTGCCCACGCCCGCCCTGGCGCGCCGCGTGGCCACGCTCGTGCACGACCTGGTGGAGGCCCGCCCCGAGGCGGCCGGGCCCGCCGCCGCGCACATCGACCGGCGCCTCGAACAGGGCCCCGGCGTGCGCGCCGTCCTCTACCCGCTGGTGGCCGCGCTGCTGCACAGCCGCCCCGCGCGGGTGCGGGAGGCCCTCGCGCCCGTGCTCGCCGCGCCCGGCACCCCCGCCTCGCGCGACCTGCGGGGCGAGCTGCTGGACGTGCTGCTCAGCCAGGAGAGGGACTGCGCCGTCCTGGAGAGCGTCCTGCGGACGGTGGCGGGCGGCGCGGGGGAGTGCGGGGAGACGGGGTGCGAGGAGGCGGAGTGCGGGGAGGCCCGCGCCCGCGAGCGGGTGCGCCGCGTCGGACTGCTGTTCGTGCGCACTCCGGAGGGCGCGTCCCGCTTCGACCGCTGCCTGGTCGAACTGGCCCGCGCCCGGCCCGGCTTCGCCGCACTCCTCGCCCGCTGGCTCGGCGCCGCGCCGCACGAGTGGGCCGCCCTGGTCGGCCCCAGCGCCCGCCGCGCCATCGACGACCTCGCGGGCGGCGTACGGGTCCCGGCCTAGCGGGCCGAGTGACCCCCGCCACCCCCTCCGATGCGAGCGGGGACGGGTCGGCATGGCAGTCTTAGTCCTGCGTTATCGGCAATGGGAACGTACAGACGTACGTGACGTACACGGGTTCGGCGAGGAGCAAAGAAGTGCAGCGCTGGCGTGGCTTGGAGGACATCCCCCAGGACTGGGGGCGCAGCGTCGTCACCATCGGTTCCTACGACGGTGTGCACCGCGGTCACCAGCTGATCATCGGGCGTGCCGTGGAGCGGGCGCGCGAGCTCGGTGTGCCCGCCGTGGTCGTCACCTTCGACCCCCACCCCAGCGAGGTCGTGCGCCCCGGCAGCCACCCGCCGCTGCTCGCCCCGCACCACCGGCGCGCCGAGCTGATGGCCGACCTCGGCGTGGACGCGCTGCTGATCCTGCCGTTCACCAGCGAGTTCTCGAAGCTGTCGCCCGCCGACTTCGTGGTGAAGGTCCTCGTCGACAAGCTGCACGCGCGCGTGGTCGTCGAGGGCCCCAACTTCCGCTTCGGGCACAAGGCCGCGGGCAACGTCGACTTCCTGGCCGAGCTCGGCCGGACGTACGACTACGAAGTCGACGTCATCGACCTCTTCGTCAGCGGCGAGGCCGGCGGCGGCGAGCCCTTCTCCTCCACCCTGACCCGGCGCCTGGTCGCCGAGGGCGACATGACGGGCGCCGCGGAGATCCTCGGCCGCCCGCACCGCGTCGAGGGCGTCGTCGTGCGCGGCGCCCAGCGCGGCCGCGAGCTCGGCTACCCCACCGCCAACGTGGAGACCCTGCCGCACACCGCCATCCCCGCCGACGGCGTGTACGCCGGATGGCTGCACGTCGAGGGCGAGGCCATGCCCGCGGCGATCTCCGTGGGCACGAACCCGACGTTCGACGGGACCGCGCGGACCGTCGAGGCGTACGCGATCGACCGCGTCGGGCTCGACCTGTACGGCCTGCACGTGGCCGTGGACTTCCTCGCCTTCGTGCGGGGGATGGCCAAGTTCGACTCGATCGACGACTTGCTCGTCGCCATGGCGGACGACGTGAAGAAGTCCCGGGAACTGGTGGAAGCCGCGGGGGCGTAGTCCTTCGGCTGCGGGTGCGGTGTGGTTGCTCGCGCCGTTCCCCGCGCAGCTCCCCGCGCCTCTAACGGGGCGCTGCCTGCGCCGTCGCCCAGTGGCACGCCACCTGTGTCTCGCCCGCGCCCGAAAGCACCGGCAAGTCGTCGGTACGGCACCGCCCGGCCACACCCGCCCGCTCCGCCTCGCCGGAGGCGAGGATCTGGCAGCGTGCGTGGAAGCGGCAGCCGCCCGGGATGCGTGACGGGTCCGGCGGCTCGCCCGTGAGGACCACCGGCTCGCCGGGAGCCTCGGGCAGGACCGACAACAGGGCCTGCGTATAAGGGTGTCGAGGGGCCGTCAGGACCTCCTCCACCGTGCCGGTCTCCACGATCCGGCCCAGGTACATCACCGCCACGCGGTCCGCGATGTTCCAGGCCAGGCCCAGATCGTGCGTCACCACCAGTGCGGAGAGACCGAGTTCGTCGCGCAGGCGCAGCAGCAGCGCGAGGATCTCGCCGCGCACGGACGCGTCGAGGGACGCCACCGGCTCGTCGGCGACGATGAGTTCGGGCTCCAGGACCAGCGCGCCCGCGATGACGACGCGCTGGCGCTGGCCGCCCGACAGCTCGTGCGGGTAGCGCAGGAAGAAGCGCTCCGGCGGGCGCAGACCGGCCCGCGAGAGGGCCTCGGCGACCGCCGCCCGCTCGTCGCCCGCGTACCCGTGGATGCGGAGCCCCTCGGCCACGGCGTCGTACACCGTGTGCCGGGGGTTGAGCGACCCGCTGGGGTCCTGGAGGACCAGCTGGACGCGCTTGCGGTACGCCTTGAGGGCGCGGCCCGCGTAGTCGAGCGGCTGCCCGCCGAACGTCACCTTGCCCGACGTAGGCGGCACCAGGCCGAGCAGCGAACGCGCCAGCGTCGTCTTGCCGCACCCCGACTCGCCGACCAGGGCGACGATCTCGCCCGCCGTGATGTCGAGGTCGACGCCGTCCACCGCCCGCGCGGTCGGTGCGCCGCGGCGGCCGGGGAAGGCGATGTGCAGGTCGGCGGCCGACAGCAGGGGGCCGCCCGGAGTCTCGGTGGTCATGCGCGGCTCCTCGTCAGGGCGCTCTGGTTCACGATGTGCTCTCCGCCGCCGAGGCCGCCGTGGGCTGCGCGGGGAGCTGCGAGCCCGCGTGCACGCAGGCCGCGCGGTGGTGCGGGCCCGCGTCCCGCAGGACCTGGTCCTCCGTGGCGCAGGAGTCGAGGGCGACCGGGCAGCGCGGGTGGAACGTGCAGCCCGCGGGGAGCGCGGACGGGTCGGGCGGGTCGCCGGGCAGCCCGCGCGGCGCGAACCGCGAGGCCGTGTCGCCGATCCGCGGGAAGGCCGCCGACAGGGCCTTGCCGTAGGGGTGCCGGGCGTTCTCGTACACCTCGGCGGCCGGGCCCTCCTCGACGACGCGCCCCGCGTACATCACCGCGAGCCGGTCGCAGGTGTCGGAGAGCACCGCCAGGTCATGGCTGATCATCATCAGGCCGAGGTCCTGCTCGGCCACCAGCTGCTCGATCAGCCGCAGGATCTGGGCCTGGATCATCACGTCGAGCGCGGTGGTCGGCTCGTCGGCGACGATCAGGCGCGGGTCGCAGGCGAGCGCCATCGCGATCATCACGCGCTGGCGCTGGCCGCCGGACAGCTCGTGCGGATACGCGTCCGCGCGGGCGGCGGGCAGCCCCACGTGTTCGAGGAGCTCGCCGACCTTCCTCTTCGCGCCCGCCGGCGTCGCCTTCTTGTGCAGCAGGATCGGCTCGGCGATCTGGTCGCCGATGCGGTGCACGGCGTTCAGCGAGTGCATCGCGCCCTGGAAGACGATCGACGCGCCCGCCCAGCGCACCGCGCGGACCCGCCCCCACTTCATGGTGAGGACGTCCTCGCCGTCGAGCAGGATCTCGCCGGTCACCTTCGTGCCCGCGGGCAGCAGCCGCAGCAGGGCGAGCGCCAGCGTGGACTTGCCGCAGCCCGACTCGCCGGCGACGCCGAGCTTCTGCCCGGCGTCGACGGAGAGGTTCACGCCGCGCACGGCGGCCGCGCCGTTCGCGTACGTCACCTCCAGGTTTCTGACGTCGAGGAGACGGGCGTCGTTCGCCTTGGTCATGTCGGTCAACGGGAGGCCCCCAGCCTGGGGTTGAGCACGGATTCCACGGCGCGCCCGCAGAGCGTGAACGCGAGCGCGACGACGGCGATGGCGAGACCGGGCGGGGCGAGGTACCACCAGTGCCCGGCGCTGACCGCGCCCGCCTCGCGCGCGTCCTGCAGCAGGCCGCCCCACGAGACGCTCGTCGGGTCGCCGAGGCCGAGGAACGCGAGCGTCGCCTCGGTGAGGATGGCCCCGGAGATCACGAGCGTGGTCTGCGCGAGGACGAGCGGCATGACGTTCGGCAGGACGTGCCGGGCCATGATGTGGCCGTGGCCGCCGCCGAGCGCCTGCGCGCGCTCGATGTACGGGCGCGACTCCACCGCGAGGGTCTGCGCGCGCACCAGCCGGGCCGTCGTCGGCCAGGTCGTCACGCCGATCGCCAGGATGATCGTCCAGATCGAGCGGGACATCACCGAGGCCAGCGCGATGGCGAGCACCAGCGTCGGCATCACCAGGAACCAGTCGGTGACGCGCATGATGACGGTCGCGTACCAGCCCTTGAAGTGTCCGGCCGTGATGCCCACGAGCGTGCCGATGGCCACCGAGAGGACGGCGGCGAGCAGCCCCACGGACAGCGAGATGCGCGCGCCCCACACCAGCAGGCCCAGCAGATCGCGCCCGAACTGGTCCGTGCCCAGCGGGAATTCACCGCTCGGCGACTCCATCGGCTTGCCCGGCGCGTCCGTCACGCTCTGCGCGTCCGAGCCCACGAGCAGCGGCGCGAAGACGGCGGCCAGCGCGATCAGGACGAGCGCGGCGAGCCCGAAGAGCCCGGTCCTGTGGGTGCGGTACTCCCGCCAGAAGCGGGCCGCGGAGTGCCGGCGGCGGGTCCAGGCGAGCGCCCGCGCGCTCTTGGCCGCGGGCGCCGCCGGGGTGGTCGGTGCGGATTCGG
This sequence comes from Streptomyces silaceus, assembly GCF_001419745.1. Classification (GTDB taxonomy): domain Bacteria; phylum Actinomycetota; class Actinomycetes; order Streptomycetales; family Streptomycetaceae; genus Streptomyces; species Streptomyces silaceus. Next base: position 3,252 of record NZ_LIRJ01000018.1, on the reverse strand, counting down.
TCGTCATCGGCCCACCCGGGGATCGAGCAGCGGATAGATCACGTCGGCCAGGGTGTTCATCAGGATCACCGCGGTGGAGAAGACGAAGAACAGCCCCTGCACCAGCGGCAGGTCGGGCACGCTCAGCGCCTGGTAGAAGAGCCCGCCGAGCCCCGGCCAGGAGAACACCGTCTCCACGAGGATCGCGCCCGCCACCACCGTGCCGAGGTTCACGAACATCAGGGTGACGGTCGGCAGCATGGCGTTCGGCACCGCGTGGCGGCGGCGCACGAGGTCGTCGCGGAGCCCCTTGGCGCGTGCGGTCGTCAGATAGTCGCTGCCCATCTCGTCGAGCAGCGAGGAGCGCATGACGAGCAGCGTCTGCGCGTATCCGACGGCGACCAGGGTGACCACCGGCAGCACCATGTGGTGCGCGACGTCGAGGACGTACGCGACGCCCGTCTCGCCGCCCGACTCCAGGCCGCCCGTCGGGAACATCCCGGGAATCGGCCCGATCCCCACCGCGAAGGTGATGATGAGCAGCAGGCCGAGCCAGAACGACGGCACGGAGTACAGCGTCAGCGCGAGCCCGGTGTTGAAGCGGTCACCGAGCTTCCCGTTGCGCCAGGCGGTGCGCGTGCCCAGCCAGATGCCGATGAGGGTGTAGAGGACGTACGCCGTTCCGGTGAGCAGCAGCGTCGCCGGCAGCGCCCCCATGATCTTCTCCATCACGGGGGCGTGGAACTGGTACGACGTGCCGAAGTCACCGCTCAGCACATTGCCGGTGTAGTCCCAGAACTGGGCCATGACCGGCTTGTCGAGTCCGAACTCCTTCCGCATCGCGGCCAGTTGCTCGGCCGAGACGCGCTTGCCGCCCGTCATCTGCTTGACGGGGTCGCCGGGGATCAGCCGGAACAGGAAGAAGCTGGTGACGAGCACGGCGAACAGCGACACGACCGCGCCGCCGAGCTTGCCCAGCACATAGAGGAGATAGGCGCGGGTGTTGCGGGCGCGCGGCCCGCGGGCCGACGGCGCCCCGGCGGCGGCCGGGTCGCCGTCGGCCCCGGGGCCCAGCGGACCCTCGGTGTCGAGCAGTGCGGGATTGCTGTCAGCGGTCATGCGTTACTCGCGGTCCTCTGCGGTCGAACGGCGGCGCAGGGCGAACAGGACTCCGCTGCCCACGAGCACCACCGCGGCAGCGGCGATACCGATGATGACACCGGTCGAGCTGTCGTCCTTGGAGGAACTCTTCCCATCCGCGGGAACGGCCGACCACCAGCTCCAATATCCGTCCTGGCCGTAGATGTTGCCCGCGGCCGTCGGCATGGTGGTGATGGACTTGATCTGGTCGGTGCGGTAGGCCTCCACCGCGTTCGGGTACGCGAGGACGTTCATGTACCCCGAGTCGTACAGCCACGACTCCATCTGCTTGACGATGTCCGCGCGCTTGGCCGGGTCGTACTCGGCGAGCTGCTTGTCGTACAGCTCGTCGTACTTCTTGTCGCAGATGAAGTTGTCGGTGGCGGCGCTCTCCTTGGCCTTCTTCGGCAGGGCGGCGCAGGTGTGGATGCCGAGGACGAAGTCCGGGTCCGGGTTGACGGACCAGCCGTCGAAGGCGAGGTCGTACTCACCCGCGTACCAGGGCACGGAGACGTCGTCGAGGCAGTTGACCTTCAGCCCGATGCCGAGGTCGCCCCACCACTCCTTCAGGTACTTGCCGACCGCCTTGTCGTTGGGGTCGGTGGCGTGGCACAGGATCCGCAGGTTCAGCGGCTTGCCGTCCTTGCCGACGCGCTCGCCGTCGCTGTTCTTCTTGTACCCGGCCTCGTCGAGGAGCCGCGCGGCCTTCTTCGGGTCGTACGCCAGTTCCTGGTCGGCGGACGGCTTCCAGGCGTAGTCGGAGAAGCGCGGCGGGATGTACCCGGCGCCCTCGACCGCCTGTCCCTGGAACACCTTGTCGACGATCGTCTTGCGGTCCACGGAGAGGAAGAGCGCCTGCCGGACCTTCTTGTCCAGCAGGGCCGGGTTGCCGTCGCCGAACTTCTCGCCGTCCAGCGTCTTGGCGCCCGGGTTGGTGGCGAGCGCGAAGAAGCGCCGCCCCGGACCCTCGTTGACCTTGATGTTCTCCTCGTTCTTCAGGGACTGGGCCTGCGCGGGAGTGAGCGCGGGCTGCCCGGCGACGAAGGAGACCTCACCCTTGCGCAGGGCGGAGACGGCGGCGTCCTGGTCCTTGTACGTCTTGAAGACCAGCTCGTCGAACTTCGGCGCCCCGCGCCAGAAGTCCTTGTTCGCCTTCAGCCGCACGTACTGGTCGACCTTGTAGTCCGTCAGGATGAACGGACCGTTGCCGACGACGGGGAAGTCCTTGTCGTTGTTGAACTTCGAGATGTCGTCGACCTTCTCCCAGACGTGCTTGGGAACGATCGGCACGTCGAGGGCCGCCATGGTCGCCTGCGGCTTCTTCAGCTCGATGACGAGCTTCGTGGGGCTGGGCGCGGTCACCTTCTTGAAGTTGGTGACGAAGTTGGAGTTCGCGGTGGCGGTGCCCTCCTTGGACATCACCTTGTTGAACGTCCACGCCGCGTCCTCGGCGGTCGCCTTCCGCCCGTCCGACCACTTGGAGTCGTCCCGGATGGTGTACGTCCAGGTCAGCTTGTCGGCGGACGGCTTCCAGTCCGTGGCGAACCCGGCGATCGCCTTGTTGTCCTTGGCGTCGTAGTTCGTCAGGTACTCGTACGTCAGCCGGTGGATGCTGGTGCTCAGCAGCCGCTGGGCGAGGAAGGGGCTGAGCGAGTCGACGCTCTGCGCCACGGCGACGGTGAGGACCTTCTTGCCGTCGTCGGCCTTCGCCTCGGCCTGCTGGGGGACCGGATTGAGCGGTGTCGCGAGACCGGCCGTAAGGGTGAACGCGGCGGCACCACCGGCGAGCGCGAGCCTCAGGCGGCCGCGGGGACGAGGGGGTGCCGCTGTCGCGGGTGCTGCTGCTCTGCCGTGCTGATCTTGTGTGTCCATGGGTCGGTGACCTCGCGTCATCGCTCGCGCAGGGATGGCTGGTTGCACGTTGGTTGCACGTTGGCTTCACGTTGTGTGATCAAGGAACGTCAGCTGGTTGATGTGTGTGTTTACCAGCGCCAGTCTGCGCGCGTCAACGGCGGATGAACCCCATGTGGCCTGCGGAAATAACGAGTTGACCGGGATTTCATCCGCATTGGTCAAGACCACTGAAGCGTGGCTGGTGAGGGGGTGACGGTGGGGGGACTGTCTCTTATACAC
>NZ_LIRJ01000179.1 GCF_001419745.1 Streptomyces silaceus | reverse complement strand
CCCCTCCTCTCCCCCACGCACTACACAGGAGACCCTCGTGGCCGAAACCGCACCGTTCGACGCCGACAGCCTGTCCGTGCTGCGCGACCACGCCTCGATCGTCGAGGTCTGCACCCGCCTCGGCTGGAAGGCGGACCGCAGGGAATGGACCGCCTTCGACGACATCTTCACCGAGGAGGTCGACCTCGACTACACCTCGCTGAACGGCGGCGAACCCCTCAGGATGCCCCGCCAGGGCATCATCAACGGCTGGACCACGGCCCTCGGCGGCCTCGACGCCACCCAGCACCTCGTCGCCAACCACCGCGTCACCGTGAACGGCGACACCGCCGAGTGCACCGCGTCCGTGCTGGCCACCCACGTCCTGGAGAACGACCAGGGCGAGGCGACCTGGACCGTCGGCGGCCACTACCTCTTCAACCTGGTCCGGGCCGCCGACCACTGGCGCATCAGCGGCCTGCGGATGACCGCCGACTGGACCAGCGGCAACCGGGACATCATGCTGCTCGGCCTCAAGGACCAGCCCGACCACGTCAAGAACTGGCAGCACGTGAACGACCAGGACTAGTAGCGGGTCGGTGCGGGCCCCGCCCGGGCGACCGGGCGGGGCCCTTCCGGTCCGTTCAGTGAATCCCCACCGCCGCCAGCGCCTTCTTCTGGGCGGCGGCGAGTCTGGTCGGGAAGTACAGATAGCAGACTCCGCCGGTGCCGGAGACGACCTTGCCCGACGCGTTGTAGCGCTGGGTGCGGAGCCAGATGTTCTCCCATTCGCGGCGCTTGTAGACGCGGCGCACCGCCGGGTTGCTCGGTGACGCCGGGTCGTTGGCGATCACGTCTCCGTCGGCGGTGAAGCCGATCACCGTCATGAGATGGCCCGCCGTGCCGTAGCCGGCGCCCGTCAGCTCCTCCCTGAGGAAGGACTGCGACGTTATGGCCGGGATGCCCGCGGCGATCAGGGACTCCAGCTCCGTGAGCGAGGCGAGGCGGGTCACGACGCCCTGGAGGTCCTTGTACGTCGACGCGTACGCGGCGTTGAAGGGCCAGTTGCCGCAGCCCCCGTACTGGTAGTCGTAGGTGAAGCGGGCCGCGTGGCACACCTGGGGGTCGGCGAAGGCCGGGTCGACCCAGGCGAGGTCCTCCGGGGTCGGCTTGCGGCCCCAGTACTCGATGATCATCTGCGAGGAGGTGGGGCTGCACCAGGCCTCGCCGCCGTTGTCGTACTCGGGGTACTGCCCGACGTGCGTCTCCTGCGAGTAGCGCGGGACGGTCAGCTCCTTGGCCAGGCCCGGCTTGGAGGCGGGGACCGTGAAGCGGTCGGGGATCGCGGAGGCCATCGCGCCGAGCCGCCAGACCGTGGGCGTCGCACTCGTGCCCGGCGTGCGGTAGAGCGTCAGGCGCAGCTGGTAGGAGACGACGCGCAGGCCCGTGGTCGCGTCGTCGACCGAGAGCGTGTCCGTCCAGACGGTGGACTTGTCGTCGGTCTGGTCGTCGACCGAGGTCCGCCGGATGTCGACCGCCTTGTCGTCCCCCGAGGTCCAGCGGCCCATGACGTACCAGGGCGTCCGCGTCTTGTCGGAGTACGTGCCCCGCAGCTCGACCTGGAGCCAGGTGCCGGCCGGGGTGCGCGCGTTCCAGGACGCGATCACCTCCGTGGCGGGGACGGTGGAGCGGTGGACGGGCGTCGTCCAGCGGGCGTACTCCCAGGTGGCGGTGCGGCCCGTGTGCGGGTCGGCGTAGTCGGTGCGGCCCGCCGGCGCGGTAATCCGCAGCCCGGGGCGGGACCCGCCGACGGCGGCCGTGCCCTCGTGGGTGCCGGAGCGCCAGTGCTCGTACGAGGTCCAGAAGCGGTTGTCCACCAGGCGGTCCGCGCGTGGCGGGCGCGCCGTTCCCGCGGCGGACGCCGCCAGGGCGGGAGCCGCCGTCGCCGCGAGGGCGGCCACCGCGGCCGCCGTGGCGAGCACGGATCTGCGGGACATGTCATCAGCTCGGTCCATGAAGGGGACCCCCAGTCGACGTGGTTTCCGGCGGGATCCGGAAGGGTCGGGTCGGTGCACGGAAGTGGGCCAACTATGGCCGGTCCCGGCCGACTTCTGCCAGCGATTCGGACACTGCCGCACGCACCAATATTGGCGTCTACCAATGGCATGACCAGGGATGGCGCGCGGAACGCATCCTTCCGCAGTCGTACCCTTGCCGGTGATGACCGGACACCAGCCCACGCCGCTCCCCCGCCTCGCCGCCACCCTGCGCCGCCTGCCGCCCTCCTGCGGACCCGTCCGGCTGATCGCCGTCGACGGCCACGCGGGCTCCGGCAAGTCGACGTTCGCCAGGCTGCTGGCCGAGGCCCTCGGCGGCGCGCCCGTCCTGCGGCTCGACGACATCGCGAGCCACACCGAGCTGTTCGACTGGACGGACCGGCTGCTGCGACGGATCGTCGAACCCCTCTCCCGCGGCGAGAGCGCGCGCCACGAGACGTACGACTGGACCGCGCGCCGCTTCGGTCCCGACGAGCTGACGCTGCCGCCCTCCCCGGTCGTGATCATCGAGGGCGTCGGCGCCGGGCGCCGGGCGCTGCGCCCGCATCTCGCCGCGCTGCTGTGGATGGACATGCCGCGCGAGGAGGCATGGCAGCGGGGACGCCGGCGGGACGGGACGGTCCAGAGTGATTTCTGGGACGGGTGGGAGCCCGCGGAGCTCCGTCATTTCACAGAAGACCCTTCCCGACCCTTCGCCCACCTTTTGGTACGACAGTGCCCGGAGGGATATGAGGTGCTCTCGGGGCCGGATGAGGCGCAAGCGGGGACCCAAATCGTCACGGAGAGTGAGGGGCCGTCGGCGGTCCGCTGAACCTCCGGAAATTCACTTCCACTTGGACCCGCGAGTTTTCATGAGTGCTCCAACTCTGCTTGACCCAGGGCCCATACAGGACTTACGTTCTGAGTGAGCGGTCTTCAGCGGCCGCCCGCAGACACGAAGCCCCCGGTTGTTCCCCCGTGATCGGGGGCTTCGTTCTGCCCTCCGGGCCGTTTTCCGGCCGCTCCGAGCCGCCGTTCGCTCACCCTGGGTCACCACCGGACCCACCCTTCGTCGGCCCTTTCCGGCCGATCCGCCGGTGCGGCACCCTACGGCCCACCGCTCCCCCGCAGGTACGATGCCTCTCGGTGCGTCTTTTCGGACGGCTGCTCTACGCACCGAGTCAACTCCCGTCCGCAGCACGGTGGTTCAGCGCAGTGGCCGGCGGGCACCGGTCCGGCGGTACGCAAACGGGGGCACGGTTTGTGGGGGACCTGATGGACTTCGACGCGGTGGGCTCACCCGCCCCGGCCGACCTCGCCTGGCTGAGGGGCGTCGACGCCTACACCATGGGCGCCTATCCGCAGGCGGAGGAGGAGTTCCGGACCGCGGTACGGATGGACCCGGGGATGGCCGACGGCTGGCTCGGACTGCACGCGCTGCGCATCGACACGACGACGGCGCTGCTGCGGATGTTCCAGCACCGGGACCGGTTCGGGGAGCAGCGCGCGCGGCACGCGCGCACCCTCAACTCCTGGTACTGGCTCGGCTGGTGGGTGCAGCCCGTCCTGGAGAGCGCGCGCGACCTGCTGCTCGCGCACGCCTCGCACTGGCTGGACGGCCGCCACGTCCCCGAGCTCGACCGGGCGCTCGCGGGCCTGCCGCCGGTCGACGCGGACCCGCAGGTGCGCTTCCTGCACGCCTGCCGCTCCTATCTGGTCAAGGACTGGGACCAGTTGGTCCGGCACACCGACCCGCTGATCGACGACCCGATGCTCGGCATCGAGGCCGGGCTCTTCGGCGGCATGGCGCGGGTGCGCCTGGAGATGTACGGCCAGGCGGAGCCGCTGCTCTCCGCGGCCCTGATGCGCTGCCGCAGCGAGCAGCCGCAGCGCAAGGAGCTGCGCTACTGGCTGGCCCGCGCGCACGAGGGCACGGGCCGCTCGGCGGCCGCCCTGCCGCTGTACCGCGCGGTGCACCGGGTCGACGCCTCCTTCATGGACACCTCGGCGCGGCTCGCGGCGATCTCCGAGGGCGACGGGTACGACGAGGCGGCGGACCTGGCCGCCGCGATCAGCCTGGCCGGGGCGGGCCAGGACGTGCTGGAGGGCCCGGACGGCATCGACGTGCTGTTCGGCACGGAGGGCCGGGACGTGAAGGTCACCGACCCCGAACCCCCGCCGGGCGGCGGCCCGCCCGGCGCGAGCGGCCCGGGCGGTCCCGGCGCCCCGGCGGGACCCACGCCCTCCGAGGCCGACACCGTCCGCGAGAAGGCGATCATCCCCGTCAAGACGGGCCCGCCGCAGCTGCCGCCGGGGCCCACCGACCCCGCGCTCCTGGAGGCCGCGCTCGCCGAGCTGGAGCGCATGGTGGGCCTGGAGCCGGTCAAGCGCCAGGTGAAGGCGCTCTCGGCGCAGCTGAACATGGCGCGCCTGCGGACCGCGCAGGGCCTTCCCGTGCAGCCGCCGAAACGACACTTCGTCTTCTCCGGCCCCTCCGGCACCGGCAAGACCACCGTGGCCCGCATCCTCGGCCGGGTCTTCTACGCCCTCGGGCTGCTCGGCGGCGACCACCTCGTGGAGGCCCAGCGCGCCGACCTGGTCGGCGAGTACCTCGGCCAGACCGCCGTGAAGGCCAACGAGCTCATCGACTCGGCGATCGGCGGCGTCCTCTTCGTCGACGAGGCCTACTCGCTCTCCAACTCCGGCTACGGCAAGGGCGACGCGTACGGCGACGAGGCCCTCCAGGTCCTCCTCAAGCGCGCCGAGGACAACCGCGACCACCTCGTGGTGATCCTCGCGGGCTACCCCGAGGGCATGGACCGGCTGCTCGCCGCCAATCCCGGGCTCTCCTCGCGCTTCACGACCCGCGTCGACTTCCCCTCGTACCGCCCCCTCGAACTGACCTCGATCGGCGAGGTGCTCGCCGCGGAGAACGGCGACGTGTGGGACGAGGAGGCCCTGGACGAGCTGCGCTCCATCAGTGGGCACGTCGTCGAGCAGGCGTGGATCGACGAGCTCGGCAACGGCCGCTTCCTGCGCACTCTCTACGAGAAGAGCTGCGCCTACCGCGATCTGCGGCTCTCCGGCTATCCGGGCGAGCCGGGGCGCGACGACCTGTCGACGCTGCGGCTGCCCGATCTGATGCAGGCGTACGGAGAGGTGCTCTCGGGGCGCGGGCCGCAGAATCCGTCCGGCATCTGAGGACGTCGTCCGCGGCCCGCCCCGCGCGCATCACCCCACCAGGGCGCCGCCGCGTGTCTCCCGCGCGCCACCGGCACGCGGCTCCCGGGCCGTGCGCGGCACCGCGACCCGGTGCGCCGGATCGCGGACCTCGCCGACCAGGAGCTCCAGGACGTCCTCCAGGGCGACCAGGCCGAGCACCTTGCCGGACGCGTCGGCGACCTGCGCCAGATGCGTGGCGGCGCGGCGCATCACGGTCAGGGCGTCGTCCAGCGGGAGTTCGGCCCGCAGGGTGGTCATCGGGCGCCACACCTGCTGCGGCACCGCACGGTCGGCCTCCTCCAGGTCGAGTACGTCCTTGACGTGGAGGTAGCCCATGAACGCGCCGTTCTCCGCGCGGACCGGGAAGCGGGAGTACCCGGTGCGCCCGGTGAGCGCGACGACCTGCTCCGGGGTGACCGAGGGGCCCACGGTCACCAGCGTGGCCCGGTCGAGCAGGACGTCCGTCACGGGGCGCGAGCCCAGCTCCAGGGCGTCCTCCAGGCGCTCCTGCTCCTCGGGGGCCAGCAGCCCCGCCTGGCCCGAGTCCTCGACGAGACGACCCAGCTGGACGCTGGTGAAGACCGCCTCCACCTCGTCCTTGGGCTCCACCTTGAAGAGCTTGAGGACCAGGCGCGCGCATGCCCCGAGCGCCACGGTCACCGGACGGCACAGCCGCGCGAAGGCGACCAGACCGGGGCTGAACCAGAGGGCGGTCTTCTCGGGGGCGGCCATCGCGAGGTTCTTCGGGACCATCTCGCCGATGACGAGGTGCAGGAAGACCACGACGGCGAGCGCGATCACGTATCCGAGGGGATGGATCATGCCCTCGGGGAGGTGGATCGCCGCGAAGAGCGGCTCCAGCAGATGGGCCACGGTCGGCTCGGCGACGGCGCCGAGGGTCAGCGAGCAGACGGTGATGCCGAACTGCGCGGCCGCCATCATCTGCGGGAGGTGTTCGAGGCCGTACAGGACCTGGCGGGCCCGCTTGGACTCCAGCGGCTCGATCTGGCTGCGGCGCACCGACACGAGCGCGAACTCGGCGCCCACGAAGAAGCCGTTGGCGAGGACGAGGAGGACGGCGAAGAGGAGTTGGAGCAGGCTCATCGCAGGGCCTCCGCGGCTTCCTTGAGGACGGGTGCCGCATCCGCGTCGGCCTCCCGGGTGCGTACCAGGCGCACCCGCTCGGCGCGGTAGTGCCCGACCTGGCGCACCGAGAGCCGCCAGCCGGGGAGTTCGGCCCGGTCGCCGGGGGCCGGGATGCGGCCGAGCAGATCGGCGACGAGGCCGGCCACGGTCTCGTAGGGGCCCTCGGGCGCGTCGAGTCCTATGCGCCGCAGCGTGTCGACGCGGCAGCCGCCGTCGGCGTCCCACGCGGGCCTGCCGTCCTCGGGCGGCGCCGTGCACAGCTCGGGCAGGTCGTGCACGTCGTGCTCGTCGCGGACCTCGCCGACGATCTCCTCGACGATGTCCTCCAGGGTGACGACGCCCGCCGTGCCGCCGTACTCGTCGACGACGACGGCCATGGGCTGCTCCTCGCGCAGCCGCGCGAGGAGGGGCTGCACGGGCAGCGTCTGGGGGACGAGCAGCGGGGTCCGCGCGATGCGGGCGACGGGGGTGCGCAGGCGTTCGTGTCCGGGCACCGCGAGGGCGTCCTTGAGGTGCACGACGCCGACGACCTCGTCGATCCGCTCGCGGTAGACGGGGAAGCGGGACAGGCCGGTGGCGCGGGTCAGGTTGACGACGTCCTCGGCGGTCGCCGAGGCCTGCAGGGCGCTGACCTTCACGCGCGGCGTCATGACGTGCTGCGCGGTCAGCTCGCCGAGCGAGAGGGTGCGCACGAACAGGTCGGCGGTGTCCTGCTCCAGGGCGCCGGCCTGCGCCGAGTGCCGGGCCAGGGAGACCAGTTCGCCCGGGGTGCGGGCGGACGCCAGCTCCTCGGCGGGCTCGACGCCCAGGGTGCGCACGAGACGGTTGGCCACCGCGTTCAGCAGGGCGATCACCGGCCGGAAGAGCCGGGAGAACAGGTGCTGCGGGCCCGCGACGAACCGCGCGACCTGCAGAGGTCTGGACACCGCCCAGTTCTTGGGCACCAGTTCGCCGATCACCATCTGGACGGCGGACGCGAGCAGCATGCCGACCACCACGGAGACGCCGCCGACGGCGCCCTCGGGGACGCCGACGGCCGTGAACGGGCCCGCGAGCAGGTGCGCGAGGGCCGGTTCGGCGAGCATGCCGACGACGAGGGAGGTGATGGTGATGCCGAGCTGGGTGCCCGAGAGCTGGAAGGACAGCTCCTTGAGGGCGTCGACGACCGTGCGGGCTCTTCGGTCGCCGTCGGCCGCGGCCTTCTCCGCGTCCGGGCGCTCCACGGTCACGAGGCCGAACTCGGCCGCCACGAAGAAGCCGTTGGCGAGAATCAGCAGGAATGCCGCCCCGAGAAGCAGCAGGGGGACTGTCATGCCGCCGCCTCTCCGGTCGTGCCGGTCCCGGTATGTCGGGAGGGGGCGGCGCAGGTACTACAGGACGATCCGTCCATCGCCGGAGGGAGTCACTCCTCGGGTAGCAGGGGCCCCTGGGGGCCGGTCCGGCGCGTCAGGGGCGGGGCGGCACACCATGCGCGCCCCGCCACCAGATTAATCAAGACCGGCCGAGGCACGTCCAGAGCCTGTCCGGTGGATCAGGCCTGTGTGCCCGGGTCCGTACGGGCGTCGGTGAGCGCGCGCAGGGCCCGCGCGTCGACGATGGCCTGCTGCTTGGCGATGCCCGGCTGGATGCCCAGGGCGGGCAGGCTGGTGCCGTCGCTGAGGTTCAGGAACACCCAGGGGTCCCCCGGGCGGAGGTTGACCTGGACGATCTCGGCCCAGGCGAGACGGCGGCTCGTCGCGATGTTGACGACGGTCACGCCGGACTCGTCGGCGACCACCTTGGGCCTGCTCAGCAGCGTGAGCGCCCCGCACAGCAGCGCGCCGGTGAAGACGAAGCTGGTCCGCTCCCCCGGGCTCAGCGTGGGCAGCAGGAAGGCGATCGCCGTGATCACCACGAAGATCGCGACGCCCGCGGTGAGCAGGACGGCACGGGTCCGGGTCGGCCGGAAGGTGACGGGCAGGGTGGGCAGTGCGGGGGTCTCGGACATCGTTCTGCTCCGGCCGGGTCAGAGGCGGCAGGCGTGGATGGCCGTGGTCAGGATGGCCCGCGCCCCGATGGCGTAGAGGTCGTCCATGATCCGCTGGGCCTCCTTGGCGGGGACCATGGAGCGGACGGCCACCCAGCCCTCGTTGTGCAGCGGGGAGATGGTCGGCGACTCCAGGCCCGGGGTGAGGGCGACGGCCTGCTCCAGGTGCTCGGCGCGGCAGTCGTAGTCCATCATCACGTACGACCGGGCGACCAGGACGCCCTGGAGGCGGCGCAGGAACTGCTGGACCTTCGGGTCGTCGGTCCCGGCGCCGGTGCGGCGGATGACGACGGCCTCGGACTTCATGATCGGCTCGCCGAAGACCTCCAGGCCCGCGTTGCGCAGCGAGGTGCCGGTCTCCACGACGTCCGCGATGACCTGGGCGACGCCCAGCTCGATGGCGGTCTCGACGGCGCCGTCCAGGTGGACGACGGACGCGTCGATGCCCTGCTCGGCGAGGTGCTTGGCGACGATTCCCTCGTACGAGGTCGCCACCGTCTTGCCCGCGAGGTCGGCGACGCCGTCCGCGGTGCCCGGCTTCGCGGCGAAGCGGAAGGTGGAGCGGGCGAAGCCGAGCGGCAGGATCGCCTCGGCGTTCGCGCCGGAGTCGATCAGGAGGTCCTCGCCGGTGATGCCGATGTCGAGCTTGCCGGCCGAGACATAGATCGCGATGTCCTTGGGCCGGAGGTAGAAGAACTCGACCTCGTTCTCGGGGTCGACGAGGACGAGCTCCTTCGACTCCTTGCGCTGCTGGTAGCCGGCCTCATGGAGCATCGCCGACGCAGGTCCGGACAGTGAACCCTTGTTGGGGACGGCGATGCGCAGCATGAGGCGGGATTCCTTTGCGTGATGGGTGAGTTGAGCGGATGCGGTGGACGTACGACTCAGAGGTGGGCGTACACGTCGTCGAGGGAGATGCCGCGGGCGACCATCATCACCTGCACGTGGTAGAGGAGCTGCGAGATCTCCTCGGCGGCGGCTTCCTTGCCCTCGTACTCGGCGGCCATCCAGACCTCGGCGGCCTCCTCGACGACCTTCTTGCCGATGGCATGGACGCCCTTGTCGACCAGCTCGGCGGTGCGGGAGGTCGCGGGGTCGCCGTTGGCGGCCTTGTGCTGGAGCTCGGTGAAGAGCTCCTCGAAAGTCTTCTTGGACATGATGGTCGCCACTCTACGCGGCCGCCCGGTCTCCCTCAGCGCCAGGGTTCGGAGATCGTGCGCAGCGTGGTGGCGGTGGCCACGGCCGCGGTGACCGCCTCGTGCCCCTTGTCCTCGCGGGATCCCTCGATGCCCGCGCGGTCCAGGGCCTGCTCCTCGGTGTCGCAGGTCAGTACGCCGAAGCCGATCGGGACGCCGGTGTCCACGGAGACCTGGGTGAGGCCCTGGGTGACGCCCTGGCACACGTACTCGAAGTGCGGAGTGCCGCCGCGGATGACGACGCCGAGCGCGACGATCGCGTCGTAGCCCCGCCCGGCGAGGACCTTGGCGACGACGGGCAGCTCGAAGCTGCCGGGCACGCGAAGGACGGTCGGCTCGCTGATGCCCAGCTCGTTCAGGGCGCGCAGGGCGCCGTCGACCAGGCCGTCCATGACCTTCTCGTGCCACTGCGCCGCGACGACCGCGACGCGCAGGTCGCCGCAGTTCTTCACGCTCAGTACGGGTGCACCCTTGCCGCTCACGCGCTTCTCCTTAGATCCTCTGACCGTGGTCGGTGCTTACTGGTTGCCGCAGGCGGACACGTCGGTGGTGTCCAGCCAGGGCAGGTCGTGCCCCATCCGGTCCCGCTTGGTGCGCAGGTACCGAAGATTGTGTTCGCCGGCCTTGACGGGCATGGGCTCGCGCCCGGTGACCTTCAGGCCGTGCCGCAGGACCGCGTCGGTCTTGTCGGGGTTGTTCGTCATCAGCCGGACGCTGCGGACGCCGAGGTCGTCCAGGATCCGGGCGCCCGCGCCGTAGTCCCGGGCGTCGGCGGGCAGGCCGAGCTCCAGGTTGGCGTCGAGGGTGTCGCTGCCGCGCTCCTGGAGTTCGTAGGCGCGCAGCTTGGAGAGCAGGCCGATGCCGCGTCCCTCGTGGCCGCGCAGATAGACCACGACGCCGCGCCCCTCCTCCGTGATGCGCCGCATGGACGCTTCCAGCTGGGGGCCGCAGTCGCAGCGCAGGGAGTGGAAGACGTCGCCGGTCAGGCACTCGGAGTGGAGCCGGGCCAGGATGTCGGTGCCGTCGCCCAGGTCGCCGTGGACGAGGGCGACGTGCTCGACGCCGTCGACGGTGGAGCGGTAGCCGTACGCCGTGAAGTCGCCGAAGGCGGTGGGCAGGCTGACCTCGGCCTCGCGGCGGACGGTGGGCTCGGCGGAGCGGCGGTAGGCGATCAGGTCCTCGATGGAGATGATCGTCAGGCCGTGCTTGCGGGCGAAGGGGATCAGCTCGGGCAGGCGGAGCATCGTCCCGTCCTCGCCCGCGATCTCCACGATGGCCCCGGCGGGGCGCAGGCCCGCGAGCCGGGCGAGGTCGACGGCGGCCTCGGTGTGGCCGTTGCGCACGAGGACGCCGCCGGACTTGGCGCGCAGCGGGAAGACGTGCCCGGGGCGCACGAAGTCGTCCGCGCCCGCCTCGCCGCCCGCCAGGAGCCGCAGCGTGGTGGCGCGGTCGGCGGCGGAGATGCCGGTGCTCACGCCGTGCGCGGCGGACGCGTCGACGGAGACGGTGAAGGCCGTGCTCATCGACTCGGTGTTGTGCTCGACCATCTGCGGGAGCCGGAGTCGGTCGAGCTCGTCGGCCTCCATGGGCGCGCAGATCAGGCCGCGGCACTCGCTCATCATGAAGGCGACGATCTCGGGGGTCGCCTTCTCGGCGGCGATGACGAGGTCGCCCTCGTTCTCACGGTCCTCGTCGTCGACGACCACGACGGGGCGGCCCGCCGCGATGTCGCGGATGGCCTGCTCGACGGGGTCGAGGGAGAGGTCCTCGACGTTGTCGGTGCTGTACCAGACGGGGAGGCTCGACGGGTCGGCGCGAAGCGCCTCGTTCGGGGCGGTGGCGGGAGACGGGTGGGCGCTCATGCCGGGGCTCCTTCCATGACGGGCTGCGAGGCCGCCGCGCGGGAGCGCAGCCACCAGTCGCGCATGCCCCAGAGGACGAGGGCGAGGTAGACGACGTAGACCAGGCCGGAGAAGGCCAGGCCGCTGCTGAAGGCGAGCGGCACGCCGACCACGTCGACGAGCAGCCAGGCGAACCAGAACTCGACGAGCCCGCGGGCCTGGGCGACCATCGCGGCGAGCGTGCCGACGAAGATGTAGGCGTCCGGCCAGGGGTTCCAGGACAGCGAGGGGACGGCGCTGAACAGGGCGCCGACCGCGAGCGTGCCGGCCGCGGTGCCCGCGAGCAGGAGGCCCCGCTCCTTCCAGGTCGCGAAGCGGATGGCGATGGAGCCGTCCTGCGCCTGCTGCTTGCCGCGCGTCCACTGCCGCCAGCCCCACAGCGCGACGCCGATGACGAGGAGCTGCTTGCCGACGCCGCCGGACAGGTGCGCGGAGGCGTACGCGGCGACGAGGATGACGCCGGAGAGGAACTGCGCGGGCCAGGTCCACACCGAGCGCCGCCAGCCGAGCGCGAGGGCGATCAGACCGACGGTGTTGCCGATCATGTCGGACCACATGATGTGCTGGTCGAAGGCCGTGAAGGCTTCGGCGTTGAGCCAGTTCACTGGGTGGCCTCCCGGGCAGGGGCGCGGTCGCCGAGCAGGCGCTCCACGTACTTGGCGATGATGTCGACCTCGAGGTTGACCGGGTCGCCGGGCTGCTTGATGCCGAGCGTGGTCAGCGCGAGGGTGGTGGGGATCAGGCTGATGGTGAAGTGGTCGGGGCCGGCGTCGACCACGGTGAGGCTGACGCCGTCGACCGTGATGGAGCCCTTCTCGACCACGTAGCGGGAGAGGTCCGCGGGGAGGGAGACCTTGACGATCTCCCAGTTCTCGGACGGCGTGCGCTCGACGATCTCGCCCGTGCCGTCGACATGGCCCTGGACGATGTGACCGCCCAGGCGCGCGCCCACCGAGGTGGGGCGCTCCAGGTTGACGCGGGAACCGACGGCGAGCGCGCCGAGGCCGGAGCGGTTCAGGGTCTCCGCCATCACGTCCGCGGTGAACTCGTCGCCCTCGTGCTCCACGACGGTGAGACAGACGCCGTTGACGGCGATGGAGTCACCGTGCTTGGCGCCCTCGGTGACCACGGGGCCGCGCAGGCGGAAGCGGGAGGCGTCGGGGAGGTTCTCGACGGCGGTGATCTCGCCCAGCTCTTCGACGATGCCGGTGAACACGTCAGTGCTCCTTCGCTACGAGGGTCGCGGTGATGCGGAGGTCGGGGCCGATGCGGACGGTCTCGCTCACGTCGAGCCGCAACGCTTCGGTGATGGTGGTGATTCCGCCGCCGGTCAGGACGGCGGGGCCCGCGCCGAGCAGGACGGGTGCGAGATAGCCGACGACCCGGTCGACGGCGCCGGCGGCGACGAAGGCCCCGGCGAGCGTCGGGCCGCCTTCGAGGAGGACGGAGCGCACCCCGCGCGCGTGGAGCACGTCGAGGAGGGCCGGGATGTCCAACCCGCCCTCGGCACGCGGGAGTCGGACCGTCTCTTCGGCGGCGTACGCGGGAGAGGCGTCGTCGGCGACGGCGATCAGGGTGGGCGCCGCGTCGTCCAGGACGCGGGCGCCCGGGGTGACGGCGGTGCCGTTCGTGTCGACGACGACGCGCAGCGGCTGCACGGCTCCCTCGACGCCGCGCACGGCGAGGTGCGGGTCGTCGGCGCGCTGGGTGCCGGAGCCGACGACGACGGCGTCGCACGCGGCGCGCAGCCGGTGCACGTCGGCGCGGGCCTCGGCGGAGGTGATCCAGCGGCTCGTGCCGTCGGCGGCGGCGATGCGGCCGTCGAGGGTGGCGGCGTACTTCCAGGTGACGTGGGGGCGGCCGAGGCGCACGGAGGTCAGCCAGGCGGCGTTGCCCTCGGCCGCCTCGGCCTCCAGGAGGCCCTGCTCCACCTGGATCCCGGCCGCGCGCAGGGTCTGTGCGCCGCCGGTCGCGGTGGGGTTCGGGTCGCCGACGGCGTAGACGACGCGGGCGATCCCGGCGTCGATGAGGGCCTGGGCGCAGGGGCCGGTGCGACCGGTGTGGTTGCAGGGTTCGAGGGTGACGACGGCGGTGCCGCCGCGGGCCCGCTCCCCCGCCGCACGCAGGGCGTTGACCTCGGCGTGCGGCCCGCCGGCCCGCTCGTGCCAGCCCTCGCCGACGACCTCGCCCGCGGCGTCGAGGACGACGCTGCCGACGACGGGGTTGGGGCTGGTGGCGCCGAGGCCGTGCGCGGCCAGCGTGATGGCGCGCCGCATGGCGGCTGCTTCGGCTACGGCGGTGGCCACCGGGTCCTCCTGCCTCTTCGGGCACGGACTCCGGGGCCTGTCGATGACGACAGAACGTACGGACGAAGACACCTGGAGCGACGCCTGCGCCGGATGACACCTGTCCCCGGGAAAACCCAGGAACCGCCCCTGGGACAACCCAGGAACGAGCCACAACGACGGCGTGCAGAGATGCCCGCCCGCCGCGCACTGCCTCCCATCCGGACTTTCACCGTCGGTCCAGGAATTTCACCTGGTCAACCGGTCGCTGGAGGCGACCGGGTCGCGGACTGTAACCGCCGGTTCGGAATTACACCGACCCCGGAGTGCGCTGCTTCTGGTACGAGGCCAGTGTGCCACGCCTGATCGTGACCCATGCGAGTGACGGGCTGTGGGCTGGCTCACAGCGTGACCGTTCAACGAACTTGGTCCGGACTTATTGACTCAATGGTCTAGTCCTTTTAATCTCTGCGTCACCTCCGAGGAGCCGGACCCGACGGCGTGCGCACGCCAGGGCCCCAGAACGCTTCACATCTCTGCCGGTTGTGTTCCGCCCGTTCGTGTTCCGCCCCCGTCCCAGGAGGCTTCCTTGTCATCCCTCTCCCTCACCCGAGCGAGACCCACCCTGCTCGTGGCCGGTACCGCCGTCGCGGGGCTGCTGGTCGGCCTGCTCTCCGGCGGCGTCTCGCAGGCCGCCGACAACGCGTCCTGTCGCCCCGACGGCCTCTACCAGACGCCCGGCGTCGACGTTCCCTACTGTTCGGTCTACGACACCGACGGCCGCGAGAAGATGGGCGCCGACCACCAGCGGCGCGTCATCGGCTACTTCACCGGCTGGCGCACCGGCAAGAACGGCGAGCCCGCCTACCTCGCCCCGGACATCCCCTGGGACAAGGTCACCCACATCAACTACGCCTTCGCGCACGTCGACAAGGACAACAAGCTGTCCGTCGGCGCCGACGGCGAGAAGAACGCCGCCACCGGCATGACCTGGCCGGGCGTCGCGGGCGCCGAGATGGACCCCGCCCTGCCGTACAAGGGCCACTTCAACCTCCTGAACAAGTTCAAGAAGCAGCACCCGAACGTCAAGACGCTGATCTCCGTGGGCGGCTGGGCCGAGACCGGCGGGTACTTCGGCGACGACGGCAAGCGCGTGAACTCCGGCGGCTTCTACTCGATGGCCACCAACGCCGACGGTTCGGTGAACCAGGCGGGCATCGACACCTTCGCGGACTCCGCGGTCGCGTTCATCAAGAAGTACGGCTTCAACGGCGTCGACATCGACTACGAGTACCCGACCTCGATGAAGGACGCGGGCAACCCGCTCGACTACTCGATCTCCAACGCCCGCCGCGGCGGCCTCGTCAAGGGCTACGCGGCGCTGATGAAGTCCCTGCGCCAGAAGCTCGACAAGGCGGGCGCGGCCGACGGCAAGCACTACATGCTGACCGTGGCGGCCCCCTCCTCCGGCTATCTGCTGCGCGGCATGGAGACCTTCCAGGTCCAGAAGTACCTGGACTACGTCAACATCATGTCGTATGACCTGCACGGGGCCTGGAACGAGTACGTCGGTCCGAACGCCTCGCTCTTCGACGACGGCAAGGACGCGGAGCTCGCGGCGGCGGGGGTCTACGGCAGCCAGCAGTACGGCGGCATCGGATATCTGAACACCGACTGGGCGTACCACTACTTCCGCGGCTCGATGCCCGCGGGGCGGATCAACATCGGCCTGCCGTACTACACGCGCGGCTTCAAGAACGTGCAGGGCGGCACCGACGGGCTGTGGGGCAAGGCGGCCGCGACCACCTGCCCGGCCGGTTCGGGCCTGACCAAGTGCGGCGACGGCGCGGTCGGCATCGACAACCTCTGGCACGACAAGGACGACAACGGCAAGGAGTCCCCGGCGGGCTCCAACCCGATGTGGCACGCCAAGAACCTGGAGAAGGGGATCGTCGGCGACTACGTCACCAAGTACGGCTTCCCCGCGGACACCAGGCTCACCGGCACCTACGCCCGCAAGTACAGCTCCACGCTGGTGGCGCCGTGGCTGTGGAACGCCGACAAGAAGGTCTTCCTGTCCACGGAGGACGAGGAGTCGGTCGGCAAGAAGGCCGACTACGTGGTCGACCGGGGCATCGGCGGCACGATGGTCTGGGAGATGGCGGGCGACTACCGCTGGAACGCCACCAAGGGGCAGTACGAGATCGGCGACACGCTCACCTCGCTGATGTACGACAAGTTCAAGGCCGCGAAGCCCTACGGCGCGAAGGTCTCGAACAAGGAACTGCCCGCCAAGGCCGTCGACATCGGCGTGGAGTTCGGCGACTTCAAGCTCGGCGACTCCAACTACCCGATCACGCCCAAGGTGAAGATCACCAACAACACGAAGACGACGCTGCCGGGCGGCACGGAGTTCCAGTTCGACTACTCCACCGCGGCCCCGGCCAACGCCTCCGACCAGTCCGGCTTCGGCACGAAGGTCATCAGCAGCGACCACACCGGCAGCAACGTCGGCGGTCTGAAGGGCGACTTCCACCGGGTCTCGCTGAAGCTGCCGGCCTGGCAGTCGGTGGCGCCGGGCGCCTCGATCGAGCTGTCCTTCAACTACTACCTGCCGGTGTCCACGCCGTGGAACTGGACGGTGAACATCGGCGGCACGAACTACGCGCTCGCCGGTGACCTGGCGCGCGGCACCACGGTCGTCGAGCCGGGCACGGGCACCGGCCCGACCGACCCGCCGGGCCCGACGGACCCGCCGACCCCGGGCAAGTGCACCGCTCCGGCGTGGAGTTCGGCGTCCGAGTACGGCTCCGGCACGACCGTGTCCCACAAGTCCCACACCTGGAAGGCCAAGTGGTGGACGAAGGGCGACGAGCCCGGCGCCGGCGGCGAGTGGGGCGTCTGGCAGGACCTGGGGGCCTGCTGATTCCCCGGGGGCGCTGACCCCGTCTCCTTCACGTCTCACGCCCGCGGGGTCGCGCACCCCGCGGGCGTGAGCGCTTCCCGGACTGTCCCGGAGGCAGGACTCCCGGTGGCGGCCGGGCGGCGGAGTCCCGTCTCAGTGCCCCGGCGGCGGGCCGAACAGCTCGTCCTGGGCCGTGTCCCTGGCGGCGAGCAGCGCGCCGCGCAGCACCGCCGCGCCGCCCAGCGTGCTCGCACGGACCTCGGTGCGCAGGGGGGACATGGCGCCGACGCGCTCCGTGACGCGGTCGGCGAGCACGGCGCCGCCCGCGCGGCCCACCTCGCCGCCCAGGACGACACAGCCCGGGTCGAGGATCGCGGTCATCGCGGCGGCGCCGACGGCGATCCGGTCGGCGGCGGCGTCCAGGAAGGCGCCCTCGTCGGCCTCCACCGCGTGCCGCACCACCTCGGCGGCGGTCATCTCCGGCTTCAGCAGACCGTGCTCCGCGCCGAGTTCGCGCAGCGCCTCGGCGCAGGCCAGCGAGTGGAAGCCGCCCTCGCAGCCGGTGGCGGACGGCACGGATCCCGTGCCGGGCACCGGCAGGAAGCCGATCTCGCCGGCGCCGCCCGACGCGCCCCGGCGCAGCACCCCGTCGAGCATGACGGCGGCGCCGACGCCGTCGCCGAGCCACAGCAGCACGAAGGTGTCCCGGTCGTGCGCGGCGCCGTCGCGCTGTTCGGCGCGGGCGGCGAGGTTGCTCTCGTTCTCCACCAGGACCCGGGCGCCGAAGCGCTCCTGGAGCACGCCGGCGAGGCGCCGGTGCCAGGCGGGCAGCGAGGTGGTGTCGTGCAGATCGCCGGTGGCGGGGTCGATGAGGCCGGGGGCGCCCATGCCAACCGTGTGCAGCCGCTGGACGCCGCCCTCGCGGGCCGCGCGCCCGACGAGGGCGACGGCGCGCTCGACCGCGGGTCCGGTCTCGCCGTCGATGGGTGCCGAGGCCTCGGCGAGGACCGCGCCGAGCAGATCGGTGACGACGACGGAGACGCTCTCGGTGCGTACGTCGAGGGCCGCGAGGTGGGCCCGGTCGGCGACGATCCCGTACAGCCGGGCGTTCGGGCCGCGCCGCTGGGCACCCGCCTCGCCGACGACCGTGATGAGCCCGGAGCCCTGGAGCCGCTCGACGAGATCGGCGACCGAGGGCCGCGACAGGCCGGTGAGCTGCTTCAACTGGTTCGCGGTCAGTGGCCCTTCGCTCTGCAGGAGGCCCAGCGCGAGCCGGTCGTTGATGGCTCGGGCGGTACTCGGTGAGGCGGGCGAGGCTGGCATGGCCGGATCCTCCCACAGAAGGTCGTCTATTTATCAGGCAGGGTTCCTGATAGTTTACGTCGCCGTAGCGGGGCAGCTCTCGGGAGGGGCACAGCGGAATGAGTGAAGTGGTCTTCGACAAGCACCGGTTGAAGCGGGCGCGGCTCGCCGTCGCGACCGTCTTCTGTGTGCACGGCGCCGTCGCGGGCTCCTTCGCGACCCGGGTGCCCTGGATCCAGGAGCACGCCGACGTCAGCGCGGGCATGCTCGGTCTCGCGCTCGCCTTCCCGGCGATCGGCGCCTCCGTGGCGATGCCGCTGGCGAGCCGGATCAGCCACCGGTTCGGCGCCCGCAACGCGCTGCGCGGCCTGCTCGCGATGTGGACGCTGGCCCTGGTCCTGCCGTCGCTCGCGCCCAACCTGCCGGCGCTCTGCCTGTCGCTGTTCGTGTACGGCGCGACCTCCGGCATGTCGGACGTGGCGATGAACGCGCTCGGCGTCGAGACCGAGAACCGCATGCAGAAGTCGATCATGTCGGGGCTGCACGGCATGTGGAGCGTCGGCGCCCTCATCGGCTCCGCGGCCGGAACGGTCGCCGCCCATCTGGGCTCGGACGCCCGGCTGCACCACGCGCTCGCCGCCGCGGCGCTCACCACGGCGGGTCTCGTCGCCGTCCAGGGCGTCCTCGACCTCCAGCCGGAGCCCGAGGAGGAGGCGCCGCCGCGGTTCTCGCTGCCGCCCAAGTCGGCCCTGCTGATCGGCGCCGTCGGCTTCTGCGCGGTCTTCGCGGAGGGCGCGAGCCTGGACTGGTCGGCGGTCTACCTGCGGGACGTCCTGGACACGTCCGCCGGTGTCGCCGCCGCGTCCACCACCGGCTTCACGCTCACCATGGCGATCGCGCGGCTCGTGGGCGACGCGGTGGTCAACCGGTTCGGCGCGGTGCGCACGGTCCGCGCCGGCGGGATCCTCGCGGCGCTCGGCGGCCTCCTCGTGGTCGTGGCCCCGCACCCGGTGGTCGCCATGTGCGGCTTCGCCCTGATGGGCCTCGGCATCGCGGTCGTGGTGCCGCTCGCCTTCGCCTCGGCCGGGCGCAGCGGCCCCAACCCCAGCCAGGCCATCGCGGGCGTCGCCACCATCACGTACACCTCCAGCCTGATCGCCCCCTCGGCGATCGGCGCCCTGGCGCAGGCGACGAGCCTCGTGGTCTCCTTCGGCCTGGTGACGCTGCTGGCCTGCGGCCTCGCGGTCTTCGCGGGGGTCCTGCGCACGGACGGCCGGACGTCCTCGGTGGCCTCGGCGACGGACGTGGCGGCGCCCGGACCGAGGTCCTGAACGGCCGGGACGACCGTCACGACCTCACGGCGGGTGAACCGCACCGGGGAGAAGTCGCACTGACGCCGCATTAACATGGCGTCGATCATTTCGGGCCAGGCGACACGGCCCCCTCGGCGCACAGAAAGCGACACTCACCATGGACCTCGGCGTGCGCTGGAGACTGCACGGCGACGGGCGCACCCCCGCGCCCGGCGCGGTCGTCCGCCCTGATGAGCGGCTCTCGTGGCCGCGGACCTTCGGGCTCGGCGCGCAGCACGTGGTGGCCATGTTCGGGGCGTCCTTCGTGGCGCCCGTCCTCATGGGGCTCGACCCGAATCTGGCCATCATGATGTCGGGCGTCGCGACCGCCATCTTCCTGCTCGCCACCCGCGGCCGGGTCCCCAGCTACCTGGGCTGCTCGCTCTCCTTCGTGGGCGTCGCCGCCGTCATCCGCGCGCAGGGAGGCTCCAGCGCGACGGTGACCGGCGCGGTCTTCGTGGTCGGAGCCGCGCTGTTCCTCGCCGGTCTCGCGGTGCAGAAGTTCGGGGCGCGGATCATCCACGCCGCGATGCCGCCGATCGTGACCGGCGCGGTCGTCATGCTGATCGGCTTCAACCTGGCTCCGGTCACCGCGTCCACGTACTGGCCGCAGGACCAGTGGACGGCCCTCCTGGTGATGCTGTTCACCGGATTGGCCGTGGTGTGTCTGCGCGGCTTCTGGTCGCGCATCGCGATCTTCCTCGGGCTGATCTTCGGGTACGCCATCTCGTGGGTGTTCGACCAGGTCTTCGGCAAGATCCACTCGGCGGACGGCTCCGGCAAGGTCGTCGACCACTGGCGGCTCGACCTGTCCGCCGTGGGCAAGGCCGACTGGATCGGCCTGCCCTCCTTCCACGCGCCGAGCTTCGAGTGGTCGGCGATCCTCGTGGCGCTGCCCGTCGTCATCGCGCTGATCGCGGAGAACGCGGGCCACGTGAAGGCCGTCGGCGAGATGACCGGCGACAACCTCGACGGCAAGCTCGGCACCGCGATCTCCGCCGACGGCGCCGCCTCCATGCTCTCCACCGCGGTCGGCGGCCCGCCCAACACCACGTACTCCGAGAACATCGGCGTGATGGCGGCGACCCGCGTCTACTCCACGGCCGCGTACTGGGCGGCGGCCTGCTTCGCGCTGCTCTTCGGGCTGTGCCCCAAGTTCGGCGCGGTCGTGGCCGCGATCCCCGGCGGTGTGCTCGGCGGCATCACCGTCATCCTGTACGGCATGATCGGTCTGCTGGGCGCCCAGATCTGGATCAACGCCGGGGTGGACCTGCGCAATCCGCTGAACCTCGTGCCGGCCGCCGCGGGCATCATCATCGGCGTCGGCGGCGTCTCGCTGAAGTTCACCGACAACTTCCAGCTGAGCGGCATCGCACTCGGCACGATCGTCGTCATCACGGGCTACCACGTGCTGCGCGCCTTCGCCCCCGCCCATCTCAAGTCCCAGGAACCGCTGCTGGACTCGGGCACCTCGACGTACGACGAGGAAGGCGCCGCGGAGGGCGGCGGCGAGAAGCGCTGAAACCGTTGGACGTGGTGCGCGCCACCTGGTTAAGGTGCGCACCATGTCCCAGCCCGAGTCCGACAGACTCACGCCACCGGTCGTCCGGTGGCTTCCCGTGCTCACGCGCTGACGCGCTCCGCCGCCTTCCCGCGGCCCGTCACGCCGCCCTCGCGCGGCCGCTCGCGCGCTCCCGGCACCGCCACCACCGGATCACCGCCCCGTGCCCTGATCCTCTCGATCTCCCTCGTGGTTGCGGAGTCCTGCTGTGCCCTTTGCCCTCTACCTGCTCGGCCTTGCCGTCTTCGCGCAAGGCACCTCCGAGTTCATGCTGTCCGGCCTCGTCTCGGACATCGCGCGTGACCTGGACGTCTCCATCCCGACCGCCGGCCATCTGACCTCGGCGTTCGCCGTGGGAATGATCGTCGGTGCGCCCCTGATGGCCCTCGTCAGCCGCCGCTTCTCGCGGCGCGGCGCACTGTTGTCCTTCCTGGTCACCTTCCTCGCCGTCCATGTCCTCGGCGCCCTCACCACCAGCTTCGCGGTGCTGCTCGCCACCCGTGTCGTCGGCGCCCTCGCCAACGCCGGGTTCCTCGCGGTCGCGCTGGTGACCGCCACCTCCCTCGTCGAGCCCGACGCGAAGGGCCGCGCGACCTCCACGCTGCTCGGCGGCGTCACCCTCGCCTGTGTCGCGGGGGTGCCCGCGGGCGCGCTGCTCGGGCAGGCGTGGGGCTGGCGCTCGGCGTTCTGGGCCGTGGCCCTGATCTCCGTGCCGGCCGTCCTCGCCATCGCGCGGGCCGTGCCGTCCGGGGCCCCGGACGCCGGGGGGCCGAGCGCGCTCGGTGAGCTGCGCGCCCTGCGCCGGCCGCGGCTCCTGGTGACGCTGCTGCTGGGCGCGCTGGTGAACGGCGCGACGTTCTGCACGTTCACCTACCTGGAGCCGCTGGCCACCCACGTCAGCGGGTTCGGCTCCGCCGGGGTGCCCGTGCTGCTCGCGCTGTTCGGTGTCGGCTCGTTCATCGGCGTCAGCGCGAGCGGCCGCGTGGCCGACGCGCGGCCGCTGCCGCTCCTGGTCGGCGGCTCCCTCGCGCTGCTGTGCGGCTGGCTCCTCTTCGCGGCGACGGCCGCGCACCCGGCGGCGGTGGTCGTGCTGGTGCTCGTGCAGGGCGCGCTGTCGTTCGGCGTCGGCTCCACGCTCATCTCCCAGGCGCTGTACGCGGCGACCGGCGCCCCCCGTCTGGCGGGCGGGTTCGCCACGGCCGCGCTCAACGTGGGGGCCGCGCTCGGCCCGTGGTGCGGCGGCCTCGCGCTCTCCGCGGGGCTCGGCTACCGCGCGCCGCTCGGGGTGAGCGCGCTGCTGGTGGCGCTCGCGCTGGCCGTCGGCGGCGCGGCGCTCGGCCGGGGACGGCGGGCCGCCGCGCCCGCCGCGGCCGGGTCGCGCGCCGACTCGTAGGCTCCTTCGACACAGTGCTGCCTCCCTCCCGGGCTGCCGGCGCGGCGGGCGTTCCCTCGTTTCGGGGAAGCCTCCGGTGCGCTGGCGTCCGGGCGGGCCCGGGGCTGGGACCCTGCCCCCATGGCGCGGTTGGAGCGGTTCGCAGAGTCCAGGACCCCGGCGCACGGGGTCGACGGCGTGATGGCACGGATGCGGGCGCTCGGCGCCGACTGGCCGCCCCGCGACGGGGTCGCCGTCTTCAACCGTGTGTACCTGTCGGTCACGGAGGAGGTCGCCCGGCGCATCCACCTCGGCGCCTTCCCCGACGCGCACGCGGCGATCACCCTCGACGTCCGGTTCGCCGAGCGCTATCTGGCGGCCGTCGACGCGGCGTCCGAGGGATACCGCACGCCCGCCTGCTGGCGCCCGCTGTTCCAGTACCGTCGCCATCCCGGCGTCCGCCCGCTGCAGTTCGCGCTCGCGGGCATCAACGCGCACATCGGGCACGACCTCGCGCTGGCCCTGGTGGACACGTGTCGGGCGCTCGACTGCGAACCGGCCGACCTGGAGGACGAGTTCGACCGCGTGGGCGACGTCCTGGTGTCGCTGGAGGAGCGGATCCGCGAAGAGCTGATGCCGGGACCGGACCTGCTGCAGATCGGTGATCCGCTGACGCATCTGGCCGGTTCCTGGAGCCTGGAGCGCGCCCGCGACGGCGCGTGGGCGACGGCCCGCACCCTGTGGGCGCTGCGCGAACTGCCCGCCGTCGGACAGGAGTTCAGGGAGCGGCTCGACGCGGCGGTCGGCCTGGTCGGCCGGATCCTGCTGACCCCGCTGCCGGACTGATCCGGCCGGTCCGCCGGCGCCCGGCCCGCGACTCCCCGCGATCGTTGTACGTTGAACGAACGACCTCGACGTGATCCGACGCGAAGGAGCTCCGGCATGGCCACCCGACTCGGACTGGGTCTCCCGCAGACCAGCCCGTACGCCCTCGGACGCGACGTCCCCGCCGTCGCCCGTGCCGCCGAGGACATCGGCTACGAGAGTCTGTGGGTGTTCGAGCGCATCCTCTACCCCGAGCCCGCCACCCAGGGCCTGTACGGCGTCCCGGGCCTCGCCTGGCCCGACCACTACCGCTCGGTCGCCGACCCGCTGGTCACGCTGACGCTCGCCGCAGCGGCCACGCAGACGGCCCGACTCGGCACCAGCGTGCTGGTCGCCCCGCTGCACGTGCCCTTCCAACTCGCCCGCTCGCTGGCCTCGTTGGACGCGGCGAGCGGCGGCAGGGTGCTCGCGGGCATCGGCACGGGCTGGGCCCGCGACGAGTACGCGGCCGCCGCCGTGGCGCCGTTCGAGCGGCGCGGCAAGGTCCTGGACGAGGTGATCGACGTCTGCCGTGCGGTCTGGGGCCCGGACCCGGTGGCGTACACCGGAGAGCTGACCACCGTGGTGCCGTCCGTGGTCGGGCCCAAGCCGGCGCGGCCGATCCCGATCCTGCTGCCCGCGAACAGCCCGCGCGCGCTGCGCAGGCTGGTGGACCGCGCGGACGGCTGGATGCCGGTGGCCACGGGCGCGGAGGCGCTGGCGAAGCAGTGGGCCGCCGTGCGGGAGGCGGCCGCCGAGCGGGGCCGCGTGCGGCCGGTGCTGAGCGTGCTGCGGGCCAACGCGTCGTACACGGCCGCCGCGTACGACGGCGCGGACCGCGCCCCGTTCCAGGGCAGCGTCGCCCAGATCGTCGAGGACCTGGCGGCGCACGCCGCGGTGGGCGTCGACGAGATCATCGTCGAGCTGGCCACGTCGACGCGCGACGCCCAGGAGCTGAAGGACGTCGCGGGCCAGGTGTTCGAGGCGGCGCGGGCGGCCGGGGTCTGACGCCGGGGGCGGCCGGAACCAGGTGACCCGGACCCGGCCGCCGCCGCGCTCAGTCCTCCGGCAGCTCCACCGGCGCGATCTCGTCGTACAGGTCCCCGGGGCCGGGGTTCGTCGCGTCGGTGGCACCGCCGAAGTGGTGCATGACGCCCCACACCGCGTTCAGCGCGGTCTGGATCGCGCCCTCGGCCCAGCCCGCCGTCCAGGAGATGTCGTCGCCCGCGAGGAAGATGCCGCGCTTGTCCTCGGGGAGGCGGTCCTGCATGAAGTGCGTGAACAGGCGGCGCTGGTAGCGGTAGTGGCCCGGCAGGTTCGCCTTGAACGCGCCCATGAAGTAGGGCTCGTTCTCCCAGGACACCGTCACCGGGTTGCCGATGATGTGCTTCCTGATGTCGACCTTCGGGTAGATCTCGCCGAGCGACTTGAGCATGACCTCCATGCGCTCGTTCGCCGACAGCGGCAGCCACTTGAGGCTGTCGTCGCACCAGGTGTACGAGAGGCAGATGACGGCGGGCTTGTCCGGGCCGTCGTCCAGCAGGTAGGTGCCGCGCGTCATGCGGTCGGTGAGCGTCATCGACATGACGTCACGGCCGGTCTCCTCGTCCTTGTCCAGCCAGAACGGCCGGTCCACCGGCACGAAGAGCTTCGAGGACTCCATGTAGTGGGTGCGCTCCATCGCCGTCCAGTGGTCGATGGGGAAGAGCGAGTCGTCGCAGTCGATCTTGGAGAGCAGCATCCAGGACTGGGCGGTGAAGATCGCCGCCTGATAGGTGCGGATGTCGCCCGAGGCGTCGGTGACCGTGACGCGGTTGCCCGCGGTGCGGTTGAGGCGGGTCACGGCGGGCTTGGGCGCGCCGTTCTCGTGCAGCGACCGCAGGGACGTGCCGAGCGCCCAGTGCACGATCTTCTGCGGCTCGCGCTCCCACAGGCGCAGCGGCAGCTGCTGGCTGCCGCCGACGATGCCGCGGTGGTGGTCGTCGGCCTCGGTGTAGACGACGCGCAGGATCTCCAGGATGGAGTTCGGGAAGTCGGTGTCCCAGCCGCCCGTGCCGAAGCCGACCTGGCCGAAGATCTCGCGGTGCCGGAAGGACTTGAAGGCCTCGGAGTCGCAGAGGAAGCCGTAGAAGGTCTGGTTGTCGAGCTTCTCGACGAGCTTCGACCAGATCTCGCGGATCTTCGGTACGTCGCGCTCGCGCAGGGCGCGGTTCATGTCGGAGAAGTCCGCGCCCTCCTCCAGGCAGGCGTTCCAGGCGTTCATCACGTCGCGGTAGACCTGCGGCAGGTCGTCGACGGTGGTGGCGTAGTGCGACTCGCCCTTGAGGTCCACGACCGTCGAGGGGGTCGACTCGGCGAGCGGGTTGGGGAACGCCCTGGTCTCCAGGCCCACCAGGTCGATGTAGTGCTGCAGCGCCGTCGAGGACGGCGGGAAGCGCATGGCGCCCATCTCGGCGGTGAGCCCGTCGGTGCCGGTGCCCTCGAAGCCGACGGTGCGCAGCCGGCCCCCGATCTGGTCGGCTTCGTAGACGACGGGCTTGAGGCCCATCTTCATCAGTTCGTACGCGGCGACGATGCCGGACAGACCGCCGCCGATGACGGCGACCTCGGTGCCGTGCTCGGTCGCGGGTATCTGGCCCAGGCCCGCGGGGTGCGCGAGGAAGTCGTCGTACGCGTAGGGGAAGTCCGGGCCGAACATGGTGATCGGGGGCTGCCCGTCGGTGTGCTGGACGGCGGTGGGCACCGTGGACGTCATGGGGTACGGACTCCTTGCGGGGAACTGAAGCGGAAGGCTCGGGGGCGGAAGCTCGTGGCTCAGACGAGCGACGCGTACAGGCCGGGGCGGCGGTCGCGCAGGTACGGGTTGTTCTCGCGGGAGGCGGCGAGGAACTCCGGGTCGACGTCGCCGAACACCAGGTCCTCGCCGCGTCCCGCGCGGGCGCGGGCGATGCCGTCGGGTCCGGCCAGCGTGGAGAGCCCGACGAACTCGAACTCGCCCTCGGGGCCGACCCGGTTGACGTACGCGACGTACATCTGGTTCTCGAAGGCGCGCACCGGCACGACGGACTCGGCGACGAACTGGAAGGGGTGCATCTGCGCGGTCGGGACGACCAGCAGGTCGGTGCCGGCCAGCGCGTGCGCGCGGACGTTCTCCGGGAACTCCACGTCGTAGCAGATCATGATGCCGACGCGTACGCCGCCCAACTCGGCCTGCACGACGGCCTGTTCGCCGGGCCGGAAGGAGTCGCGCTCGAAGCCGCCGAAGAGGTGGGTCTTGCGGTAGTTCGCCAGGCGGGCGCCGTCGGGGCCGATCAGCTGGGCGGAGTTGAAGACGGTCTCGCCCGCGCGCTCGGGGTAGCCGTAGACGACGCCGACGCCGTGGCGGGCCGCGATCTCGGCGATCGCCTTCGCGGACGCCCCGTCGGCGGGCTCGGCCAGGCGGGCGATGTCGTCGCCGATGGCGTACCCGGTCAGGAAGAGCTCGGGTGCCACGAGGAGCCCGGCGCCCGCCGCGGCGGCGCGTGCGGCGGCCTCGTCGAGCGCCGTGAGGTTCTCGGCGACGGATCCGAGCTGCCCTGAGCTCTGGAGCAGGGCGGTGCGCAGCGCAGGCATGGCGGAACCTCAAGGCGTACGAAGGGGCTGGTGGGGTCCGTATGACGGTACGGTCGGCGGCCCGGCCCGGACAAGGCGCGACCGTTGCGGGCCGCCACACGATCCATTGCGCGTGAGGGGCGCATGGCGGCGATTCGTTGCGCGGTGCGCGAGGGGCCTGGGATGCGGTGGCGTGCGCCCTGGGTATCGGGGGCGTCCGCCCTGAGGAGCAGGGCGGACGCGGCGGACCCCGCCGCGCGGGGGAAGCGGAGTGCCGCCCGTGGCCCGACGTGCCGGACCCCCCGTCCGGGAGAGATTGATCTCGCCCGGAGAGACCGGGTGAACGGCCCTCGACGACGGAGGAACTTCCGTGAACCGCATGATCGCCTCTCGTACCCTCAAGCACCGCCGTGCCCTCGCCGTGGGCGCCGCGCTCCTCATGACGGCGGGGGCCGCGGGCGTGGCCGCGGCGAACGGTGACGACGCGGGCCGCCCACCGGCGGCGGGGCAGCCGGCGGCGCACACCGGCACGGGCGAGCGGGCCCAGCCCAAGGAGGCCGCCGCGCTCACGGGCTCGGCGAAGATGTGGCGCAAGAGCACCGAGGACGTCACGTTCACGTTCGACGCGCACCTCTCGATCAAGGACAGGAACGACCCCTCGCAGGCCACCGGCACCTTCCGCTTCGTCCACCTCGACAAGCCGGGCGGCAAGGGCGGCTGGGCCTCGGGGCGGATCGACTGCCTGATGACCGGCGGGAAGGTGGCCACGGCCACCGGCATCATCGACAAGACGAACCTGCCGGAGATCAAGAACCGGCGGGTCGGCTTCACCGTCCACGACACCGGCAAGGGCAAGCAGGACCGGGTGGGCTACAGCTGGGCGGCCTACGGGGCCACGCAGGGTCAGCCGGACACTCTGGCCAAGTGCGCGAGCTCGGCTCCGTACGAGAAGGTCAGGAGCGGCACCGGCGACTTCACGGTGCTCCCGTGGACGTTCGACTACCCCGGCCAGTGACCCCGGGGGCCGCCCGTACGGGGGTCGGGCGGCTCCTTCCCCGGGAGGGCCCGGAGGCCGGCGTCCCCCGCCGCGCGGCGGAGGCGGTCACCTCCTCGCGTGCGATGTGCGGGGCGCCGGCGCACGGAAGTGTGGGACTCGCCCGGAGGAGCCGGGCGAGAGGCCACAGACGGAGGACATCCCGTGAGACTCACCAACCGGACCGCCCGCACCTGCGCCGCCGCCGCGGGCATCGCACTCGTGCTCGCCGTCGGCGGCGCGGGCTTCTCCGCCGTCGCGTCCGAATCGGGCGGGGACGGCTCCCCGCCCCGGTCGGCCACGGAACGCGCGGCCGCCGCCCTGACCGGCACCGCGATGATCGACCGGCCCAAGGGCGACGAGATCACGTTCACCTTCGACGCCCGGCTGGACGCCGCGGACGCGAAGGACCCGGGCAAGGCCCACGGCACGATCCGGTTCAGCCACTACGTGGAGGAGCTGAAGTGGGGCGGCGCCGGCGAGGCGAGGGTGGACTGCCTGATGACCGGCGGGAAGGTCGCCACGGTGTCCGCGGTGGTCACCGAGGCGGACGGCGACCTGAAGAACACGGTCGGCAAGCGGGTCGGTCTGACGGTCCACGACCAGGGCAAGCAGGACCGCTTCGGCTACAGCTGGGCGATGACCGGTCTGCCCGGCGAGCTGCCGGACGACATGCCCAAGTGCGTGAGCTCGGCCCCGTTCGAGAAGACGAGGCCGGGCTCGGGGACGTTCCACGTACTGCCGATGAAGGACCGCTCCTGAAGAAAGCCGCGCAAGGGGCGCGGGGAGCCACGCGCCCAGCCGGAGCGGCGCCGCGGCGGACGGCCTACGCGGGGGACCCCGAAGAGAATCTCCGCATCAGGGGCGAGAGCACCAGCACGGACTTCGTCCGCTCCACGAACGGCTCCCCCGCGATCCGTTCGAGCACCCGCTCGAAATGCCGCATGTCGGCGGCGAAGACCTGGACGATCGCGTCCGCGTCACCGGTCACGGTGGACGCGGACGCGATCTCCGGGTACCGCTCGAGACCCCGCTGGATCGCCTCCGGCGAGGTGTTGCGGCGACAGTAGATCTCGATGAACCCCTCGGTCTCCCAGCCGAGGGCCGCCGGGTCCACCCGTACGGTGAACCCGGTGATGGCTCCCGTGGCCCGCAGCCGGTCCACGCGCCGCTTCACGGCGGGCGCGGAGAGGCCGACCAGCTGGCCGATGTCGGCGTAGGAGCGGCGGGCGTCCTCGGCGAGGGCGTGCACGATGCGTTCGTCGAGATCGTTCAGTCGCACGGGGGGTGGATCACTTCTCTGCAGTGGCCAATCGGGAGCGGCGCATGCCGTACAGGAAGTAGAACACGAGGCCGACGGCCATCCAGACACCGAACACGACCCAGGTCACGGAGTCGAGGCTGAACATGTTGTACGCGCAGAAGGCGAAGCCGAGGACCGGGAAGAGCCAGCCCAGCGGCACGCGGAAGGTGCGCGGCATGTCCGGGCGGGTCCGGCGCAGCACGATCACGGCGATGTTGACCAGGCCGAAGGCGAAGAGCGTGCCGATGCTGGTGGCGTCGACGAGCTTGCCGAGCGGGATGACCGAGGCGAGGGCGCCGCAGAACAGCGAGACGATGACGGTGTTCACGCGGGGCGTGCCCGTCTTCTTGCTGACCTTGCCGAAGACCGAGGGGACCAGGCCGTCGCGGGACATGGCGAACAGGACGCGGGTCTGGCCGTAGAGGACGGTCAGGACGACGGACGCGATGGAGATGACCGCGCCGGCGGCGAGGATCGTGCCCCACATGTGCTGGCCGCTGACGTCGTTCATGATCGCGGCGAGCGTGGCCTCGGAGCCCTCGAAGTCCTTCCAGTTCCACGCGCCGACGGCGACGGCGGCGACCAGGACGTAGAGGGCGGTGACGATGACCAGCGACAGCATGATCGCGCGGGGCAGGTCGCGCTGCGGGTTCTTCGCCTCCTCCCCGGCGGTGGAGGCGGCGTCGAAGCCGATGTACGAGAAGAAGAGGCTGGCCGCGGCGGCGCTGACGCCGGCCGTGCCGAGCGGCATGAAGTCCTCGTAGTTGCCGGACTTGAAGCCCATGAAGCCGATGGCGCAGAAGAGCACGAGCGCGGCGATCTTCACGATGACCATGATCGTGTTGGCCGTCGCCGACTCCTTGGCGCCGCCGAGCAGGAAGACCATGGCGAGCAGTACGACGAGCAGGCCGGGCAGGTTGATGATGGCGCCGTCGACCTCGCCGGGCGCCGCGGAGAGCGCGTCGGGGATGGTGACGCCGATCGTTCCGTCGAGCAGTTCGTTGAGGTATTCGCCCCAGCCGACGGCGACGGCCGCGACGGACACGCCGTACTCCAGGACCAGGCACCAGCCGCAGACCCAGGCGATGAGTTCACCCATCGTTGCGTACGCGTACGAGTAGGACGAGCCCGCGACCGGTATGGAGCCGGCCAGTTCGGCGTACGAGAGGGCCGAGAAGAGGGCCGTGAGTCCGGCGATCACGAAGGAGATCGTGACGGCGGGTCCGGCCTTGGGGACGCTCTCGCCGAGGACGACGAAGATGCCGGTGCCGAGCGTGGCACCGATGCTGATCATGGTCAGCTGCCACATGCCGAGGGAGCGCCGGAGCGAGCCGCCCTCGCCCTGGCCACCCTCCGCGACCAGGAGTTCCACCGGCTTGCGGCGCATGAGACGGCCGGCGAGGCCAGGGCTGCCCGGGGGGCTTGGGCGGTTCTGCGGGGGTGCGCCTTGGTCGAGCACGCGCTGGCTCCTTCATCGCTGCCGGTCAGGGCGGCGAGGACCCATGGCACCCGCGACTGGAGACGGGAACCACCGAGCAGGCAGTCCCCGCCACACCACGTTCAGCGGATGACTCTAGAGGCAGCGGCTTCCCGACCGTAACGCAGCACCCTTGCGCACCGCCGGATGATCATTGCGCACTTCCGTCATATACGTCACTTCGTTGCGCGGTCCGTTTCGTCCGTTGCGTTCCACGGCCCGCGGGGAACTGTTGACACTTCGTCAGATCTGCCCCATCGTGCACCCCGGTCGAGAGGGAGGCGGCAGGCCATGGACCTCGATGTGCTCTACGAGATCGACGTACCGAAACCCTGGGACGGACCCCACCCCCACGGCCAGCGCGCCGCCGAGCAGCGCGCCTATCGCGAGGCCGTCGAGCAGATCCGCCTCGCGGACCAGATGGGCTTCCGCACCGTGTGGGCCGTCGAGCACCACTTCCGGGAGGGCCGCTCGCACTGCCCCGCGCCGGAGGTCCTGCTCGGCCATCTCGCGGCCCTGACCGAGCGGATCCGCCTCGGCTTCGGCGTCACGCTCACGCCCTTCGGCTTCACGCCGCCGCAGCGGATCGCGGAGAAGGTCGCGGCGGTGGACGTGCTCTCGGACGGCCGCGTGGAGTGGGGCACGGGACGCTCGACCCCCATGGAGCAGACGGCCTTCGGCGTCGACCGCGAGCGGTCGCGGGCCGACTGGCGCGAGGCGATCGGGATCGTCACGGGCATGTGGCGCGAGGAGTACTTCGCGTACGAGTCGGAGCGCTTCTCCTTCCCGCGCCGCATGGTGACCCCGAAGCCGGTGCAGGACCCGCACCCGCCGTGCTGGATGGCGGCGACGTCGCCCGGCTCGGCCGAGGTGGCGGGGGCGGCGGGCCTCGGGCTGCTCTCCTTCTCGATCATGCAGCCGCTGGAGGCGATGGCGCGGCAGGTGGCGGCCTACCGGGCGGCCGCCCGCACGCCGTCGCCGGTCACGGACGTCACCACGGACCGCGTCAGCGCGTACACCCTGGTCCACGCGGCGGACCGCCCCTCACGGCGCGTGTGGGACTCGGTCGCCTGGTGGTACCGCAACCTCGCCCAGTTCACCCTCGACTGGGAGCTGCCGCATCTGTCCCCCGAGGAGCGCGAGCGCACGTTCCCCTTCCTCACGCCGATCATCGAGGGGAACATCCCGGTCCAGGAGTTCGACGACGGCGACATGATCCTCATCGGCGACGCGGAGACCATCGTCCGCAAGGCCAAGCACTACGCCGACCTCGGCATCGACCGGCTCATCTGCTACGTCCAGTGGGGCTATCTGGAGCACCGGGAGATCCTGCGGACGATCGAGATCCTCGGCAAGGAGGTCATTCCGGAACTGGCGTCGTA
The DNA here is from genome assembly GCF_001419745.1 of Streptomyces silaceus. Taxonomy (GTDB): domain Bacteria; phylum Actinomycetota; class Actinomycetes; order Streptomycetales; family Streptomycetaceae; genus Streptomyces; species Streptomyces silaceus. The sequence goes on along the minus strand of NZ_LIRJ01000179.1, from coordinate 12,249 downwards.
CGTGCCGAAGGGAGCGGCACGGCCCACGGGAGCGCCACGCGCGAGCGCGGAGCGGCCGGAGGGGACCTCGGCGTGACGGAGCCCCTGGACGACTCCCCCGTCCCCGACTACGCCGCGCTCCACCGCCTCGACGGCAGGGCGTTCGTGCTGCTCGGCGCGGGCAACGGCATCGGCAGGCAGACCGCGCACGCCCTCACCGCGGCGGGCGCGCGGGTGCTGTGCGTGGACGTCGACACGGCACGGGCGGAGGCGGTCGCGGCGCAGACGGGCGGCGTCGCGTACGTCGCGGACGTGACACGGCGCGAGGAGGTCCGGGACCTCTTCACCTGCTCCACCAGGGAGTTGGGCCCACTCGGCGGTGTCGTCGACATCGTCGGCATGGCCCGCTACGCGGCGCTCGCCGAGCTGGACGACGAGGCCTGGGACTGGCACTTCTCGATGGTGCTCCGGCACGCCTGGCTCGCGGTGCAGTACGGCGCCGAGGCGCTCGCGGACGCGGGCGGCGGCCCCATGGTCTTCGTCGCGTCGGTGTCGGGCCTCACGGCGGCGCCGCTGCACGCGGCGTACGGCGCGGCGAAGGCGGGCCTGGTCTCGCTGGTCCGCTCGGCGGCGGTGGAGTACGGGCCGCGCGGGGTGCGGGTCAACGCGGTGGCGCCGGGTGTGGTGTGGACCCCGCGCGTGGCGGCCCTGATCGGCGAGGAGGGCCGCGCGCGCAACGCCCGCAACGCCCCGCTGGCCCGGGTCGCCGAGACCTCGGACATCGCCGCGGCGCTGCTCTTCCTCGCCTCGCCGCTCTCGTCGTACGTCACCGGGCAGACGCTCGTCGTGGACGGCGGGGTCGGCGTGAAGTTCCCCTACCCGACACTCGGTGACGCGCGGTGAGGGAGTTCGTGCGGGGCGCGGCGTGGTGGTCGCGGGACGGGCGGCCCCTGCGGGCGGACCCCGCGGACCACGACCGGCTGCCCGGGGACACCTGGGCGCGGGCGCAGGTCCCGGCGGGCGTACGGCTGGAGTTCGTGGCGCGCGGAGTGAGCGCGGTGGAGATCGCGTACGCCGCCTCTCCCCCGTCGAACGCCGACGCGTACCGCACGACGGCGCCTGTCTTCACCCTGGTCACGGCCGAGGGCACCGCCCACGACACCCCGGCGGCACCCGGCGCGCACACGGCCCGCGTCGAACTGCCCTCTCCCAACGGGTAGTTCACGGTCCATCTGCCGGAGACGCTGCGCCCGTCCCCGCGCGCGCTGCGCCCCGTCGGCGGCGGCACCCTGCGCCCCGCCCCGCCGAAGCCACGCTGGCTGGCGTACGGCGACTCGATCACCGAGGGCTGGACGGCCTCGCGCCCGCACCTGGCCTGGCCCGCGCTGGCCGGGCGCGCGCTCGGGCTCGACACGGTGAACCTCGGCTACGCGGGCGCGGCCCGCGGCGAACTCGCCTCGGCGCAGCACCTGGCGTCCCTGGAGGCGTCGTTCATCACGCTCGCGTTCGGCACCAACTGCTGGTCCCGCACGCCGAGTTCGGCGTCGCACCTGTACGAGACGACGCGGGCGTTCCTGGCCCTCGTCCGCACGGGCCATCCGCGGACCCCGCTGCTCATCGTCTCCCCGGTCCTGCGTCCGGACGCCGAGTCGACGCCGAACGCGCTGGGGGCCACCCTGGCCGGCCTGCGCACGGCACAGGAGGAGGCGGTCCGGGACACGATCACGTCCGGTGACGCCCACCTGTCCCTGCTCCCGGGCGCGTCCCTGCTGAAGCCGCACCACTTGGCGGACACGGTCCACCCGGACGACGAGGGCCATGCCCTGCTGGCGGCCGCGGGACGGCCGCCCGGCGCCCCTGAAGGGCGCCGGGCAGTCGTTCAGGGGCGCGGGAACTGCGCGACCGGCCCCCACCGGCCCGCAGCCGAATCCCCGCCCAGGCCCGCAGCGGGATCCGCGCCCGACAGAGAGCGCTAGCTCCAGCTGGCGTGCAGCGGTTTGCCCTCGGCGTAGCCCGCCGCGCTCTGGATGCCGACCGTGGCCCGCTCGGCGAACTCCTCCAGGGAGCCCGCGCCCGCGTACGTGCAGGAGGAGCGGACGCCCGCGATGATCGAGTCGATCAGGTCCTCGACGCCCGGACGGGCCGGGTCGAGGAACATCCGGGAGGTCGAGATGCCCTCCTCGAACAGGGCCTTGCGGGCGCGGTCGTAGGCCGACTCGTCCGAGGTCCGGTTCTTGACGGCGCGGGCCGAGGCCATGCCGAAGGACTCCTTGTACGCACGGCCCTGGGCGTCGTGCTGCAGGTCGCCCGGGGACTCGTACGTACCGGCGAACCAGGAGCCGATCATCACGTTCGACGCGCCGGCGGCCAGCGCCATGGCGACGTCGCGCGGGTGACGGACACCGCCGTCGGCCCAGACGTGCTTGCCGTACTTCTTGGCCTCGGCGGCGCATTCGAGGACCGCGGAGAACTGCGGCCGGCCGACGCCGGTCATCATGCGGGTGGTGCACATGGCGCCGGGGCCCACACCGACCTTGATGATGTCCGCGCCCGCGTCGATGAGGTCCTTGACGCCCTCGGCGGCGACGATGTTGCCCGCGACGATCGGCACCTTCGGGTCGAGACCGCGGACGGCCTTGATCGCGGAGATCATCGACTCCTGGTGGCCGTGCGCGGTGTCCACGACGATCGTGTCCGCACCGGCGTCGAGGAGCTGCTTGGCCTTGCCCGCCACGTCGCCGTTGATGCCGACGGCGGCGGCGACGCGCAGGCCGCCCTCGGCGTCGACGGCCGGGGTGTAGAGGGTCGCGCGCAGGGCGCCCGTGCGGGTGAGGATGCCGGCGAGGCGGCCGTCCTTGTCCACGGCGGGGGCGTAGCGGCGGTTGGCGCCGTCCAGCTTGTTGAAGGCGTCGCGCGGCTCGATGTCGGCGTCCAGGAGCAGCAGGTCCTTGGACATGACCTCGGAGAGCTGCGTGAAGCGGTCGACGCCGCTGAGGTCCGCGTCCGTGACGACGCCGACGGGCTTCTGGTCGGCGTCGACGACGACACCGGCGTTGTGCGCGCGCTTGGGCAGCAGCGCGAGCGCGTCCGCGACGGTCTGCGAGGGGGCCAGGACGATCGGGGTGTCCAGGACGTGGTGGCGCGTCTTGACCCAGGAGATGACGTCGGTGACGACCTCGATCGGGATGTCCTGGGGGATGACGACGAGGCCGCCGCGGCGGGCCACGGTCTCGGCCATGCGCCGGCCGGCGATCGCGGTCATGTTGGCGACGACCAGCGGGATCGTGGTGCCGGTGCCGTCGGGCGAGGAGAGGTCGACGCCCTGACGGGAGCCGACGGCGGACCGCCTCGGGACCATGAAGACGTCGTCGTACGTCAGGTCGTAGGGGACCGGAGGACTCGAAACATGCCGACCCGTACCGGGCTCAAGAAAACGCATAAGTCTCACATTTTCACGCGAAACGGCGCAGGTCACTCCCACGAAGACACAGCAAAACGCCCCCGACCATGTGTGGTCCTCCAAAGAGGTACGGGGGCTGATGCGCAGAACAGTGGGCCTGCCTTACGTCGAAAGGCTACCCGAGCCCGAACGGATCGGCGAGCCGGAGGAACGCGCGTCCGATCGGGCGGGCCGATCGGACAGGTCGATCGGACAGGTCGATCGGACAAGCGATCCGGCGGGCCGGTCCGGCCGGTCCGACCGGTCGCGGGAGCCTTCCGATGAGGGCCGCGAGCCACCTCCCGAGTACCGCCCGAAATGCGCTCGACAACGTGCCGAAGGGGGAACGGAGTTGAGAATCCAGGTTTACAACTGGACGAGTCCCGAGTCACATTGACAGCGACGATCACCGAAGCCTACGCTCACTTTTGAACAACCGTAAGATAAAGCCGCTTTGAGCATGCAGCAGCGGCCATCGCGCTCTCGGGCGCCCCCTTCGGAAGAACCCAGTCCAGCCCAGCCGTTTACGGAGATCTTGGTCGCATGAAGGGCATAATCCTGGCCGGGGGAAGTGGCACCCGGCTCTACCCCTTAACGTATGCCATATCGAAGCAGATCCTCCCGGTCTACAACAAACCCCTGATCTATTACCCGCTCTCGGCACTCATGCTGGGCGGGATCCAGGACATTCTCGTCATTTCCTCGCCGCGCCACTTGGGCACGTTCCGCGATCTCCTCGGGGACGGCAGCCAGCTGGGCCTGAACATTGAATACGCCGAGCAGGCGGAGCCGAACGGCATCGCCGAGGCATTCGTCATCGGCGCGGAATTCATCGACAATGACTCGGTGACGCTGATTCTCGGCGACAACATCTTCCACGGCCCCCGCTTCGGCAGAATGCTGCAGGCGGAGATGCGGGACGTCGACGGCTGCGTCCTCTTCGGCTATTCGGTGAGCGATCCCGAGCGCTATGGAATCGGCGAGGTGGACGACGAGGGACGGCTCGTCTCCCTGGAGGAGAAGCCGAAGGACCCCCGCTCCAACCTGGCCATCACCGGTCTGTACGTGTACGACAACGACGTCGTCGACGTGGCCAAGAACGTCCGCCCCTCGCCCCGCGGCGAGCTGGAGATCACCGACGTGAACCGCGTCTACCTGGAGCAGGGCAAGGCCAGGATGGTCAACCTCGGCCGCGGGTTCGCCTGGCTGGACACCGGGACCCACGACTCGCTGCTCCAGGCGTCGCAGTTCGTGCAGACGCTGGAACAGCGCCAGGGAGTGCGGATAGCGTGTCTCGAGGAGATTTCTTTCCGTATGGGCTTCATCGACGCCTCGGCCTGTTATGAGCTGGGCAGTCAGCTGGGGAAGACCGATTACGGGAAGTATTTGATGGAGATTTCCCGCCAAGGCTGAAAGGTGTCCAGTGCGCATAGTTGTCACCGGTGGTGCAGGATTCATCGGATCGAACTTCGTCCGGCACGCGGTGCAGGGTGATTACCCGGCTCTCGCGGGGGCCGAAGTGGTGGTTGTCGACAAGCTCACCTACGCGGGCAGAAAAGAGAATCTCGCACCGGCCGCCGGGAATTCCGCGCTGAGTTTCGTGGAGGGCGACATCTGCGACGCGCGACTGATGGGCGAGGTCCTGCGGGACACCGACCTCGTCGTGCATTTCGCCGCCGAGTCGCACGTCGACCGTTCCATTTCCGGGGCCGGCGAGTTCGTGCGGACCAATGTGCAGGGTACGCAGACGCTGCTGACCGCCGCGCTCGACGCGGAGGTGGGCAAATTCGTCCATGTCTCGACCGACGAGGTGTACGGCTCGCTGGACGCCGACGGGACGCCCTGGACGGAAGAGGAACCCCTCTCCCCCAACTCCCCCTATGCGGCCTCGAAGGCGTCGTCCGACCTCATGGTCCTGGCTTTTCACCGGACGCATGGACTGCCGGTCAGTGTGACCCGCGGATCCAACACCTATGGCCCGTACCAATATCCCGAGAAGATTATCCCGCTGTTCGTCTCGAATCTCCTGGCCGGCCGCAAGGTGCCGCTCTACGGCGACGGCGCGAACATCCGGGACTGGCTGCACGTCGACGACCACTGCCAGGGCATCGCGCTGGTGGCCGGCGGCGGCGCGCCGGGCGAGGTCTACAACGTCGGCGGAGGCACGGAACTGACCAATCTGGCACTGACCGAGCGGCTGCTCGACCTGCTCGGCAAGGACTCCTCGATGGTGGAGCGGGTGGCCGACCGCAAGGGGCACGACCGCCGGTACGCGATGGACATCTCCAAGATCTCCGGCGCCCTCGGCTACCAGCCCGCGGTGCCCTTCGACGACGGGCTCGCGGCGACGGTCGACTGGTACCGGCAGCACCACGGCCTCTGGGGCGACGCCGCGTAACCCCGCCGCGCCGAGACCGAGACGGTGCCGGGCCACGGTCGAGAGACCGTGGCCCGGCACCGTCTTCGTGTGCGGGGTCCGTCAGTTCACCGCGGGGGTCCGCACGGTGGCGCCGGTACCGGTCGCCTCCACCACCCGGTCGCACGACGGGAGTTCCCCGCCGGTGCCGGTGAGCAGCCAGCAGGCCCGGCCACCGGCGAGCGTGCGGAACAGCTCCGCGAGCCGCGGGTCGGCGCCGAAGGGGTCCTCACCGGCGGTCGCGTCGACGACCACCAGGGACGGATCGCCCCGCAGCGCCCGCAGCAGCGCGAGCCGCCAGCGGTCCCGCTCGGACAGCGCCACGGCGGAGTCGCTCTCCCGCTCCACCGCCGCCCGCAGCCCCTCCAGCGCGTCCCGCACGCCGGGGCGCTCCGCCGACTCCTCGGGGAAGGAGTCGAGCACCCGGGCGGCCTCCTCGCGGGTGAGCACCGGAGCCTGCGGCGAGACCCGCGCGATGTGCCGCTCGACCACGGCGGGGGCGAGCGCGGTGACGTCCGTGCCGCCGACGCGCACCTGCCCGGACGTGGGCGTCACATCGCCGGTCAGCAGATCGCCCAGGAGCAGCCGGGGGCCGTCGGGGGTGCCGACGAGCGCCGTGGTGGCCCCGTCCGGAACCTCGAACGACACGTCGGCGAGCACGTCCGTGCCCTCGACCCGCAGGCCGACGCCGTCGAAGACGACCTCGGTGCCGCCGGGCCACTCGGCCGCGGGCTCCGCGGCCCGCTGCCCCTCCTGCTCATGGGTGCCGAGCAGCCGGCCGATGCCCGCCATGACCTCGCGGGCGTTCATGATGGTGCTCGTCAGGAGGACGGCCTCCATCATGGGCCGGTACGTGAGCACCGCCAGCACGATCAGCGCGACGCCCTTGGTCGCCGAGAGCCCGTCGTCGGAGGCCAGCGCGGCCGCGACGCCGACGGCGGCGCAGGCGGCGAGCTCGACCACGCGCCACAGCAGCACCTCGCCGGCGGCCGGCACCAGATGGCCGCCGGAGTGCGCCGCGCCGCCCTGCTCGTACGTGCGCCGCAGCCACTCCGCGCCGTCCGGCTCCTCGCGCCGGGACAGCAGCCGGCCCACGAGCAGCGAGGAGAGTCCCAGCACGACCAGGCCCGCGGCCAGCGTCAGGGCGACGCGCACGTCGAGGAAGAGGCTGATGACGATGACGGTCACCGGCGTGAACACCGCCGCCACCGCCGGGCGCAGGACGTGCGCGGGCAGGCCCATCAGGACCACGACCGCGGTGCCGTCGAGCGCGGCGAGGCGGTCGGAGTACCCCGCGTCGAGCGTGCGGTTGGGCAGCTTGCCCACGCGCTCGGCGACCGACCGGTGCAGGGTGGTCACCAGTTCGGCGCCCAGGTTGTTGCCCATGGGCACGCTGAGGTAGTGCAGCACCCCGTAGACCACGCCGACGGCCGCGAGGACGCCGATCCAGGCCCAGGGCACGTCCGCGTCCGGAGTCAGCAGGTCCTCGGTGATCGGCACCACCAGGGCGAACGCGATGCCCTGGATGACGGCGCCGACCAGCAGGAACAGGCACAGCGACCGCAGTGCCCGGGTCCCCGTGACCTTGAGGAAATGAGCGAGTACGGGCCTCATCGAGACACCTCCTGAGACGCTGCGGCCCCGGTGAGCAGATCGGTGTACGGACCGTCGGGACCGGTCAGTTCCTCGTGCGTGCCGGAGGCGACGACCTTCCCGTCCTCCGTGACCACGAGCCGTCCCTCGGTGACCGCGGGCGGCCCGGCCGCGACGACGACCACGGCGGCCCGCTCCCGCAGGTCGGCGACGGCCGCCCGGACGGTCTCCGGGTCCCCGGGGAAGGCGCGCTGGTCGAGCAGGACGACGTCGCGGTCGGCGGCGAGCAGCCGGGCGAGCGCGAGCCGCTGGAGCTCCGGGTAGGACTGCGGCGCCTCGGTGCCCACGACCGCGTCGTAGCCGCGCGGCAGCGCGGCGACCGACTCGTGGCAGCCCGCGGCGCGCGCGGCCCGCTCGGCCTCCTTGGCGCCGCCGTCCGGGCGGTCGGAGGTGACGTAGGCGCCGATCGCGCCGATGACGACGGCCGGGTCGGCCTCCACCGCGGCGAACCGCTCCGCGGGCGTCTCGGCCGTGATCCGGTCGATGACCGCGTCGGCGTCCGCGTCGGTGGCGGCGACGACGGTCAGCACGCCCCGCTCGGGCAGTTCCAGCGCGGGGCCCGGGTCCGGCTCGGGCTCCGGCTTCGCGCCGTCCTCGGCGTCGCCCTTGGCTTCGTCCTTGGCGTCGCCGTCGGCGGCGGGCGCCGCGTCGGCCGGTGCCGCGCCGGAGGCGAACTCGGTCAGGCGTGCCGCGGCCTTCTTGCCCTCGCCCACCTCTTCGAGGAAGTAGGTGATGGCCAGCAGGGGCGCGGCGAGGCCCGCGCCGAGCAGCAGGAACGGCACGAGGTCGGCGGGCGCCAGGCTGTCGGAACGGATCAGCAGCCCGCCGCCGCACAGCACGAAGATGAGCACGCACAGCGGCGAGAAGGCGATCTCGGCGAGCGCGCGCCCGCCGAGCAGCGAACCGATGCGTACGCGGAAGAACTCGCTGAACTCGTCGGTGACATCGGCGAGCCGCCCGGCGGCGTGCCGGGTCGCGGCGGCCGTGTCGGACCGGGTGCCGGCCGGGTTGACGCGCCGGTCGAGGGCGATGGTGGGACGCACCGCGTCGATGCCGCCGATGCTCACCGCGTAGTCGGTCGCCATCTCGCGGAAGAAGCGCGCGGAGATGAAGCCGAAGACGGCGAAGCCCAGCAGGATCGGCGCCAGCGTGATGAGGGCCATCAGCCAGTCGACCCAGAACAGGTAGCCGATCGACAGGACGAAGACCAGGACGGCCGAGAGGAGCTCGGAACCCGCCCGGCCGACCATCACCCCCATCGAGTGGACGTCACGGCCCAGGGTGGTGCCGTGCCGCTGCCAGGAGGCGTGCAGCGGCCGGGCCGCGCGGGCGCCGCGCAGCCGGCCGGTGAGCGCGAGGAGCAGGGTGTGCTGGGTGCGCACCCCCGCCTCCTTGCTCAGGACGCGGCCCACGAGCTGCGCGACGAATCCGGCGACCGCGGCGGCGGCCACGAGCAGCACGAGCCGGCTGATCCGGCCGCTGTCGGGGTCGCCGCCGAGCAGTTCCCTGCAGACCTCGATGACGGCGATGACGGGGCCGACGGTGGCCACCGCGCCGATCGCCTCCAGGAGCAGTGCCGTCCGCGCGCGCCAGGCGATTCCGGTGGTCGCGCTCACCGCTTGGTGACCAGGTAGTCGCCGAGCACCAGGTAGTCGATGTCGGTGCCGAGGAAGCACTCGACCGCGTCCTTCGGGGAGTTCACGACCGGCTCGCCCGCGACGTTGAAGGAGGTGTTGACCAGGCACGGCACGTCGGTGCGCGCGGTGAACTCGCGCAGCAGCGTGGCCAGCCGGGCGTTGGACTCGTCGGTGACGGTCTGGATGCGCGAGGTGGCGTCGACGTGCGTGGCGGCCGCGATGGTGTCCACGTAGTCGGGCTTCACCGGGAACACGAAGGTCATGTACGGCGAGCGCGTCTTCTTGCCCAGCTCGAAGACCTTCGCCGCGTTCTCCTCCAGGACGATGGGGGCGAACGGCCGGAACGGCTCGCGGTGCTTGACGCGGGTGTTGATGATGTCCTTCATGTCCGCGTGCGACGGGTTGGCGAGGATGGAGCGGTTGCCGAGGGCGCGCGGGCCGTACTCGGTGCGGCCCTGGAACCAGCCGATGACCGTCTTGCCGCTGAGGAGTTCGGCGGTCTTCGGGACGATCGCGCCGTCGGGGTGCTCCTCCCAGGTGACGCGGTCGGTGTAGCCGTCCAGGACGGCGAGGATCTCCTCCGCGGAGAACTCCGGGCCGAGGTAGGGCGACTTCACGGGCACGATCGGGACGTTCTGCTCGCGGACGACGTGCGCGCCGGCACCGATGGAGACGCCCGGGTCGCTGGCGCCGAAGCTGACCTCGGCGCGCTCGAAGGGCAGGTCCTCCAGGAGCTTGGTGTTGTTGACGCAGTTGAGCGCCACACCGCCCTCGTAGATGAGGTCGCGCAGGTCGGTGAGCTCGGCCAGGGCGCGCAGCTGGTGGGCGGTGACCACTTCGAGCATCTGCTGGGCCGCGGAGGCGACGCGGACCTGGAACTCGAACTCGCCGCGGTTGTCGTCGTTGCCGCCGAAGATCTCGTCGAAGAGACCCGCGTAGGCGCGCGGACCGCGCGGGTCGTTGGCCAGGGCCAGCGAGTAGCGGCCGGGCTCGTCGAGGCTGACGACGTGGTTCAGGAAGGGGTTCTCCTCCTGCTTGGGCGGCCGGCCGAAGCCGCCCAGGCCCATGACCTTGTACTCGTCGTTGTTCGGGGTGAATCCGAGGTACCGCGTGATCTCCGCGAAGAGCTGGGCGATCGAGTTGGCGGCGTCGATGGTGAACTGCTCGAAGACCTTCACCTCGCCGCCGCGGATCTCGCCCATGATGGCGCTGTCGGCCTCGCCCTGGCCGTCGCTGATGAGGAAGGCGGCGTCGTCGAAGCCGGCGAAGGTGCGGCCGCAGGCGAGGTGCGCGCGGTGGTGCGGCACGGTGACGAGCTTGTCCTCGGACAGCGTGTGCCCGGTGTGGCGGGCGAAGTCCTCGAGGATCGCGTTCTTGCTCAGGGCACTGGTGTAGAGCTCACCGAAGGAGTTGATCGCCTGGAGCTTGTACTCGGCCGGTATGGGGGCGCCGGCGAACCGGTTGATGACCGTGTCGACGAACTCGTCGGTGAACTTCCAGCCGAAGGCGTAGTAGTCGACGTCGTCGAAGTCGAGACCGGCCTGGTCCAGGCACCAGCGCATCGCGTTGATCGGGAAGGCGGTGGTCTTCTTCTGCCGGTTCATGCGCTCTTCCTCGACGGCGGCGACCAGCTTGCCGTCGATGAAGAGGGCCGCGGCCGCGTCGTGGCCGAGGAAGCTGTGCCGGTCGACGCCGTCCTGGGTGTAGCCGAAGAGCCTGCCGAAGAGTTCGGCGACGCGGGAGTAGCCGTTGTAACCAAGAACAATCACGCTGAGATGTCTCCTTCGGAGCACGGATCTTTGGGAGCCGCTGGTTGGCTGTGGTGCGGGGTCGGGCGGCTCGGAGCGGTCGGCCCGCCCCGGGGGCCGGGGCGGGCAGCGGACCACAACTTCGTTGTGCTGCCCCGTGGTTCAGATATCACGTTCAGATGTCTCGTTCCGCGAGCCAGGTGCGGATCGCGCCGGTCGTCGCGGAAATGTTGTCCTCCATGATCGTGAAGTGGTCGCCGGGGGTGGTGACCAGCGTGTGCGGGAAGGACCAGGAGGCCCGCCAGCCGTCGCCCTCGAAGGCGTCCGCCTGGTTCGGCATGGGGTCCTGGGGGCGCAGGAAGAGCGTCGGCGCCTGGGTCGGCGCGATCTCGCACTCGTCCATCAGCGTGTGGTAGTGACCCATCGCACTGAGCCGTACGCCGCTCAACGCGCCCTTGCCGAAGAGGTGTTCACGAGCGAAGAGGGCGTCCATCATGGCCCGGCTCAGCTCCGCGGAGAACTGGGTGCCGGCCTGGAAGGCGTCCAGGACGACGGTGGCCGCCGGGCCGAAGCCCGCCCGCTCCGCCCGCATGGCCAGCGCGTGCCCGATGAGCCCGCCGGCCGAGTGCCCGAGGAGCACGTAGGGCCGGTCGCCGACGGCCGCGCGCAGCGCCTCGACCTGGAGGTCGAGGAACGCGTCGAACGTCGCGGGCACCGACTCCCCTTCGCCGAAGCCCGGGTTGACCAGAACCAGCACGTCCCGCTCGCCCTGGATCTGCTGGGCGAGCCCGACGTACTGGAGAGGTCCGGCGGTCGCCGTGATGGCCGGGACGCAGACGAGGACGGCCTTCTCCTCCTCGCCCCTGGCCAGCCGGACCGGATCCTGGAGGTGGTCCGCCACGGCGTCGGCGCCGAAGGAGGCCCGCAGCCGGCCCGCGGCCTGGATGAGGTCCATGCCGACCGAGCCCGCCTGCCCCAGCGCGTGGGACTGGCGGTAGAGCGCCTCCACGCTGTCGAACGGCGAGGCGGGGACTCCCGCGGGAGCCGCAGGGGCCGCCGCGTCCGGGTCGGGCGCGGTACCCACGAGGCCGACCAGGTGCGCGGCGAGCAGGGCCGTGGTCGGGTGCTCGAACAGCTCGGCGGCGGCGAGCTCCAGACGGAGCAGCGAGCCGAGCCGGGCGCGCATGTCGATGCCCGCCATCGAGTCCACGCCCAGGTCGAGGAACTCGGCGTCCACGTCGATGACTTCGGTGTCGCCGTGCCCGAGCACCGCCGCGAGTTCGGTGCGGATCACGTCCTGGAGGAGGAGGGCCCGCTGGTCCGGCTCGGTGGCGAGGAACCGCGCGACGGTGTCCTGCGCGGGACGGGCGGCGGGGG
>NZ_LIRJ01000178.1 GCF_001419745.1 Streptomyces silaceus | reverse complement strand
CATGCCGCACCGCCCTCCCGGACGACCGGGAGGGCGGTGCGGCATGCCGGCCCCGCACGGTGGCGTCCTGGAACGCCGACGACGAGGTCACCGGGGAGTTCGCGCGCTACGGCGACGACACGGCGCGCACCGACGACTGGACCGGCGGGGACGGCACCCACTCGGTGCGTCTGCCGGACGGACGGCTGCTGTGGCTGTTCTCCGACACCTTCCTCGGGCAGGTCCACGCGCCGCCGAACCCGGCGGGACAGCCGCACACCTGGCGCGACACGAACGCGCCGATGGTCCGCAACTCGGCCGTGGTGATGTCCCGTTCGGGCACCCTCCAGCGGACCCTCGCGGCCCCGCTCTTCGCCGATCCGGCGCCCCAGCAGTGGCGCTGGCCGGTGGCGGCGCGCGTGGAGCCCCGCTCCCCCGGCTCCGAGGAGCGGGTCGTACGCGTCCTGCTGTGGAACCGCATGGCGAGCCAGGGCCCCTGGATCTACGGCGTGCCGCTCGCCACGGAGGTCGCCACGCTCTCGCTGCCCGACCTGCGCGTCGAGGGCATCACGAAGGTCTCCGACCAGCAGGCGGTCGGCGATCCGGTCAAGCGGGTCCTGTACGGCACGACGACGGTCGACGACGACGGCTGGACGTACGTCTTCGGCGGCACGGACGCCCAGGCGACCGCGCGCAGGACCTCCCACGCCTACGTCGCGCGCGTCCCGCACGGCAGGCTCGCCGAGGCCTCCGCGTGGGAGTACTGGGACGGCGAGGAGTGGGGGCACGACGTCACGCCCCGGCCCGTCCTCGGTGACGGCCGGGACAAGGGGGTGGGCAGCGCGTTCACGGTGGTGCGGGACGAGGGGACGTACGTGCTGTTCACGATGGCGGCGGGCACGGAGGGCCTGACGAGGGTCACGTCGTACTGGTCCTGCTCCCCCACCGGGCCCTGGCACGGCCCGGCCAAGGGCTTCGAGGCGCCCCTGCCGCAGGACGGCGCGCCCCGCCAGGACACGGCGGCCTATAACCCGCAGGCCCATCCTGCGCTCGCCGGGGACGGCCGGATCGTCCTCAGCTACGACGTGAACTGGCTGGACGCGACGCCCGCGAACGCGCAGGCGAACATCAGCCGGAACGTGTCGCTGTACCGGCCGCGGTTCGTGTCGCTGCGGCTCGCGGCGGCTCGCTGACGAACTCCTCCGGGTCGCGGGAGCGGCGCTTGGCGATGACCGCGCAGACCATCAGCTGCATCTGGTGGAAGAGCATCAGCGGCAGCACGGCCAGCGAGGCCTGCGCGCCGAACAGGACGCTCGCCATGGGCAGCCCGGCGGCCAGGGACTTCTTCGACCCGGCGAACTGGATGGCGATGCGGTCGGCGCGGCCGAAGCCGAGCCGCTTCGCGCCGTACCAGGTCAGCGCCAGCATGGCCGCGAGCAGCACCGCCTCGACGCCGAGGAGGGCGAGCAGCCGCAGCGGGTGCACCTGGTGCCAGATGCCCTGGACCATGCCCTCGCTGAACGCGGTGTAGACGACGAGCAGGATCGACCCGCGGTCGACGTACCCGAGGATCTTCTTGTGGCGGGCGATGAAGCCGCCCACCCAGCGGCGCAGGAACTGCCCCGCCAGGAACGGCACGAGCAGCTGCAGCACGATCTTGAGGAGCGAGTCGGCGGAGAAGCCGGCCCCGCTGCCGCCGAGCAGCGCCGCCGCGAGCAGCGGGGTGAGCACGATGCCGGCGAGCGAGGAGAAGGAGCCCGCGCAGATCGCCGCGGGGACGTTGCCCCGGGCCATCGAGGTGAAGGCGATGGACGACTGGATCGTCGAGGGCACCAGCGTGAGGAAGAGGAAGCCGCTGTAGAGCGCGGGCGTCAGGACGTACGGGACGAGGCCCTTCGCCGCGAGCCCGAGCAGCGGGAACGCGACGAACGTGCAGAGCAGGACCGTGACGTGCAGCCGCCAGTGCTTGAGTCCGTCGAGCGCCTCGCGGGTGGACAGCCGCGCGCCGTAGAGGAAGAAGAGCAGCGAGACGGCGGCGGTGGAGGCGCCGGAGGCGACATCGGCCGCGGTGCCGCGGGCGGGCAGGAGGGCCGCGACGCCCACGGTCGCGAGCAACGCCACGATGTACGGGTCGACCGGCATCCAGGACGGCCACTTCAGGCGTTTCACGGTGCTCCATGCTCTCGGTGCGGGGACGTGCCCTTTCCATGATCCTCCTGTGGGGCGTGATCGGGAATCCCGCACACCGCTCTGACTGTCATCACGTTTCGCGATGAGCGGGTCTAGGCTGGTCCGCGTGTACGACCCCGCGCAGCTCCGTACGTTCCTCGCGGTCGCCCAGACGCTGAGCTTCACGCGGGCCGCCCGCCGCCTCGGCCTGCGCCAGTCGACCGTCAGCCAGCACGTGCGCCGTCTGGAGGACGCCACCGGGCGCCAGCTCTTCACGCGCGACACGCACAGCGTGGAGCTGACCGAGGACGGCGAGGCCCTGCTCGGCTTCGCCCGCCGGATCCTCGCGGCGCACGAGCAGGCGGCGGCGTTCTTCACCGGGCGGCGCCTGCGCGGGCGGCTGCGGTTCGGGGCGTCGGAGGACTTCGTCCTGACCCATCTCACCGACATCCTGGAGTCCTTCCGGCAGGAGCACCCCGACGTCGACCTGGAGCTGACCGTCGAGCTCTCGGGCACGCTGCACAAGCGGCTGGACGCGGGCAAGCTCGACCTGGTGCTCGCCAAGCGCCGCCCGGAGGACCCGCGCGGCGAGCTGGTCTGGCACGACGACCTGGTCTGGATCGGCGCCGAGCGGCTGCGCCTCGACCCCGAGCGCCCGGTGCCGCTGATCGTCTATCCGCCGCCCGGCATCACCCGCGCCCTCGCCTTCGAGGCGCTGGAGCGGCGCGGCCGCGCCTGGCGGGTGGCCTGCACGAGCGGCAGCCTGAACGGCCTGGTGGCGGCGGCGCGCGCGGGTCTCGGCGTGATGGCGCACTCGCGCGGCCTGATCCCGCCGGGTCTGGTCCGGGTGCCCGACCGGGCGGGTCTTCCGGAGCTCGGCTCGGTCGACTTCGTGCTCCTGCACGGCGAGCGGCGCGCCTCCGCGCAGGACGCGGCGGACGCGCTGGCGGCGGCGGTCCTGGCGGGCGGCGACCGGCTGCACCGGGGGCGGCGCCGGGCGGACTAGCGCGCCGGGCGCGGGTAGGTGAGCTGCTTGAAGCGGCGCAGATAGGGCGCCGACTCCACGTGGCGCACCCCCTCCAGCGTGCCGAGGCGCGCGCTCAGATAGGCGTAGAGCTCGGCGGTGTCGCGGGTGACGACGCTCGCCATCAGGTTGGCGGGGCCGGTGATGGCGGAGACGTGGGCGACCTCGGGGTGCTCGGCCATCGCCCGGCCGACCGCGTCGAGCGCGCCGGGGTCGGCGGTCACCCAGAGCATGGTGGCGGCGGAGAAGCCGAACCGGTCGGTGTCGTACTCGGTGTCGATGTAGAGCGCGCCGGAGTCGAGGAGCGCCGCGACGCGGCGTTTGACGGAGGACTCGGAACGGCCGGTGAGCCGCTGGAGTTCGGGGTAGGTGACGCGGCCGTCGGCCTTCAGCGCCGCGATGAGGGGTTCGTCCTCGGGCGTGAGGCGGACCGGGCCCGCCTCGCCCGGCCGCACCGCGGGGCGCAGCGCGGCGGCCTGGGCGTCGGTGAGCGGGCGGTGCTTGCCGATCCAGCCGGTGCGGCCGCCGTAGAAGCGGTGCAGCAGCTGGTGCGCGGTGATCTCGATGATCTGCCGGGTGCGCAGGAGCTTGCCGAAGACGAGGTCGTCGTGGTCGCCCTGGGTGCGGGGCATCGTCATGCAGACCACCTCGGTGCCGGCCGACATGAGGTGCACCCAGGTGGTGTCGGGGCGACGGGCCAGGGCCGCCCCGATGGCCTCGGCACCCTCCGGGGCGCAGCGCAGCCGCAGCATCCACTGGTCGCGGCCGAGCCGGTCGGTGTCGCGGACGCCGACCACGCGCAGGCCCACCTCGGCGCCCATGCGGCGGAAGCGGCGGGCGACGGTCTGGTCGGAGACGCCGAGGACCGCGGCGATACGGCTGAAGGGGGCCCGGCCGTCGATCTCCAGGGCGTGCAGGAGTTTGAGGTCCAGCTCGTCGAAGACTTCGGAATCGCCCATCGGAGGCCCCCTCGATGTCGGATGACGGCGCTTGAGGATCCCCAGGCACCGGGATCGCCCGCCGTCGCCCCATCGTACGAGGGCACGCACACCCGGTGCGCGCCACGAGGACGACGAAGGAAGAAGAAGGCCATGCGCAGATGGGGGCCGCTCACGGCGGTGTCGCTGGGGACGTTCATGCTCTTGCTGGACGTGACGATCGTGGTCGTGGCCCTGCCCGACATGGCGCGGGCGCTCGACGCCTCGCTGAGCGATCTGCAGTGGGTCATCGACGGCTACGCGCTCGCGCTGGCCGCGCTGCTCCTGGGTGTCGGCGCCGCCGCCGACGTGCTCGGCAGACGGCGGCTCAACGTCGTGGGCACCGCGCTGTTCGCGCTGGCCTCGCTGGGCTGCGGCCTCGCGTCGGACGCGGACGTGCTGGTGGCCGCGCGTGCGCTCCAGGGCCTCGGCGCCGCCGCGATGTTGGCCACGACGCTGCCGCTGCTCGGCGCCGCCTACCAGGGCCGGGACCGGTCGGTCGCGCTCGGTGTGTGGGGCGCGGTGAGCGGGGCGTCGGCCGCGCTCGGGCCGATCGTGGGCGGGGTGCTCACCGAGGGGCCCGGCTGGCGCTGGATCTTCTTCGTGAACCTGCCGGTGAGCGTGGCGTCGGTGTGGCTGACGCTGCGCGTGGTTCCGGAGTCGCGGGGCCCGGCGGGACGGCGGGTGGACTGGGCGGGCACGGCGGCGTTCGCGTGCTTCGCCGGAGCGGGTACGTACGGTGTGCTGCGCGGCGGCGCGGACGGCTGGGCGTCGGCGGTCACCGGCACGTCGTTCGCGGTCTCGGCGCTCGCGCTGCTCTGCTTCGTCCTGGTCGAGCGGCGCGTGGCGCACCCGCTCCTGGATCTGCGGCTGCTGCGCAGGCCCGCGTTCACGGGGGTGCTGCTCGGTGCGGCCGGCTACAACGCGGCGGCCTTCGGCGTCATCCCGTACCTCTCCATCTGGCTGCAGACCGTGCTGGGCATGAGCCCGGTGCGCGGCAGTCTGGTGCTGCTGCCGCTGGCCGCGACGTCGTTCGTGGTGGCGGCGGTCGGCGGGCGGCTGCTGCACGGGGTGGCGCCGCGCCTGGTCGTCGGCGTGGGACTGCTGCTGATCGGGGCGGGCGGGCTGTGCATGGCGGTGCTGGACGCGGGGTCGTCGTGGGGGGCGCTCACGCCGGGGCTGACGCTCGCGGGGATCGGCGCGGGTCTGGTGGCGCCCGCCCTCGCGGGGGCGGCGCTCGCCGAGGTGCCGCCGGCGCACGCCGGGATGGCGGGCGGCGCGGTGAACACGTTCCGCCAGCTCGGGTACGCGCTCGGGGTCGCCCTGTTCGGGACGGTACTGACCTCCGGCATGCGGGACTCGCTCGGCCGTGAGGCGGCGCACGCCGTCGCGGGCGGCGGCGCCGAGGCGCTGCGGGGCGCGGTCCCCGGGCACACCGTGCGCGCGGCCTTCGCCTCGGGCCTGAACGGGGCGTCGCTGGCGGCGGGCGTGGTGGGCCTGGTCGCCGGGGTCCTCGTGCTGGTGATGGTGCGGTCGACGGGGCGTCCGGCGGGCGCGGCGACGCCGGTCGCGGCCTCGGGAACTCCCGAGCGGGTCCCGCGCGTTCAGGAGGAGGCGCGGTGACGTGACGGTACGGGGGCGGTCCCGGCTCGTGGGCCGTGACCGCCCCGTACGCCGTGTCCGCCCCGTACGCCGTGCCACGTGCCCGCCTCGTACGACGTGACCGCCTCGTACGGATTTCCCCCGAAGCCCGTGACTGCTGCGTACAGATTCGGTGGAGATTACGCCTCCGAAACTTACTCCTGCGTAAGTAAGTTGTCCGACCCTTCCCCTTGTGGCCGTATTTCAGCGGCTGACCTGTGCCGATGGTCCGTACCCACCGCGCCTGAACCCTCTCCCGAAGGCGCGCGGGGTGGGGTACGGTCACGGCGCTGTGCGGAGCGCCACGAGGAGCATCATTGCGCGAGTTCACGAACCCTCCGATGGCGTCGGCGCCGCTGGTGGGCGGCCTGGCCGACGCCGTGTTCGACCATGCCCTCGAGGACCCGCTGCGCATCGCGTTCGGCCGCAAGGACACCGGGGGCGTCTGGCGCGACGTGACCTCGGGCGAGTTCCGTGACGAGGTGCTCGGCCTGGCCAAGGGGCTGATCGCCCAGGGCGTGCGGTTCGGCGACCGCGTCGCCGTCATGTCCCGCACCCGCTACGAGTGGACGCTGTTCGACTTCGCCCTGTGGAGCATCGGCGCCCAGGTCGTGCCGATCTACCCGACCTCCTCGGCCGAGCAGGTCTTCTGGATGCTGCACGACGCGCAGGTCTCGGCCGCGATGGTCGAGCACGAGGACCACGCGATGACGATCGGCTCGGTGATCGACCGGCTGCCGCAGCTGCGCCGGCTGTGGCAGCTGGACGCCGACGCGGTGGGCGAACTGAACGGCGCGGGGCGGGACATCGACGACGACGTGGTGCACCGCCACCGCCGCGCGGTCACGCCCGACTCGATCGCCACGATCATCTACACCTCCGGCACCACGGGCCGCCCCAAGGGCTGTCTGATCTCGCACGCGAACTTCATGTTCGAGGCGGACGTGATGGTGGGGCGCTGGGAGCCGGTCTTCCACTCCAAGCGCGGCGACGAGGCGACCACGCTGCTCTTCCTGCCGCTGGCGCACGTCTTCGGCCGGATGGTGCAGGTCGCGGGCGTCCGCGGCCGGGTCAAGCTCGGCCATCAGCCGAACCTCAACGCGGCGGCGCTGCTGCCCGACTTCGCCGCGTTCCGGCCCTCGTTCGTCCTGGCCGTGCCGTACATCTTCGAGAAGGTCTTCAACGCGGCGCGGCGCAAGGCGGAGAAGGACGGCAAGGCGGGCGCGTTCGACAAGGCGGTGGAGTGCGCCGTGCGGTACGCGGACGCGATGGAGGCCAGGGCCTTCGGGACGGGCCCCGGCCCCTCGGCGGGGCTGCGCATGCAGCACCAGCTCTTCGACAAGCTCGTCTACTCCAAGGTGCGCGAGGCACTGGGCGGCCGGGTGCGGCACGCGATGTCCGGCGGCTCGGGCATGGACCGCAGGCTCGGCCTGTTCTTCGCGGGCGCGGGCGTGACGATCTACGAGGGGTACGGCCTGACCGAGTCGACGGCCGCCGCCACCGCCAACCCGCCCGAGCGCACCCGCTACGGCACGGTCGGCCAGGCCATCCCCGGCACCACCGTGCACATCGCGGAGGACGGCGAGGTCTGGCTGCACGGCGGGAACGTCTTCCAGGGCTACCTCAACGACCCCAAGGCCACCGACGCCACCGTGCTCGACGGCTGGCTGGCCACCGGCGACCTGGGCTCGCTCGACGAGGACGGCTATCTGACGATCACCGGGCGCAAGAAGGAGATCCTGGTGACCTCCGGCGGCAAGAGCGTCTCACCGGCCCAGCTGGAGGAGCGGGTGCGCGACCACCCGCTGGTCGCCCAGTGCATCGTCGTCGGCAACGACCGGCCCTACATCGCGGCGCTCGTCACGCTGGACGCGGAGGCCGTGGAGCACTGGCTCACGATGCGCCGCAAGCCGATGCTGCCGCCGAGCGAGCTGGTGCGCGACCCGGACCTGGAGACGGAGGTGCGGCGGGCCGTCGTCGCCGCCAACACCCTGGTCTCGCAGGCCGAATCGATTCGTACGTTCCGCATACTGGCCCATCAGTTCTCCGAGGAGCACGGGCTGCTCACGCCCTCCCTGAAGCTGAAGCGCAAGGCCATCGAGCAGGCGTATGAGGCAGAGGTCCAGGCGCTGTACCGGTCCTGAAACGGCCGCCGGGCGACCGGTCGCGGGCCACGGGACGACTATCCGACGGCTCATCAATTACCGACGCGTCAGTTATTGACGGTTCGTCAGGTCACGCTCGGAATCAGCCCCGCTTCGACCGCCAGCGGCTACAGCAAGAAGGACACCGGCCTCGGCGCGAAGGCCCGCTTCGACCGCGCCAACGCCGAGGGCGGCGTGCAGGGACTGAAGAAGGTCACCGGCGGCGCCAAGGGCAGGTCCGTGGCGATCCTCGCCAACGACAACGACGCGGGCACCTTCGCCATCCGCACCTACAAGCAGTCCTTCGCTGCGGCCGGTTACCAGGTCACGTACGCCAAGTAGACGGTCCCCGCCACCTCGGTGCCGAGCGACTGGTCGGCGTACACCAAGGAGATCCTGCGCTCCGACGGCGGCAAGGCGCCGGACGCCGTCGTCTGCGTCATGCAGACCCCGTACAACATCGGGCTCTTCACGGCCGTCAAGCGCGCCGGGTTCAAGGGCGTCATCACCGACCCCACCGACTGCGACCCGGGGCTGCTCGCCAAGAGCGCGACCAAGAAGGCGCTGGACGGGGTGCACGCCCTCCTGGCCTTCCAGCCCTTCGAGAGCTTCAGCTATGAGCTCTCCGATCAACTCGGCTTGCGGGCTGCATTTCCGCGCTCCACGTCCTCGTCGTACAGATCAGTCACCTCTCGCGCCTGGGTCAGGATCGCGATCACGCGCTGCGTGATCTCGGGATCGTTCACACGGAGAGCCTCGCATAGCCCCTCTCCCCCGCCTGCCGCTTCTGCCCTATGGTGTCCCGATCAGCTCAACCCTGGGGGGACGTATGCGCGTTCGCGCCACCGCAGCCACGATCCTGCTCCTCACCGCGCTTACCGCATGCGGCAGCGATGACGGCGACCCCGACGAGAGGTCGGCCGCCAAGAAGGACCCAGCGTCGAAACAGGTCGACTGCGCGGACGAGGGCCTCAGCCAGAAGGAGTGGATGGACCACTGCGCCGAGGACGGCTCTGGCACGGGCGGGGACGGGACCGACGAGCACGCTACGAGCCTGAAGTTCGGCGAGACGTACACGTGGCCCGACGGCATCAAGGTCAGCATCGTCGAGGCGCGAACCTTCACCGACTACGACTCCGAGCTGGGCGAGTCCCCCGAACCCGGAGGTCGGGACTTCCGTCTGAAGGTCAAGGTCACCAACGGATCCCAGCAGCCCTTCGCTCTCGACAGCCTGACCACCCTGGTAGAGGGCGCCACGAACGGTGGGCAAGCCAGGGTGGCAATGCTCGAACGGGGATCGGACCCGCTTGAAGGGCGTCTAGGCGCAGGAGTCACGGCAACGAAGACCGACGACAACGCGCTGAAGACCAAGTACGGACGAAAGATCATCGTTACCGTACAGCGAGACAGCAACGACTTCGCCTCGGAGGAACCGCCCGAGTTCAGCGGGACGATCAAAGACTGACTGAACGCCGAAACGCCCCCGCCCCTGCACGAGGCAGGGGCGTCAGCTACTCCGTCAGCTCTTCCGGCAGTACGTCCGGTTCCAGGAACAGTCCCTCATAGCTGGGTTCGGGTGGCGGGTCGGCGAGGCCGAGTCGGACGAGGCTCGGTATGTCGCCGGCCGATTCGTCGACGCGACGGTCCATAGGGCGCGGTTCAGGCATGAGGGTTCCTCAGGCGTCGATGTGACGGATATACCGGGCGGCCCGCTCCGACATCGGCTCTGCGGCCGGGGGGCTCCGTGCCCTGCTTCCTGATGTGCGTGACCAGGCTGCGCACCCGGAAGAGCAGCCAGCCGATCGCTTCGCCCTGGTCGGAAATGCGTTCCCGCTGCTTCTCTGCCTCGGTCTCCTGGTGCTGGATGCGCTTCTCCAGACGTTCGATCGCCTTGCCCTGCTGCTCCGTGACAGCGAGGAAGTCATCGCGGTTCTCCTGACGCTTCGTGCGCCGGGCGGAGCGGGCAGCGACCGCGCCGCCTCCGGCGCAGACGAGGGCCGGGGCGGCCTGTACCCAGGTGTCCACCGTCATGAGCTCACCACTCCCTTGACGCGGGGCTGCTCGCACCCGCCCGCGGCCATGTGTACGTCGCCGGCCGCGACGCCGTGTACGAGCGGTTCGCGGGCCTCGCCGCCCGGCGCAGGGTGGCGGCGGGTTCCCTCTCGGGCGGCGAGCAGCAACTGCTCGCCCTCGCACCGCTGTTGCAGCGCCCGCCGAAGGTGCTGATCGCCGACGAGCCCTCGCTGGGCCTCGCGCCGCGCGTGGTCGACGACGTGTTCCGGCTCCTGGTCGAACTCCGCGAGGCGGGCACGGGGCTGCTCCTGGTGGAGGAGAAGGCCGCCGAGATCCTCGGGGTCGCCGACACCGTGGCGTATCTGGCGCAGGGCCGCGTCTCCTGGTGCGGCCCCCGCTCCGAGGTGCGCGCGGACCGGCTCACGGAGGCGTACCTGGGCATGGCCGCGGGCGACGGGGAGCCGACGACGAAGGGAGCGGGGCGGTCGTGAGCGAACAGCGGGAGTGCGTCCTGGAGGCCGCGGGCGTCGGCGTCCGCTTCGGCGGGGTCCGGGCCCTCGACGGCGTGGACCTGACCGTCCGCGCCGGTGAGGTGTGCGGGCTCATCGGGCCCAACGGTGCGGGAAAGACGACCTTGTTCGACGTCCTGTCGGGCATCCGCGGGCCCGACGCGGGCCGGGTGCTGCTCGACGGGGCCGACGTCACGCGCCGCTCCCCCGTGTGGCGCGCCCGCCACGGCATGCGCCGCACCTTCCAACGGCAGCAGCTCTTCGGCCAGTTGACCGTCGCCGACAACCTCGTGGTCGCGCAGGAATGGCGGGGCGGGGGCGGCGGGTTCGCGGCCGACCTGCTGGCCGCGCCCACCCGGCGCGCACCAGAGGCGGAGCGGCGCGCACGGGCCGCCGCCGTGCTGCGCGAGTGCGGCCTGGACGCGCTCGCCGGGCAGTACGCGGGCGCGCTGTCGACGGGCCTGGCCCGCATGGTGGAGCTGGCGCGCGCGGTCGCGGACCCGCCCCGGGTGCTGCTCCTGGACGAGCCGGCGTCCGGGATGACGGCCGACGAACACCGGTACCTGTCGGCCGTCATCCGTCATCTGGCGGACGAGGAGGGCTGCGCGGTGCTGCTCGTCGAGCACAACGTCGCCTTCGTCATGGAGCTGTGCGCCCGCGTCGTCGTCCTCGACCTGGGCCGGGTCCTCGCCCAGGGCACGGCGGCCGAGGTACGCGCCGATCCGCGGGTGCGGGACGCCTACCTCGGCACGAGCGGCACCACCGGCTAGCCGATCGGCACACGGAAGATCTTGTCGGAGCCGTCGGCCTGGCCGCCGTTGGCGTCGGCGTTGGTGGTGGACAGCCACAGTTCCTCGGCGCCGGGCACGGCGGTGACCGCGCGCAGGCGGCCGTACTCACCGACGTAGTAGGCCTTCGCGGTGCCGACGTCCTCGTTGTCGGCGTCGATCGGTATGCGCCACAGGCGTTTGCCCTTCAGCGCCGCCATGTAGACGGCGCCGTCGACGATCGCGACGCCGCTCGGAGAGGCCTCGGCCACGCCCCAGGTCTTCTTGGGGTTGGTCATGCCGGCGACCGTGCACTCGCCCTCGCAGGTGGGCCAGCCGTAGTTCCCGCCCGGCTTGATGAGGTTCAGCTCGTCCTTCTTGGCGTCGCCCAGCTCCGCCTCCCAGAGCCTTCCCCGGCTGTCGAAGGCGATGCCCTGGGGGTTGCGGTGGCCGAGGCTGTAGGCGTAGTTGCCGAAGGGGTTGCCGGGGGCCGGTTCGCCGTCCCTCGTCATCCGCAGGATCTTGCCGTTGAGGGAGTTCTTGTCCTGGGCGAGCGGCTTGTCCTGGGCGTCGCCGGTGGTGGCGTAGAGGTAGCCGTCGGGGCCGAAGGCCAGGCGTCCGCCGTTGTGGTACTTGTTCTTCTTGATCCCCTTCAGCAGCGGTTCGTAGCCGGTGAGCGCCGTGCCGTCGTACGTCATGCGGGCGACGCGATTGCCCTCGGACGAGGTGTGCATCACGTACACGTAGTGGTTGGTGGCCCAGTCCGGGTCGACGGCGACGCCCATGAGGCCGCCCTCGCCGCCGGTGGTCTGCGACTCGGGGACGGTGCCGAGCTGCTTCTTGTCCTTGCCGTCCTTGGAGACCCGCCACACCCGGAAGTCGTCGCGCTCGGTGACCAGCGCGCCCGATCCGTCGGGCAGCCAGGAGGTGCCCCAGGGGATGGTCCAGCCGGTGGAGAGGGTCTCGGGAGCTCCCGGCTCGCCGGCCGCGGCGGCCGGGGCGGCCGGCGCCGGTCTCGCCGTCGCGGCCGGGACGGCGCCGACGGCCAGCGCGCCGGCCGCCACCGCGGCGCCCGCCGCCACGAGCACCGCCCTCTTCTTGGTCTGCCTGCGGTGACTCATCTCAGCCTCCGTACTGGGCGACGATCTTGGTGAAGTCGTACGGGGCCTGCGCGACGCCGCTGCAGGAGTCCCCGGCGTCGCCGCCCGAGCCGCAGGCGCGGTCGCGGTTGACGGCCCAGTAGGCGAAGCGCGCGATGTGGTGCTCCTTGGCGTACGCGAGGATCTTCTTGAAGTCGGCCGTGGTGACCGTCTCGCCCGCCACGTCGGTCTTGCCGTTCATGGAGGAGATGCCGATGTGCTTGTACGCGTCGGCGTCGCTGTAGCCGTAGGCGCTCTTGACCGTGCTCTTGAGGCCTTCCATGGCGCTGACGGAGGCGTCGCCCATGGTGCCGGTGTGCCCGCCGAAGTCGAACGGCATGATCACCCAGGCGTCGTTGGCGAGCCCCGCGGCGGCGCCCCGCTTGATGAGGTCCTTGCCGGTGGCGTCCGGACCCTGCGGGGTCGTGCCCAGGGTCACATAGGTGACGAGACCCGGGTTCTTCGTCTTGACGATCTTGAGGGCGTCGACGACGCGCTGGCGCACGGTGGCGTTGCCGAACTCGGTGTTCTCGATGTCGATGTCGAACGCCTTCAACTTGTAGGCGTCGATGACCTTTTGATACGCGCCCGCGAGCGCGGTGGCGCTGCCGCACTTCTCGCCGAGCTTGGCGCCGCTCCAGCCGCCGACGGAGACGACGATGTCGCCGCCCGCGCCGCGGATGGACTTGATGGCGGCCTCGTCGGAGCCGCCCTTCAGCGGACGGCTGCCGTCCCAGGCCGGGTTGCAGCCGCCGTCGGACAGGACGAAGGCGAGCGTGAACCACTTGACGCCGGTCGCGGCCATCACGTCCGTGGGCTTTTGCGGGTTGCCCCAGCCGAGGTACTCGTAGGGCGCCGCGTGAAGGGTGCCGGACGCCTTCACGGCGGGCGTCGGCGTGGCCTGCGCGGCCGGCTGACCGGCCAGGGTCAGCGCCGCAGCGCCGGTCAGGGCGCCGACGGCGGCCAGGGCGACGGTCTTTCTGCGGGGGGTGCGGGACATCACGTGGGCTCACCTCTCTGCAATGTCAGGAAGGTTTCCTGACAGTCGATGGACGCAAGGGCCCCAAGGCCCGTGCGGGTCAGGGGACTTACGGGAGGGCGGTGTGCGTGCGGTACGCGTAGCGGGGCGGGGCCTTCGCGGGGTCGCGTACGTCGTCCACCAGCGCGCGGACCACGCCGTGGTCCGGGGAGCGGTGGCAGGCGGGATCGGTGCGGGTGGCGTCGCCGGTCAGGGCGTACGCCTGGCAGCGGCAGCCGCCGAAGTCGACGGTGCGCAGCTCGCAGCTCCGGCAGGGATCACGCATCCACGCCTCGCCGCGATGACGGTTGAACGCGTCGGACTCCCGCCAGATCCAGGCCAGTTCGTGCTCGGTGACCCGGGCCGCGGCCGTTCCGAGCAGGTCGGCCGCGGCGGGGCACGGCAGCACGGTGCCGTCGGGGGTGACGGTCAGCGAGAGGGCGCCCCAGCCGCCCATGCAGGGTTTCGCGACGCCGTCGACGTAGTCGGGCGCCACCCACACCAGCTCCATGCGCCCCGCGAGCCGCTCCCGCCACCGCTCGACCCGCGTGCGGGCCCGCGCGACCTGGGCGCGGTCGGGCAGCAGGGCGTCGCGGTTGCGCAGGGCCCAGCCGTAGAACTGGGCATGGGCCAGCTCGATGCGGTCGGCGCCCCAGGACAGGGCGAGCTCCACGAGGCCGTCGAGCGCGTCGAGGTTGCCGCGGTGCAGGACGGCGTTGAGCCCGAGCGGCAGCCCGGCCTCGCCGATGATCCGCGCGGCCCGCTCCTTGGCGGTGAACGCCCGTGCCCCCGCGATGCGTTCGGCGGCCTCGGGGTCGGTGTGCTGCACGGACAGCTGGACGCTGCGCAGCCCGGCCCCGACGAGCCGGGCGAGGCGTTCCTCGTGCAGGCCGACGCCGCTGGTCACGAGCTGGGTGTGGATGCCCGCGCCGTCGGCCGCCGCGACGATGTCGACGAGGTCGCGGCGCAGCAGGGGTTCCCCGCCGGACAGATGGGTCTGCACCACGCCGAGGCCGGCGGCCTGCGCGAAGACGTCGGCCCATTGATTGGTCGTCAGTTCAGCTGCCCGTGCCGTGAGTTCCAGCGGGTTGGAGCAGTAGGCGCAGCGCAGGGGGCAGCCGTGGGTGAGTTCGGCGAGGAGCGCCCAGGGCGGGTCGGGGGGCGCCGCCATCCCCCGCGGTCCGGTCACCGCAGCCACCCCTCAGACCTCAACTGCTGGAGAAACGCCGGGACTTCCTCGGCGACGGGCGCATCGGGGTGGCGTCGCAGGAGTTCGGCGACGATGCCGGCGACGTCCAGCTCGCCGTCGCACAGGCCGACGATGGAGCCGGCGGCGCCGCGCAGGACGACCACCCGCTCGGGGAGCACCAGCAGGTCGACGCCGCGCACCCGGTCATGCCGGAGCAGCACCGAGCGGGCCAGCTCCGGCCGCCAGCCGCCGCACGGGGCGTCGCACACGGTGTCGTGGGCGCTCATCCGGCACCTCCGGGTCCGCGGTCGACGGCGTCGAGCAGCGACCAGAGCACATCGCACTTGAACGCGAGCGCGGCGACGGCCCGCTCCTGTTCCGCACGGGTGCGCGCCCAGGACCGGACGAGGGCGAGCGCCTCCTGCCCGTCGCGGCTGCCCTGCCCGACGCGCGTACGGAAGTAGCCGAGCCCCTCGGCGTCGAGCCACGGGTAGTGCCGCTCGAACGCGGCGATCCTGGTCCGCATCAGGTCGGGCGCGGACAGTTCGGTGAGCGAGGCGGCGACGGCGTCGAGCGCGGGCCGAAGCCGGCAGAAGTTGACGTAGCCGTCGACGGCGAGCCGCACGCCGGGCAACACCCTTGCGGAGTCGCGGAGTTGGCTCCTCTCCAGCCCGGCGGCCTCGCCGAGCCGCAGCCAACGCTCGATGCCGCCCTCGCCGTCCCGCTCGCCGTCGTGGTCGCGGATCCTGCGCAGCCAGGAGCGGCGCAGCGCGGGGTCGTCGAACTTGGCGAGGATCAGGGCGTCCTTGACGGGGATGTGCCGCTGGTAGTGGAACCGGTTGGCGATCCAGCGGCGCACCTCCTCACGAGTGAGGGCACCCTCATGCATGCGTACGTTGAAGGGGTGGCGGTCGTGGTAGCGCTCGGCGGAGACGGCGCGCAGCCGGTCCGTGAGCTCGTCGGGGGTCCAGGGGTCCGCCGGTGCCGCCGGGGCCGTGGTCGTCACAGCTCGATCACCATCCCGTCCGCGGCGACCTCGATGCCCCACTCCGCGAGGAGCTTGTACTGCTCGGCGTGCGGGTCGCCGAGGGGGTTGGTGTTGTTGAGGTGGGTGTAGAGGACCCGGCCGGGCAGCCCGGCCAGACGGTGGGCCGTGCCGGTGGGGCCCGCGATGGGGCGGTGTCCCATGGCGGTGGCGGTGCGGGCGGTGAATCCGGCGTGGACCGGTTCGTCGTCGTCCCAGAAGGTGCCGTCGACGAGGACGCAGTCGGCGTCGCGGGCGGCCGCGTCGAAGGCGTCGCTCCAGGCGGCGAGGGACGGGGCGTAGAGGGCGGTGGCGCCGGTGGCGGAGTCGGTCAGGCGCAGGGCGACGGACCAGGTGTCCGCGTCGGGGCCCGTCCCCGCGGCGTAGCGCGGGCGCTTGGCCGAAACCGGCAGGGCGTCGACGTGGATGTGCGAGCCCGCGCCCAGCGGCAGGGCGTGCCCGGGTGTCAGTTCCCGCCACCGTACGCGCGTGTAGGGCTCCAGGACGGTGTCGAGCCGCAGCCCCTCGCGCACGGCGTCGCGCACGGGCGCGGTCGCGAGGACCTCGACGCCGTCGCGGGCCTCGCGCAGCCGGGCAAGGCCGAGGGTGTGGTCGAGTTCGGCGTCGGTGAGGACGACCCCGGCGACCGGGGTGCGCCGCGCGTCGGGGCCCGCGCCGGGGTGCAGGGCCGGGGTGGCCTCGATCTGGTCGGCGAGGTCGGGGGTGGCGTTGACGAGGTACCAGCGGTCCTCGCCCGCGTGGACGGCGAGTGCGGCGTGCCGGCGGCGGCGCTCCGGGTGGGCGCGTGCCCCGGTGCACCCGGGGCACGCGCAGTTCCACTGGGGCAGTCCGCCGCCCGCCGCGGTGCCGAGCACCTGCAGCTGCATGGCGGCGGGTCTACCGGTCGGCGAGGCGGTAGGCGGTGACCTCGAGGGCGGTGTCGACGATCGCGTACTCGGGGGTCTGCCAGCCGGTGGCGTCGGCGTCGGGCCGGCGCACGGGCTCATGGGTGGTCTGGTGCTGGTCGTCGCTGTGCATGTCGGTGCCTTTCCTGAAGATGTGGGGTTCAGGGGCGAGCCGGTGGGGGCACGGGGTGGTGCGGGGCAGCGGCGGCGCGGACGCCGCATGCGATCACGGCGGATCCAGTGCGCTCACGGCGGATGCCGTGGGCGTCACCGGGAAGCCGGCCGCGTTCACATGGGTGTCCTGCGTTCACTGTTGTGCCATAGGGTCCCGGGGTGACGGGACACCGTCAATGGTCCGGACCGACCAATTCCTGTTTCCGGCTCGACTTCCGGCCACATGGACGGCGGGGCAGGGGCCCGCGGAGGCCTCGCGGCGCCGCGCGCGGGAGCCCTCCCGGCATCCCGCTCGAGGTGGTCTCCGGCGTCCCGCCCGGGATCCGGCACAGGTCACCCGGCGGACCAGGAATGCGACACCACCCCTGATCGTTGACCATGGAAGTACCACCCGACGACTTAAGGATCGAGAGCTCGTGAGCAAGGTCCCCCCGATCATCCTGAACAACGGCGTCGAGATGCCCCAGCTCGGTTTCGGCGTCTGGCAGGTGCCGGACGCCGAGGCCGAGACGGCCGTCGCGACCGCCCTGGAGGCCGGGTACCGCAGCATCGACACCGCGGCCATCTACGGCAACGAAGAGGGCACCGGCAAGGCCATCGCCGCCTCCGGCGTCGCCCGCGAGGAGCTCTTCGTCACGACGAAGCTCTGGAACGCCGACCAGGGCTACGACTCGACGCTGCGCGCCTTCGACACCTCGCTGGAGAAGCTGGGGCTCGACTATGTGGACCTGTACCTGATCCACTGGCCGCTGCCCTCCAAGGACAGCTACGTCGACACGTACAAGGCCTTCGAGAAGATCCAGGCCGACGGCCGCGCGAAGTCGATCGGCGTGTCGAACTTCCTGCCCGAGCACCTGGAGCGGCTGATCGCCGAGACGTCGGTCGTCCCCGCCGTCAACCAGATCGAGCTGCACCCGCACCTCCAGCAGCGCGCCTCCCGCGAGGTCCACGCGGAGCAGGGCATCGCCACCGAGGCCTGGTCGCCGCTCGGCCAGGGCAAGGGGCTCCTGGAGGTCCCGGCGATCGTCGCCATCGCGCAGAAGCACGGGCGCACGCCCGCGCAGGTCGTCCTGCGCTGGCACATCCAGCTGGGCAACGTGGTGATCCCGAAGTCCGTGACGCCGTCGCGGATCAAGGAGAACATCGACGTCTTCGGCTTCGAGCTGGACCCCGAGGACATGGCGGCGATCTCGGCCCTGAACGAGGACCGCCGCCTCGGCCCGGACCCGGCGACGTTCGACGTCGTCTGAGGCCTACGCCTCCGCTCCACCCGGTGGCCCGTCCGCGCCGCTCCCTCGGGGGTGACGCAGGCGGGCCATCCGCGCGTGGAGCTCCGGCGCCCGGGGACCACGGAATCCCGGCGCTCCCGGCGGCGTCGGTGTACGCGGGGCCGCGCGTGCCGCCCGGCTATCCCCCGGCACGCTGCTGCGGTACCTCGCCCCGCGTGTCCTCCGCCGTGCCCGCGGCCGGACGTGACCAGGTGAGTTTGACCGTCAGGTGGCCCTCGGTCGCCGTCTTGGCGATGACCGCGCCCGCCGCGGCGCTCAGCTTCACGCCGAATTCCAGCTCGATCGCGTCGGGGTCGAGGGCGCGGTCGCGGAAGGTCCGCAGCGCGGACATCGCGGCGCCGCGCACATTGTTCAGCGCCGACTCGAAACGTCCCTCGACCTCGTGCACCTCACCGTCGTCGCCGCGCCGCGACACGGACCTGAACCCCGGGTCCCTGGAGTCCACTTCGACCACGACGGGCCCTTCGTCGGACTCCCATCGCATCAGTTCGCTCACGGGGCGGCTCCCTGGTCGGTCGGCCGGGCCCGGCAGCACGGCACTGCCACGAACGTACGTCAACCGGCCTGTCGGCACAGGCCGGTTGACGGATCGTCACTCCCGTTGCCGCCTACGCCTCCTTGACCGCCACGTGCACCGTCTGCGCCGTCAGCAGGAACAGGTCGGGGCGCCGGTGCAGGCTCTGCGGGTCGTCCGCGTCCAGGAGGCGGTCGAACGTGGCGAGGTCCTCGGGGTCGATGCGCTCGGCGTGCATCTCGCGGCGCAGGGTGAACTCCTCGACCAGGTGGGCGCGGGTGTCGTCCGAGACGGGCGCGGGCAGGTCGAGGAGGAAGCTGCGGGTGGCCTCGTAGCGCAGGCCCGCGGCCTTCAGGAGGGCAGGCCAGTCCTCGGTCGCGTCCGTCGAGCCGTCCAGGCCGGCCCGCATGCCGTTGAACCAGGACTCGTCGGACGCCTCCAGGCGGGCCAGGAGGCCGGGGCGGCCGAAGCCGATGTCGCGGGGCAGGCTCCGGGCGTTCAGGCCGCCCTCCAGGAGGGCGATCGCGCCGCCGGGCGCGAGGTGGTCCGCGAGGGCGGAGAGCGCGGCGCCCTGGTCGCCGACGTGGTGCAGCGACTTGCACAGCCACAGCAGGTCGGCCCGCGGTACGCCGCCGATGTCGTCGGGGAGCGCGGCGCGCACCGTCGCGAAGCGGTCGGCCAGGCCTTCCGCCGCCGCGTGCTCGCGGGCCCGCTCAAGAAGTTCGGCCTCGGGGTCGGCCGCGATGATCCGCGCCTTGGGGAACGCCTGGGCCAGCAGGACGGAGACGGCACCCGGGCCGCTGCCGATGTCGGCGACGACGCCGGGTTCGGGGACCCAGCGGCGCAGCCAGTCCGTCACCTCGCCGTACATGGGGGCGGCGATGCGCGCGTAGCGCTCCAGCCGCCCGGCCATGGTGATCCAGTCCATGTCGTCGTGGCTGTGCCCGTGCCCGTGGCCCTGCCCCTGGCCCTCTCCGTGGCCGTGCCCGTGGTGGTGACCCATCGCCTTGTGCCGCCTTCCGGTCCTCTGCTGTGCCCTGTGTCCAGGTCTGTGTGCCCTCGTGGGGCTACCTGACCTCCAGACTGCGACCGGGCCCCGGCGTTTGACAAATGGTGTTGCCGGAAGCGCAAAAGAAGTCCTCCGGCGCCTCACCCCTCCTTGTGGACCTCCCGGTGAACCTCCTCGTGGATCTCCTTGTGGACCTCCTTGCGGAACGCCCGCAGGCCGAACCGCGGGTCCGGGCGGGCCACGTCCTGGTCGGGGAGCCGCGCGAGCCCCGCCGCGAGACGCTCGGCCAGCGGGCTCTCGGGCGGGATCCGCGTGAACCAGCCGCGGCGCAGGTCGTCGACCGTGGAGCGGGGTGTGCGGCCCTGCCCGTGGCCCCGGAATCCGGCCTCCCCCACGGGCACGAGGCCCTGCTCGGCCGCGTACGCCGCGACGGCGTCGGCCCGGTCGACCGCGGGCCGCACCGGGCGCGGCGCGAGCACCGCGTCGATGTCGCTGCCCACGTCGTGCGAGGCGGCCTTGTCGACGGTGGTGACGTAGACCCCGCCGGGCCGCAGCACCCGCGCGCACTCGGCGACGACCGACCGCGCCTCCTCGGCGCCGGACAGCAGATGCAGCAGCCACACCGTGCTCACCGCGTCGAAGGCGGCGTCGGGGAAGGGCAGCCTGCGGCTGTCGCCGAGGACGACGGCGCCCGGCACCCGGCCCGCCGCCATCCGCGCCATGCGGTACGCGGCGTCCACCCCGGTCACCCGCAGCCCGTCGCGGTCGGCCAGGCGCCGGGTGACCAGGCCGGTGCCGCAGGCCACGTCGAGGAGCGTCCGGGCGCCGGCGGGCACCAGGCCGAGGACGGCGGACGCCGCCGCGGCGGCCCGGGGCTCGCCGCCGCGCGAGGCGTCGTAGCGGTCGGCCTCCTTGCTGTAGTCCAGCATCCAGCGGCTCACTCCGCGCCGTGCGAGGGGGCGAACCCCTCGACCCTGCGGGCGAGTTCGAAGTCGAGGTCGGTCAGCGCGCCGCCCGCCGAGTGGGTGTTCACGGCCAGCGCCACGGTGTTGTAGCCGAGCGTCAGGTCGGAGTGGTGGCCGAGCTCCTCCTGGGTCTGGGCGATGTGGACGACCAGGCCGGTCGCCGCGAAGTGGGAGCCGAGGCGGTAGGTACGGGTGAGGCGGTCGTTGTCGAGGGACCAGCCGGGCAGCTCCGCGAGACGGTCCTCGATCTCCTTCAGCGAGAGCGGTTCGGGGGTCGTCATGGCCACGCTCCTTCCAGGGCTTCCGGAGCGTTCCGGGGGCTTCCGGAGACTTCCGGGGACGTGCGTCGGGAATCGGTTTCACCTTGCCACACACCGCTTCGATTACCGTCTACGTATGACAACAGCCGCG
Source organism: Streptomyces silaceus (assembly GCF_001419745.1). Taxonomy (GTDB): domain Bacteria; phylum Actinomycetota; class Actinomycetes; order Streptomycetales; family Streptomycetaceae; genus Streptomyces; species Streptomyces silaceus. The sequence goes on along the minus strand of NZ_LIRJ01000178.1, from coordinate 12,386 downwards.
CGTACCAAGGGGAACGTCACGAGCAGGACCACGGCGAGGAGCGCGTCCAGGGGGAGCGGCACGGACGGCGCGAGCGGTGTGGGTCCGCTGCTGCGCGGCTGGCGCGAGCGGCGCCGGGTCAGCCAGCTGGAGCTGGCCCTGCGCGCCGACTCGTCGGCCCGCCACATCAGCTTCGTCGAGACGGGCCGGGCGCGCCCGAGCGAGGAGTTCGTGCTGCGCCTCGCCGACCACCTCGACGTACCGGTCAGGGAGCGCAACTCCCTTCTCCTGGCGGCCGGTTACGCGCCCCGGTTCCGCGAGACCCCGCTGGACGACCCCGCGATGGGCACGCTGCGCGAGGGCCTCGAACAGCTCCTGGCCGGCTACGAGCCCTATCCGGCCCTGGTGGTTGACGCGACGTACGGCGTGGTCGCCGCGAACCGCAGTCTGGCGGCGATGCTCGACGGCATCCCGGTCCATCTGCTGACGGAGCCGCTGAACGCGATGCGGATCACCCTCCACCCCGAGGGCCTCGCCCCGAGGATCCGCAATCTGCGCGAGTGGCGCGGGCATCTGCTGCACCAGATGGAGCGGCAGATCGCGCTGCAGCGCTCGGACGAGCTGCGTGCGGTGTACGACGAGGTGGCGGCGTACCCGGTGGCGGACCCCGGCGTCGACGCCTTCGAGGCGGGGACGGACGTGCCCTATTTCGCGCTGCCCCTGCGGATCGAGCACGCGGGGCACGTCCTGTCCTTCATCTCGTCGATCTCGACGTTCAACACCCCGATGGACGTGACGGTCGCCGAGCTGGCCATCGAGACGCTGCTGCCGGCCGACCCGGCGACGGCGAAGTTCCTCCAGGAGCACATGTCCTAGGGGGCTCGGGCGTCCGGAGGGTCCCGTTCAGGACTCGGCCTTCACCGCGCGCAGCGCCGCGTACTGCAGCGCCGCGAAGCCGCCCACGACCACGGCCTGGAGCGGGATCCACACCGCACCGGCCGTGCTCGGCGAGAACCAGGCGACGAGCGCGACGACGCTGAGCACCGCCCAGACGGCGTTGATCTCGACGACGGCCTGCACGGCGAGCGGCGGCGGGTTCGTGCGCGCGGCGAGCAGGCCGACGCCCGCCGCGTAGAGGACGAGGCCGACGCCGAGGCCGAGCAGCAGCCCGGCGTCGACGCCGAGGAGACGGCCGAGGGGGCCCGAGGCGGCGGCGTAGGCGAGGCCGTTGCCCGCGGTCACGACCGCGTCCAGGCCGAGGAAGCGGCGCAGCATCGCCTTGGGGTCGGTGGTGCGGGCGAGGGTGGCGAGGGGGTAGGTCGACGTGGTCATGGCGGTCTGCCTCCAGGCGGCGGTGACGGGTGGTCTGCGGTGCTCCGGCCCGGTCGGCGATGTGCCCGACCGGCTTCGGTGACACCACTGTCCCCGGCCGCTCCCACCTGGTCGATTACGTCGCAGGTAATGCCGCGCAGGGCGCCCGGCAACCCGTACGGCCGCCGCCGACAGGTGCACAGGGACCGCCGCCCCTAGGTTCAATGAGAGGCAGACCTAGGGAGCCCCCGGTGACTGAGACGACCGAGCCCGCCGCCGCCCTGCTGCGGGCGGGCAAGTTCTTCCGACGCGGCACCGCCGCCCCCGACCTGCACAGCGTGGCGCTGACCGGCGGGCGGGACGCGGACACCTTCTACCGGGACCGCTGGAGCCACGACAAGGTCGTGAACTCCACGCACGGCGTGAACTGCACCGGTTCCTGCCGCTGGAAGGTGTACGTCAAGGACGGCATCATCACCTGGGAGACGCAGGCGACGGACTACCCGAGCGTGGGTCCCGACCGGCCCGAGTACGAGCCGCGCGGCTGTCCCCGCGGCGCCGCGTTCTCCTGGTACACGTACTCCCCCACGCGCGTGCGCTACCCGTATCTGCGCGGCGTCCTCCTGGAGATGTACCGCGAGGCGAAGGCGCGCCTGAAGGACCCGGTGCTCGCCTGGGCGGACATCCAGGGCGACCCCGAGCGGCGCGGGACGTACCAGCAGGCGCGCGGCAAGGGCGGTCTGGTGCGGGCGAGCTGGGACGAGGCCGTCGAGATCATCGCGGCCGCGCACGTCCACACGATCAAGACGTACGGCCCCGACCGCGTCGCGGGCTTCTCCCCCATCCCCGCGATGTCGATGGTGTCGCACGCGGCGGGCGCCCGCTTCATGAGCCTCATCGGCGCGCCGATGCTCTCCTTCTACGACTGGTACGCGGACCTGCCGGTGGCCTCTCCGCAGGTGTTCGGCGACCAGACGGACGTGCCGGAGTCGGGCGACTGGTGGGACGCGGCCTATCTGATGATGTGGGGCTCGAACGTCCCGGTGACCCGCACGCCCGACGCGCACTGGATGGCCGAGGCGCGCTACCGCGGCCAGAAGGTCGTGGTGGTGGCGCCCGACTACGCCGACAACGCCAAGTTCGCCGACGAGTGGCTGCATCCGCATCCGGGCACGGACGGCGCGCTCGCCATCGCGATGGGGCACGTGATCCTGAAGGAGTTCTTCGTCGACCGCTCGACGGACTTCTTCACCGACTACGTACGCAAGTTCACCGACCTGCCCTTCCTGGTGACGCTGAGCGAGCGCGACGGCGCGTACGTGCCGGGGAAGTTCCTGCGCGCCAGTGACCTGGGCCAGGACGTGGAGGGCGGCGAGTGGAAGACGGCGGTGCTCGACGAGAACACCGGGCAGCCGGCCGTCCCGAACGGCTCGCTGGGCTTCCGCTGGACCGAGTCGGGCAAGGGCAAGTGGAATCTGGAGCTCGGCAGCATCAAGCCGCTGCTGACCCTGCACGGCGCGCAGGTCGCGGCGGGCGTCGAGGTCCTGCTGCCGCGCTTCGACACCGAGGGCGGCACGCACGGCCAGGGCCGCGGCGAGGTCGTGCGGCGCGGGGTGCCCGCCACCCGGCTCGGCGGGCAGGACGGGCCGCTGGTCACCACGGTCTTCGACCTGCTGCTCGCGCAGTACGGCGTCGGGCGCGCGGGGCTGCCGGGCACGTGGCCCGCCTCGTACGACGACGCGGACGCGCCCGGGACCCCCGCCTGGCAGGAGGCCCACACCTCCGTGCCCACCGCCAAGTGCGTCAAGATCGCGCGGGAGTTCGCGCGGACCGCGGAGAAGTCGCGCGGGCGCTGCATGATCCTGATGGGCGCGGGGACGAACCACTGGTTCCACTCCGAGACGATCTACCGCGCCTTCCTCGCGCTGCTCCAGCTCACCGGCTGCCAGGGCCGCAACGGCGGCGGGTGGGCGCACTACGTCGGGCAGGAGAAGTGCCGCCCCTCCACCGGCTGGGCGACGCTGGCGAGCGCCAACGACTGGAGCAGGCCGCCGCGGCAGATGATCGGCGCCGCGTACTGGTTCCTCAACACCGACCAGTGGCGCTACGACAAGTTCGCGGCGGACGTCCTGTCCTCGCCGCTGGGCGAGGGCCGCTTCGCGGGGATGACGGGCGCCGACTGCCTGGCCCTGTCCGCGCGCTCCGGGTGGATGCCGTCGTACCCGACCTTCGACCGCAACTCCCTGGACCTCGGCGACACGACGGGCGACCCGGTGGCCAACGTGGTCGACGAGCTCAAGGCGGGCACCCTCAAGTTCGCCTGCGAGGACCCCGACGCGCCGGAGAACTGGCCGCGCGTGCTGACGCTGTGGCGCGCCAACCTCCTCGGCTCCTCCGCCAAGGGCGCCGAGTACTTCACGAAGCACCTGCTCGGCACGCACTCCTCGCTGCGGGCCGAGGAGGCGGCGCCCGACGAGCGGCCCTCGACGGTGACATGGCGCGACGAGGCCCCCGAGGGCAAGCTCGACCTGCTCGTCTCGCTGGACTTCCGCCAGACCTCGTCGACGCTGCTGTCCGACGTGGTCCTGCCGGCCGCCACCTGGTACGAGAAGCACGACCTGTCGACCACGGACATGCACCCCTATGTGCACTCCTTCACCCCGGCGGTCGACCCGCCGTGGCAGGCGCGCACCGACTTCGACACGTTCCGCGCGATCGCGGACCGGCTCAGCGAGCTGTCGGTCGACCACCTCGGCGTACGCAAGGACGTCGTCGCCACCGCGCTCCAGCACGACACCCCGGGCGAGACCGCGCAGCCCGGCGGGGTCGTCCTGGACTGGCGCAAGGGCGAGTGCGAGGCGGTGCCCGGCAAGACGATGCCGAACCTCGCGGTGGTGGAGCGCGACTACACCGCGATCGGCGCGAAGTTCACCTCGCTCGGCCCGCTCGTGGAGCAGTTGGGCCTGCCGGTGAAGGGCATCGCCTTCCACCCCGACCAGGAGGTCGAGGACCTGCGCGAGCGCAACGGCGTGGTGCGCGGCGGGCCCGCCGACGGGCGCCCGGCCCTGGACACGGCGGTCAAGGCGGCGAACACGATCCTCGCGCTGTCGGGCACGACGAACGGCCGCCTCGCCACCCAGGGCTTCCACACCCTGGAGGCGCGCACCGGCCAGGAGATGGCGCACCTGGCCGCCGAGCACGAGGGCAAGCGCATCACGTACGCCGACACCCAGGCCGCGCCCGTCCCGGTGATCACGTCGCCGGAGTGGAGCGGCAGTGAGTCCGGCGGCCGCCGCTACACGGCCTTCACGCTCAACACCGAGCACCTGAAGCCCTGGCACACCCTGACCGGGCGCCAGCACTTCTTCATCGACCACGACTGGATGCACGAGCTGGGCGAGGCCATGCCGGTCTACCGGCCGCCTCTGGACATGAACAGGCTGTTCGGGGAGCCACGGCTCGGCCCGGACGGCGAGAAGGAGGTGACCGTCCGCTATCTCACCCCGCACAACAAGTGGTCGATCCACTCCGAGTACCAGGACAACCTCTTCATGCTGTCGCTGTCGCGCGGCGGCCAGTGCATCTGGATGGCGCCGCAGGACGCGGACGCGATCGGCGTGAAGGACAACGACTGGATCGAGGCGGTCAACCGCAACGGCGTGGTGGTGGCGCGGGCGGTCGTCTCGCACCGCATGCCCGCCGGCACCGTCTACATGCACCACGCGCAGGAGCGCACGGTGAACGTCCCCAAGGCGGAGGCCTCGGGCAGGCGCGGCGGCATCCACAACTCCCTGACCCGTCTGATCCTCAAACCGTCCCATCTCATCGGCGGATACGCGCAGTTGTCGTGGGCGTTCAACTACCTGGGCCCGACGGGCAACCAGCGCGACGAGGTGACGGTCATCCGTCGCCGCAGCCAGGAGGTGCAGTACTGATGCCCCGTGGCGAGACCACCGGCCGGCGTGTCATGGCCCAGATCGCGATGGTGATGAACCTCGACAAGTGCATCGGGTGCCACACCTGCTCCGTCACCTGCAAGCAGGCGTGGACCAACCGCGACGGCATGGAGTACGTCTGGTTCAACAACGTCGAGACCCGGCCGGGCCAGGGCTATCCGCGCCGCTACGAGGACCAGGAGAAGTGGCGCGGCGGCTGGGAGCTGAACAAGCGCGGCGCCCTGAAGCTGAAGAACGGCGGGCGCCTCAAGTCGCTCCTGGAGATCTTCTCCAACCCCAAGCTCCCGGAGATCAAGGACTACTACGAGCCCTGGACCTACGAGTACAAGAACCTCACCGACGCGCCGCTCGGCGACGACTTCCCGGTGGCCGAGCCGCGCTCGCTGATCTCCGGCAAGCCGATGAAGATCGAGTGGTCGTCGAACTGGGACGACAACCTCGGCGGCGCCACCGAGCACGGCGACCTGGACCCGATGGTCGCCAAGACCCGCCAACAGGCCGCCGACAAGGTCAAGTTCGCCTTCGAGCAGACCTTCATGTTCTATCTGCCGCGGATCTGCGAGCACTGCCTGAACCCGGCGTGCGTGGCGTCCTGCCCGTCCGGCGCGATGTACAAGCGGTCCGAGGACGGCATCGTCCTCGTCGACCAGGACCACTGCCGGGGCTGGCGCAAGTGCGTGACCGGCTGCCCGTACAAGAAGGTCTACTTCAACCACCGCACCGGCAAGGCCGAGAAGTGCACGCTGTGCTACCCGCGCGTCGAGGTGGGCCTGCCCACCGTCTGCTCGGAGACGTGCGTGGGGCGCCTGCGCTATCTCGGGGTGATCCTCTACGACCCCGACAAGGTGACGGAAGCGGCCTCCGAGCCGGACGAACACCAGCTGTACCAGGCGCAGTTGGGCGTCTTCCTGGACCCCGAGGACCCCGAGGTGCGCCGGGACGCGGAGCGGTCGGGCATCGCGCACGACTGGATCGAGGCGGCGCGCCGCTCCCCCGTGCACGCGCTGATCAGCACGTACAAAGTGGCGCTCCCGCTGCACCCGGAGTACCGCACCATGCCGATGGTCTGGTACATCCCGCCGCTGTCGCCGGTGGTGGACGCGCTCACCGAGACCGGGCACGACGGCGAGGACGCGGCGAACCTCTTCGGCGCGATCGACACGCTGCGCATCCCGCTCGAATACCTCGCGGAGATCTTCACGGCGGGCGACGTGGGCCCGGTGCGGTCCTCGCTGGAGAAGCTGGCCGCGATGCGGTCGCACATGCGCTCCCTCAACCTCGGTGACCGGCCCGACGGTTCGGTCGCCGAGTCGGTGGGCATGTCGGGCTCCGAGATCGAGGAGATGTACCACCTGCTGGCGATCGCCAAGTACGAGGACCGGTACGTCATCCCGACCGCCGCCGTCGCGGACGCCAGGCGCCTGGAGGAGTCGGCGCTCCCCGACTCGTGCAGCCTCGACTACGAGGACGGTCCCGGCATGGGCGGCGACGGCCCGTTCGGCCAGGACTCGGGCCGCAAGCAGCTGCCGCTCGTGACGATCGAGAACTTCCACGCGCTGCGGGCCCGGCAGACCGCCGACGAGCAGCCGAGCGCGGCCGAGGAGGCCCACGCGGCGAAGGAGGACGAGAAGTGAGCGACCACGCCGTGCTCTACCAGGCCGCCGCGCTGTGCCTGGCCTATCCGGACGACGAGTTCCGCGAGCGGCTGCCGCTGCTGAGGGCCGCCGCACCGCCGGAGCTCGGCGGCTTCCTCGCGTACGCGGGCGGCACCGGCCTGCGCGAACTCCAGGCGCACTACGTCCAGGTCTTCGACTTCAAGAACCGGCACAGCCTCTATCTGAGCTGGTGGCGGGACGGCGACACACGGCGGCGCGGCATGGCCCTGGTCCGCTTCAAGGAGGTCTACCGCGCCCACGGCCTGGAGTTCAGCGACGAGGAGCTGCCCGACTTCCTGCCGGCGGTCCTGGAGTTCTCCGCGCAGGCGGGGCCGGTGCTCCTGACCGAGCACCGCGGCGGCCTCGAACTGCTGCGGCTCGCGCTCACCGACTTCGGCACGCCGTACGCCGCCGTGCTGGACGCGGTGTGCGCGACGCTCCCGGGCCCCTCCCCCAAGGACCGCGCCGAGGCCCAGGCGCTGGCGCGCTCCGGGCCGCCGCGTGAGGACGTCGGCCTCGAACCGTTCGCCCTGATCGGAGAGCGCTCATGAGAACACTGCTGTGGGGCGCCCTTCCCTACATCGTCTTCGTGCTGCTCGTCGCGGGCACGATCTGGCGCTACCGCTACGACAAGTTCGGCTGGACGACGCGTTCGTCGCAGGTCTACGAGTCCAGGCTCCTGAACATCGCCTCGCCGATGTTCCACTACGGCATCCTCTTCGTGCTCGTCGGCCATCTGGTCGGCCTGTTCGTCCCGGAGTCGTGGACGAAGAAGGTGGGGATCAACGAGCACACGTACCACCTGTTCTCGCTCTACGGGGGTACGGCGGCCGGTGTCCTGCTCGTCCTCGGCATCCTGCTGCTGCTCTACCGGCGGCGGACCAACACGCCGGTCTTCCGCGCCACGACCGCCAACGACAAGCTGATGTACCTGGTGCTCTTCGGGGCGATCGTGCTCGGCATGGTCGCCAAGCTGACGCACGCCTCCGGCGACGGCTACAACTACCGAGAGTCGATCGCCCCTTGGGCCCGCAGCCTGTTCACGCTCCAGCCGGACATCGACCGGATGGCGGGGGTGCCGGTGCTGTACGAGATCCACGCGGTGATCGGGATGGCCCTGATCGCCCTGGTGCCGTTCACCCGGCTCGTCCACATGTTCAGCGCGCCGGTGCAGTACCTGTTCCGGCCCTATGTGGTCTACCGCAGCAAGGACCCCCGGCAGGTCGGCGCACGGCCGGAGCGGCGGGGCTGGGAGCGGACGGGGTCCTGACGCCCGCCCCCGCGTACCGCGCCCCGGCTAGGCGGCGCCGCCCTTCCCGCCCTTGTCGTCCTTGTCCTCCTCGTCGACGATCTCCGCGTCCACCACGCCCTCCTCGGCGGACGACTCCGGGGGCTGCTGCTCCTGCCCGCCCGCCGCGCCCTCGCCCGCGTACATGGCCTGGCCCATCTTCTGGCTCACGGTGGCGAGCTTCTCCGCGCCGGTGCGCAGGGCGGCCGTGTCGTCGGCACGGTTCTTGAGGAGATCCTTCAACTCGGCCGCCGCGGCCTCCACTTCGGTCCTCGTGTCCGCGGGGACGCGCGCCTCGTTCTCGCGCAGGAACCGCTCCGTCTGGTAGACGAGCTGCTCGGCCTGGTTGCGGGTCTCCGCCGCCTCACGGCGCCTGCGGTCCTCCTCCGCGTGCTCCTCGGCCTCCCGCACCATGCGGTTGATGTCGTCCTTGGGCAGCGCGGAACCGCCGGTCACCGTCATGCGCTGCTCGCGGCCGGTGGCCTGGTCCTTGGCGGAGACGTGCATGATGCCGTTGGCGTCGATGTCGAAGGTGACCTCGATCTTGGGGACACCGCGCGGGGCGGGCGGCAGTCCGGTGAGGTCGAAGACACCGAGCTTCTTGTTGTACGCGGCGATCTCCCGCTCGCCCTGGAAGACCTGGATGCCGACCGAGGGCTGGTTGTCCTCCGCGGTGGAGAAGGTCTCCGAACGCTTCGTGGGAATCGTGGTGTTGCGCTCGATGAGCTTGGTCATGATGCCGCCCTTGGTCTCGATGCCGAGGGACAGCGGGGTCACGTCGAGCAGCAGCACGTCCTTGACGTCGCCGCGGATCACCCCGGCCTGGAGGGCCGCGCCGAGCGCGACGACCTCGTCGGGGTTGACGCCCTTGTGCGGGTCCTTTCCGGTGAGCTCCCTGACCAGGTCCGTCACCGCGGGCATCCGCGTGGAACCGCCGACGAGGATCACGTGGTCGACGGCGGAGAGCTTGATTCCCGCGTCCTTGACCGCCTGGTGGAAGGGTTCCTTGCAGCGGTCGAGGAGGTCGGCGGTCAGCTCCTGGAACTGGGCGCGGGTCAGCTTCTCGGCGAGGTGCAGCGGCCCCTCCGCCGAGGCGGTGATGTAGGGCAGGTTGATGTCGGTCTCGCTGGACGAGGACAGCTCGATCTTCGCCTTCTCGGCGCCCTCGCGCAGGCGCTGGAGGGCCATCTTGTCCTTGCCGAGGTCCACGCCGTGCGCGTTCTTGAACTGCCGCACGAGGTGTTCGACGACCCGCTGGTCCCAGTCGTCGCCGCCCAGCTGGGTGTCGCCGTTGGTGGCCTTCACCTCGATGACGCCCTCGCCCATCTCCAGGAGCGAGACGTCGAAGGTGCCGCCGCCGAGGTCGAAGACGAGGACGGTCTGGTCGTCGCCCTTGTCGAGGCCGTACGCGAGGGCCGCCGCGGTCGGTTCGTTGATGATGCGCAGGACCTTCAGCCCGGCGATCTCGCCGGCCTCCTTGGTGGCCTGGCGCTGGGTGTCGTCGAAGTAGGCGGGCACGGTGACCACCGCGTCGGTGACGTCCTCGCCGAGATAGGACTCGGCGTCGCGCTTGAGCTTCTGCAGGACGCGCGCGGACAGTTCCTGCGCGGTGTACCGGGTGCCGTCCACGGAGCCGCTCTCCGGGAAGCGCCAACTCCCGTCGCCCATGTGGCGTTTGACGGAGCGTGCGGTGCGCTCCACGTTCGTGACGGCCTGCCGTTTGGCGACCTCGCCCACCAGGACGTCGCCGCTCTTGGCGAAGGCGACGACCGAGGGGGTGGTGCGCGCGCCCTCCGCGTTGGCGACGACGGTGGGCTCACCGCCCTCCAGCACGGCCACCACTGAGTTCGTCGTACCGAGATCGATCCCGACCGCACGTGCCATGGTCCAGCCCCTTCCGCCGCGAGCCCAAGTCCCCCGATTCCAGGTCTATTCCATGCTCCATCACAAAACTTGAGTGGCATCTTGTCAATGCCCGGACGCGACAATGCCGCCGCCCCGTCGGGGCGGCGGCACCGTCAAGAGGCGCTCGGTCAGGCCAGCTTGGCCGAGAGCGTGATGGTCGTACCCGACAGCGCCTGGCTCACCGGGCAGTTGGCCTTGGCGTCCTCGGCGGCCGAGACGAACGCGGCCTCGTCGAGCCCCGGCACGGCGCCCTCGACGGTGAGGTGGATGCCGGTGATGCCGGTGCCCGGCTGGAAGGTCACGTCGGCGGACGTGGTGAGCCGGGTGGGCGGGGTGCCGGCGCCGGTCAGGCCGTGCGAGAGGGCCATCGAGAAGCAGCTGGAGTGCGCGGCGGCGATCAGCTCCTCGGGGCTGGTCTTGCCGTTCGCCTGCTCGGCGCGCGACGGCCAGGAGACAGCCTGCTCCCCGATGCCGGAGGAGTCGAAGGTGACGGTGCCCGACCCCTCCGTCAGAGAGCCTTCCCAGACCGTGTGTGCGGAGCGCGTGGTTGCCACGATGCAGTTCCCTTCAGTGCGTTTCCGTGATCGGAAGTTCGTGCCCCCATCCGATCACACTCTGGAAGGAAACGGGCCGCGACCACCCGCGGGAGGCGGGCTCCGCGGCCACGGAGCGGGCACCCAGCGGCGCGGACACGCCATGCTCCGCCGGAATCCGGACTTCGTGACGACCGAAGGCTCCGCACGGGAATTCCGCCGCGACCCGGCCCTCATCACGCGAGACCTCCCTTTTCGCGCCCCATTCACGGCAGTTGATCCTTATCGTCCGAACCAATTCGCTCGGATACGATCGGGGACACAAAATAAGGACGCATTTCAACAATGCAGGGGGGCAATCGGAATGACCCTCAAGCGATTGGCCATGGGGAATCCGGGCAAGTGCGCCGTGATCGCCGCCGCTGCGGCGGCGGCCATCGGCACGGCGGTTCCGTCGGCTTTCGCCTCCGCGGAGGACCACTGGACCGCCGGGTGCCGCGGCTACTGGTACAGCACGACCGGGCACGCCTACTGCAAGTCCGCGACCGGCGGCTATTACGACGCCCTGTACGACTGCAGCGCCGAGGTCGACGGCTTCGGCTCCGCTCACCTCAGGGGCGGCTACAAGGGCAAGTGGGACAGCGACGAATGCACGTTCAGCATTCGCAGCACCAAGGTGCGTCACTAGCATTCGTCGGAGTTCGACCGTGGGGGAGCCGACCCGTTCCACGCCGGCTCCCCCGCGCGATTCAGGAGAGCGATGCCGTCCACCCCCGCCGCGCGACTCACCGCCCTGACCCAGGGCTATGGACGCGACCGGATCATAGAAGACCTGGACCTGACGATCGGTGCGGGCGTCACCGGTCTGCTCGGCCCCAACGGGGCGGGCAAGACGACGCTCCTGCGGACCCTCAGCACCATCGCGGCGCCGAGGTCCGGCACGCTCGAACTCTTCGGGAAGAGGATCGGCGGTGAACGGGACGCCCGGCGCGCACGCCGTCACATCGGCTATCTGCCGCAGGACTTCGGCCACTACCCGTCCTTCTCCGTACGGGAGTTCGTCCAGTACTGCGCCTGGCTGCGCGAGGTCCCGGGCCGGACGGCGGAGGAGGCCACCCGCCGGGCCCTCGCGGCCGTCGGACTGACCGACCACGCCCCGAACAGGATGAAGTCGCTGTCCGGAGGCATGCTGCGGCGCACCGGAATCGCCGCCGCCATCGTCGGCGAACCCTCGCTCGTCCTGCTGGACGAGCCCACGGTCGGCCTGGACCCCGCGCAGCGCCTCGACTTCCGCACACTGATCCGCTCCCTGGCCCAGGGCGGCGCCTCGGTCCTCTTGAGCACCCACCTCGTCGAGGACGTCGGCGTCGCCTGCGACACCGTGCTCGTCCTGCACGAAGGACGCGTCGTCCACCGGGGCACACCGCGGGAACTGGCCTTGTCCGCGGCCGAGGACGCGCCGGGCGACAGCCCCCTGGAACGCGGCTACATGACCGCCCTCGACGGCTCCACCTCCGAGCGGTGACCTCAACGCCATGCTGAAGATCTACGCCATCGAACTGCGCCGCTCTCCCCTGCTGGCGGCCCTTCCGGCCCTGATCGTCGTCGACCTCCTCGTGCTGTTCGGCCGCACCCGTCACTGGATCGGCGTGTGGCCCGAGGCGAGCGCGGCCGCCCAGGTCGCCACGCTCTTCCTGGGCCCCGCCCTCGCCGCGGTCTCCGCCTGGCAGGCCGGGCGCGGCGCGCGCGCCGGGATGCC
>NZ_LIRJ01000177.1 GCF_001419745.1 Streptomyces silaceus | reverse complement strand
GCTCGGCGTCGCCGTCCGCGGCGGTCCGGCGCGCGTCCTGTGAGGCGGCCGGGCGCTCGGGCTCCGGTGGCGTGTCGGCGGCCGGACCGTCGGCCGGGCGCGCCGGCTCCTGGGCCGCGTCGACCGGACGCGTCGGTTCCTGGGCCGTGCCGACCGGGCGCGTGGGCTCCTGGGAGGCGTCCGCGTCGTCCGGTCGCCGGTCCTCGGCGCCGTCGGACCGCGGCTTGCCGCTCCCGCCGCTCTCGTCCACGATGTCCCCTCGTTAGAAGCGTCCCTCGCCCCGGTATGGCGCGATTACATGCACGATCATGCAGGGCGAGAGGGTCTGTCGTCGATGGTATGCGTCCGTTGTCAGTGACGGGTCGTAGGGTCTGTCCTCATGGAAACCAGCACCGACGGTGCCGCGGCGGCCGTGCGCCCGGCATCCCTGTCGCCCTCGCGCGCGGGCGATTTCATGCAGTGTCCGCTGCTCTACCGGTTCCGGGTGATCGACAAGCTGCCGGAGAAGCCGAGCGAGGCGGCCACCCGGGGCACGTTGGTGCACGCGGTCCTTGAGCGCCTGTTCGACGCGCCCGCGAGCGAGCGGACGGCGCCGCGCGCCAAGTCGCTCATCCCGGGCCAGTGGGACCGGCTGCGCGAGTCGAAGCCCGAGCTGACGGAGCTGTTCGCCGACGATCCCGAGGGCGAGCGCGTGGCGCGCTGGCTGGCGGACGCGGAGAAGCTCGTGGAGCGCTGGTTCACGCTGGAGGACCCGACGCGCCTGGAGCCGGCCGAGCGCGAGCTGTTCGTGCAGGCGGAGCTGGAGTCGGGGCTGAAGCTGCGCGGCATCATCGACCGGGTGGACGTGGCCCCCACGGGCGAGGTCCGCATCGTCGACTACAAGACGGGCAAGGCCCCGCGTCCGGAGTACGCGGAGGGCGCGCTGTTCCAGATGAAGTTCTACGCCCTCGTGGTGTGGCGCCTGAAGGGCGTCGTGCCGCGCCGTCTCCAACTGGTCTATCTGGGCAGCGGCGACGTGATCACGTACGACCCGGTGGTGGCCGACCTGGAGCGGGTCGAGCGCAAGCTGCTCGCGCTCTGGGAGGCGATCGAGCTGGCGACGGAGACGGGCGACTGGCGGCCGCGGCCGACGAAACTGTGCGGTTGGTGCGACCATCAGGCGGTTTGCCCGGAATTCGGCGGGACTCCCCCGCCGTATCCGCTTCCTGTCAGGGCGCCCGGGTCCGGGGAGGGCGAGCAGGGCAGAATGGCCCCGGGCTAGCAAAGGGAGAGACACGTGGCCATCCGCGTCCTACTGGTCGACGACCAGCCGCTGTTGCGCACCGGATTCCGGATGATTCTGGAGGCCGAGCAGGACATCGCGGTCGTCGGCGAGGCCGGAGACGGCCTGCAGGCTCTGGATCAGGTCAGGGCGCTGCAGCCCGACGTGGTCCTGATGGACATCCGCATGCCGCGGATGGACGGTGTCGAGGCGACCCGGCAGATCACCGGCCCCGGCCGGGACGGTCCGGCGAAGGTCCTGGTGCTCACCACCTTCGACCTCGACGAGTACGTGGTGGAGGCGCTGCGCGCGGGTGCCAGCGGCTTCCTCCTCAAGGACGCCCCGGCCAACGAGCTGGTGCAGGCGATCCGGGTGGTCGCCGCGGGCGAGGCGATGCTCGCGCCGAGCATCACGCGCCGCCTGCTCGACAAGTACTCCGCGCACCTGCCCTCGGGCGAAGAGCCGGTGCCGGACACGCTGCACACGCTGACCGAGCGCGAGGTCGAGGTCCTCAAGCTGGTGGCCCGCGGCCTGTCGAACGCGGAGATCGCGGCGGACCTGTTCGTGAGCGAGACGACCGTGAAGACGCACGTCGGCCACGTGCTGACGAAGCTGGGCCTGCGCGACCGCGTGCAGGCCGCGGTGTACGCGTACGAGAGCGGTCTGGTGCGGCCGGGCGCGCAGTAGCGGCGCACACCGTCCGGCATACGGCGAAGGCGGCCGCCCCCGAGGGGGTGGCCGCCTTCGCCGTCGACCGGGGCCGGCACCGGGCCGGCCGCCGGGCTCAGCCCTTGCTGATCTCCCAGAAGCGGAAGACCGTGGACGCGTCCAGGCAGGACTCCAGACCGTAGACGCTGTCGCGCACGACGGCGTACTGCTTGGCCTGCCAGACGGGCAGGACGGGCACCTGGTCGGCCACGATGTCCTGCAGCTCGGCGTACTGCTTGTCGGTCTTGGTGCGGTCGCTCTCGGTGGCGGTGCCGGGGATGATCTTCCCGGTGATGGCGTTGTTCTCGAAGTGGTTGCCGAGGACGTTGCCCTTGCCGAAGAACGGCTGCGTGAAGTTGTCGGGGTCCGGGTAGTCCGGCACCCAGCCCTTGACGTAGACGCCGTACTTGCCGGCCGCGATGTCCTTCTCGTACTGCTCGAAGGCGACGGACTTCACGTCGGCCTCGAAGAGCCCGGAGGCGTTGAGCTGCTTGGCGATGGCCTTGAGCTCCTGGTCGGTGGCCGGGCCGTAGCGCGAGGGCGTCGACCAGAGCGTGAGCTTCGCCTTGCCGTCGACGCCCGCGCCGCGCAGCGCGGCGGCGGCCTTGGCGCGCTGCGGACGGGGGCCGTAGGTGTCGAAGAACGCGGTGTTGTGGCCGCCGATGCCCGCCGGGACGATCGAGTAGAGCGGCGTCGCCGTGTCCTGGTAGACCTCCTTGACCAGCGCGTCGCGGTCGAGCAGGTAGGCGATGGCCTTGCGGACGCCGAGCTTGCCGGCGACCGGGTCCTTCATGTTGAAGACCAGGTGCTGCACCTCGGCGCTGGTGCCCTCCACGACGTCGAGGTCCTTGCCCTCCCCGGAGGTGTCCCGCTCGATGTCCGCGATGTCCGCGGCGGCGAGGCCTCGGTAGGCCAGGTCGATGTCGCCGTCCAGGAGCGCCTTCTTGAGGCCCTTCTGGTCGCCGTGGAAGAACCGGATGGCCACGCCCTCGTTCTTGACCTTGGCCGTGCCCCGGTAGCCGGAGTTGACGGAGAAGACCGCCTGGTCCTTGGTGAACGAGTCGAGCTTGTACGGTCCCGAGCCGACCGCCTCGCCGTCCTTGCGCAGGCCGTTCATGGCGTACTCGCGGTGGTCGACGATCGAGCCGGCACCGGAGGCGATCTTGCTGGGGAAGGTCGCGTCGGGGTACTTCAGCCGGAAGACGACCGTCTTGGCGTCCGGGGTCTGGACGCGGTCGAGCATCGGGAACATGATCGCCGGACCGGTCTCGTCCTTGATCGTGCGCATGCGGTCGAAGGAGAACTTGACGTCCTTCGAGGTGAGCGCGTTGCCGTTGCTGAACTTCAGTCCGTCACGCAGCTCGCACTTGAAGACCTTGGCCTCGGTGTCCGTGAAGCCGCACTCCTTGGCGGCCTCCGGCTCCGGTTCCGTGGCGCCCTTGGGGAAGCTCAGGAGGGACTGGAAGACGTTGTTGAACAGCAGCCAGGATCCGGGGTCGTAGCCGGACGCCGGGTCGGTGGCGAGGACCTCGTCGGACATCCCCATCACGACCGCGTCGCCGGTGTCCCCCGCCCCGCCCGACTCGGTGCCGCAGCCGGTCAGCAGAGCGGCGGCGAGCCCTCCCGTGAGGGGAAGGGCCAGCCACTGGTTACGACATTTCACGTACGTGCCTTTGGTGTTGTGGTCGTTCGGTGGAACCGAGGGGGCGGTGGTCAACCGCCCCCTTCGTCGCGGAGGATCAGCCGCTGACGCCGCGGCCGAGCTCCCACAGCTGGAGGTTCGACGAGGAGTTGAGGGTCCACTCCACGCCCGTGATGTCGTCGCGCGCGGCGATGTACTGCTTGCCCTGCCACAGCGGGAGCACGGGGACGTCCTCGGCGACGATGTCCTGGATGCGGCGCATGCTCTTGGAGGCGGCGAGCCGGTCGGCCTCACGGCGGGAGGTCGGGATCAGCTGGTCGTTGATCGTGCGGTTCACGTACGGCGAGCCGAGGAAGTTGTCCTTGTCGAGGAACGGCGCGACGAAGTTGTCGGCGTCGGGGAAGTCGGGGAACCAGCCCATGCCGTAGACGGCGTACTTCCCGTCGCGCTCGGCGGCGCGGAACGTGCTCCACGGCGTGCCCTTGATCGACACGTCGAACAGGCCGGAGTCGTTGAGCTGCTTCTGCAGCACCTCGAACTCCTTCTTGGTGGCCGGTCCGTAGTGGTCGGTGGTGTAGTGCAGCGTCAGCTTCACCGGGGTGGTGATGTTGGCCTTGCTCAGCAGGGAGCGGGCCTTGTCCGTGCTCGGGTTGCCGTACTTGTTGAAGAACGAGTTGGCGTGGCCCGTGATGGTGGTCGGCACCAGCGAGTACAGCGGGTCGGCCGTCGAGCCGTACACCGAGGAGGCGAGCGCGCCGCGGTCGATGATCTGGGCCATGGCCTGGCGCACGGCCTTGCTCTTGACCGTGGGGGCGTCGGTGTTGAAGGCGAGGTAGCGGATCTCCAGGCCCTGCATCTCGACGAGGTCGATCTGCTTGCTCGTGGAGCCGTCGAGCTGCTTGACCTGCTCGGGCGACATGGTGCGCGTCATCAGGTCGATGTCGCCGTCCTTGAGGGCCTTGCCCATGGCGTCGGCGTCGCCGAAGTTGCGCAGCTCCACCTTGTCGCTCTGCACCTTGAACCCGCCCTTGTACTTGGGGTTCTTGGTGAAGACGGTCTTGACGACGCGGTTGTCCTCGATCTCGTGCTTGGCCGTGTACGGGCCCGAGCCGTCCACATCGAAGCCGTCGCGGAGCTTGTTCTTGCTGTAGTGCTCCTTGCTGACGATGCCCGCGGTGGGCGTCGCCAGCTTGTACGGGAACGTCGCGTCGGGCGTCTTGAGGTGGAAGACGACGTCGCGGTCGCCCTGGACCTCGATGTGGTCGACGTTGGAGACCAGGCCGTCGGAACCGCTGGGGTCCTTCAGCTTGATGTCGCGGACGCGCTCGATGGAGAACTTCACGTCGGCGGCCGTCAGCGGCGAGCCGTCGGAGAACGTCAGGCCCTTGCGCAGGGTGCAGGCGTAGCGCTCGTTGCCCGTGTCGGTGAAGCCGCACCGCTCGGCGGCCTCGGGCTGGGGCTCGCCGTCGCCGCGGGGCATGGCCATCAGCGTCTGGATCGTCTGGCGGAGCACGTTCCAGGAGCCGGCGTCGTAGGCGTACGCCGGGTCGAAGGGAGCCGGGACCTCCTTCGAGACGGCGAACGTGTCCGTGGTGCCGACCGCGATCGCCTTGTCGCCGTCGTCGCCGCCGGAGCCGCCGCACGCGGCCAGCGCGGGGGCGAGCAGACCTATGACAGCCGGCAGCACCAAAGTCTTGCGGTTCATGCTCGACGTTCTCCAGAGCTGTTGAATCCCGTGAATCCCGCAACGCGGGGTGTGGGTTGGTGGGGCACGGGGGGTGGGGCGATGTTCTCGCGATGAGATTAGTCCGCACCAGGTTCCTGTCGGGGAGTGCGTGAACCAGCCATCAATCACGCTGCGAAACCGGGCGCGGACACACCGATAACCCGACACCGGAAGGTTTCGTGCACGCTCCCATCAATCGGGACACAACGTCACGCCCCCAGGGACCCCAGGAGGGGGCACTGCACACAGGGGCCCCACTGTCGACCCCCCTTGGCGTGGGAAACGTCACACCTTCAACCAGGCATGGACGAGATCCTTCCGAGCTGTCAGAGGGTCATGAGGCCTTGCAGGAAAGGAAGGTTGACGTGTTCCAGCGAGGGCACGACGGTGCGGCCCACGGCGGCGGGGATCGGCGCGACCGAGGGGACGGCCACCACCCGGCAGCCCGCGGCCTCCGCCGCGGTGACGCCGGTGGCGGTGTCCTCGATGACCGCGCATCTGGCGGGGTCGGCACCGATGCCCTCGGCGGCCAGGAGGTAGGGGTCGGGATGCGGCTTGGTGCGGGTCACCTCGTCGCCGGCGACGGTGAGCTCGAAGTGGTGGGCGCCGATGGACTGCAGGACGCGGTCGATGATGCGGCGGTGCGAGGCGGAGACGAGGGCCATCGGGACCCGGTGCGCCCTCAGTTCGGCCAGCAGGGCCGCCGCGCCCGGCATCAGGGGCAGCGAGCGGCTGATGCGGTCCTCGAAGCCGTCGTTGAGCAGCACGGTCAGTTCGGGCAGCGTGATGTCGGCGCCCGTGGCCTCGATGAGGAAGCCGGCGCTGCGCGACATGGGGCCGCCGACGACGACGTCGCGCCAGGCTTCGTCGAGCGCGTGGCCGAGGGAGGCGAAGACCTCGACCTCGGCGTCCCACCAGAAGCCCTCGGTGTCCACCAGGGTGCCGTCCATGTCCAGGAGGACGCCTTGCAGGGCGGAGCCCTCGGCCGTTCGAGCACCAAGCGCGGGGACCGTACTGGTCATCCGGCACACCTCCATGAGGGACGAGAAGGCCGGTTCCCCGAGGGGAACCGGCCTGAGCTGGACCGACCAGTGTACGACTCGTCCGTGGAACGCGCGCTCCGGTTTCGCCGAGGCGTCAGCGCGCGTTGAAGTACTTCGCCTCGGGGTGGTGGATGACGATCGCGTCCGTGGACTGCTCGGGGTGGAGCTGGAACTCCTCGGAGAGCTGGACGCCGATCCGCTCCGGCCTGAGCAGCTCGGCGATCTTCGCCCGGTCCTCCAGGTCGGGGCAGGCGCCGTAGCCCAGCGAGAAGCGGGCGCCGCGGTACTTCAGGGCGAACATGTCCTCGACGTCGGAGGGGTCCTCGCCGCCGAAGCCCAGCTCGGCGCGCACGCGCGCGTGCCAGTACTCGGCGAGGGCCTCGGCCAACTGCACGGACAGGCCGTGCAGTTCGAGGTAGTCGCGGTAGGAGTCGGCGGCGAACAGCTCGGCGGTGGCCTCGCCGATCTTCGAGCCGACGGTGACGACCTGGAGTCCGACGACGTCGGTCTCGCCGGACTCCTCCGGGCGGAAGAAGTCCGCGAGACACAGGCGGCGGCCGCGGCGCTGGCGCGGGAAGGAGAAGCGGGTGCGCTCCGAGCCGTCGTCGTTGAGGATGATCAGGTCGTCGCCCTTGGACACGCACGGGAAGTAGCCGTGCACGACGGCGGCTTCGAGCATGTTCTTGGTGTGCAGCTCGTCCAGCCAGCCGCGCAGGCGCGGGCGGCCCTCGGTCTCCACCAGTTCCTCGTACGAGGGTCCGTCGCCGGTACGGGCCTGCTTGAGGCCCCACTGGCCCTTGAAGAGCGCTCCCTCGTCGAGCCAGGAGGCGTACTCCTTGAGCTGGATGCCCTTGACGACGCGGGTGCCCCAGAACGGCGGCGTGGGCACGGGGTTGTCGGTGGCGACGTCCGAACGGGCGGGCCCCTCGTCCTCGTTGACCTCCAGGACGGCCGCGGAGGCCTTGCTGGGGACGCGGCGCTGCTTGAGCTCGGGCAGGGTCGCGCCAGGCACGCCGCGCTTGACCGCGATGAGGGCGTCCATCAGGCGCAGGCCCTCGAAGGCGTCGCGGGCGTAGCGCACCTCGCCCTCGTAGATCTCGTGCAGGTCCTGCTCGACGTACGCACGGGTCAGGGCCGCGCCGCCGAGGATCACCGGGAAGTCGGCGGACATGCCGCGCTGGTTCAGCTCCTCCAGGTTCTCCTTCATGATCACGGTGGACTTGACCAGGAGGCCCGACATGCCGATGACGTCGGCGCGGTGCTCCTCGGCGGCGTCCAGGATCGCGGCCACGGGCTGCTTGATGCCGAGGTTGACCACGTTGTAGCCGTTGTTGGACAGGATGATGTCGACGAGGTTCTTGCCGATGTCGTGCACGTCGCCGCGGACGGTGGCGAGCACGATGGTGCCCTTGCCCTCGGAGTCGGACTTCTCCATGTGCGGCTCCAGGTACGCCACCGCGGTCTTCATGACCTCGGCGGACTGGAGCACGAACGGCAGCTGCATCTGGCCGGAGCCGAAGAGCTCGCCGACGACCTTCATGCCCTCCAGGAGGGTGTTGTTGACGATGTCGAGGGCGGGCGTGTCCTGGAGGGCCTCGTCGAGGTCGGCCTCCAGGCCGTTCTTCTCGCCGTCGATGATGCGGCGCTGCAGGCGCTCGTCGAGCGGCAGGGCGAGCAGTTCTTCGGCCTTGCCGGCCTTCAGGGACTTGGTCGAGACGCCCTCGAAGAGCTCCATGAGCTTCTGCAGCGGGTCGTAGCCCTCGGCGCGGCGGTCGAAGATCAGGTCGCGGGCGACGGTGACCTGCTCGTCGTCGAAGCGCGCGATGGGCAGGATCTTGGAGGCGTGCACGATCGCCGAGTCCAGGCCGGCCTTGACGCACTCGTCGAGGAAGACGGAGTTGAGCAGGACGCGGGCGGCCGGGTTGAGACCGAAGGAGATGTTGGAAAGGCCGAGCGTGGTCTGGACGTCCGGGCGGCGGCGCTTGAGCTCCCGGATGGCCTCGATGGTGTTGACGCCGTCCTTGCGGGACTCCTCCTGACCGGTGCAGATGGTGAAGGTCAGGGTGTCGATGAGGATGTCCGACTCGAGGATGCCCCAGTTGCCGGTGAGGTCGTCGATGATGCGCTCGGCGATGGCGACCTTGTTCTCGGCGCTGCGGGCCTGGCCCTCCTCGTCGATGGTGAGCGCGATCAGCGCGGCGCCGTGCTCCTTGGCGAGCGCGGTGACCTTCGCGAAGCGCGACTCGGGGCCGTCGCCGTCCTCGTAGTTCACGGAGTTGATGACCGCGCGGCCGCCGAGCTTCTCCAGCCCGGCCTGGATCACGGGGAGTTCGGTCGAGTCGAGGACGATGGGCAGCGTGGAGGCGGTCGCGAAGCGGCCCGCCAGCTCCTCCATGTCCTTGACGCCGTCGCGGCCCACGTAGTCGACGCAGAGGTCGAGCATGTGCGCGCCCTCGCGGATCTGGTCGCGGGCCATCTCGACGCAGTCGTCCCAGCGGCCCTCCAGCATGGCCTCGCGGAACTTCTTCGAGCCGTTGGCGTTGGTGCGCTCGCCGATCGCCATGTACGAGGTGTCCTGGCGGAACGGCACGGTCTGGTAGAGCGAGGCGGCGCCGGGCTCGGGGCGCGGCTCGCGGGCGGGCGCCTGCATGCCGCGCACCCGCTCGACGACCTGGCGCAGGTGCTCGGGGGTCGTGCCGCAGCAGCCGCCGACCAGGGAGAGGCCGTACTCGCGTACGAAGGTCTCCTGGGCGTCGGCCAGCTCGGGGGCCGTCAGGGGGTAGTGGGCGCCGTCCTTGCCGAGGACCGGCAGGCCCGCGTTGGGCATGCAGGAGAGCGGGATGCGCGAGTGGCGGGCGAGGTAGCGCAGGTGCTCGCTCATCTCGGCGGGGCCGGTGGCGCAGTTCAGGCCGATCATGTCGATGCCGAGCGGCTCCAGGGCCGTGAGCGCGGCGCCGATCTCGGAGCCGAGGAGCATCGTGCCGGTGGTCTCGACGGTGACCGAGCAGATCAGCGGGAGGTTGGCGCCGGTGGCGTCCAGGGCGCGGCGGGCGCCGAGGATGGCGGCCTTGGTCTGCAGGAGGTCCTGGGTGGTCTCCACCAGGAGGGCGTCGGCGCCGCCGGCGATCATGCCTTCGGCGTTGGTCTGGTAGGCGTCGCGCAGGACGGTGTACGGGGCGTGGCCGAGGGTCGGCAGCTTGGTGCCGGGGCCCATCGAGCCGAGGACCCAGCGCTGCTGCCCGGTGGAGACGGTGAACTCGTCGGCGACCTCGCGGGCGATGCGGACGCCGGCCTCGGAGAGCTCGAAGTTCCGCTCGGGGATGTCGTACTCGCTCAGGGCGGCGAAGTTCGCGCCGAAGGTGTTGGTCTCCACGCAGTCGACGCCGACCGCGAAGTACTCCTCGTGCACGGAGCGCACGATGTCGGGGCGGGTGACGTTCAGGATCTCGTTGCAGCCCTCGAGGTTCTGGAAGTCCTCAAGAGTGGGGTCCTGCGCCTGGAGCATCGTGCCCATCGCGCCGTCTGCCACGACCACACGGGTGGCGAGGGCTTCGCGGAGGGCGTCGGCTCGCGCCCGGCTCTCGGACGGAACGGGCGTGGACTGCGACGACGGGGTTGGCGACGAGGCCATGAAAGAGCTCCCTGGAGTGCGACGGCTGTCGGCTTTGCGCCTTCTTTCAAAGGGCGCACTCGGCCAGGGTAGCCGGGACGAAGGTCCCGTTGTGAAGGCGTCCACGGGGCGGACCGACAGGACGCGCCTGGCTCGAACAGATGCTTGACATGGGCGATCGGGGCAACACGGGGCGTCCGCGCATTAGCGAGAGGTCGACAACGACCGATAGTGTTCAGCATTGTCGAACGTGGAATGTGGCGCGAGGGGACGGAGGTCGGGGCTGCGATGGCACGCAACATCCAGTCGCTCGAACGGGCCGCGGCGATGCTGCGGCTGCTCGCGGGCGGCGAGCGACGGCTCGGCCTCTCGGAGATCGCCTCCGCGCTCGACCTGGCCAAGGGGACGGCGCACGGCATCCTGCGCACCCTCCAGGCCGAGGGCTTCGTGGAGCAGGACTCCGCATCGGGCCGCTACCAGCTGGGCGCCGAGCTGCTGCGCCTCGGCAACAGCTATCTGGACGTGCACGAGCTGCGGGCCCGCGCCCTGGTGTGGACCGACGACCTGGCCCGCTCCAGCGGCGAGAGCGTGCACCTGGGGGTCCTGCACCAGCAGGGCGTACTGATCGTCCACCACGTCTTCCGGCCCGACGACAGCCGCCAGGTCCTGGAGGTCGGCGCCATGCAGCCGCTGCACTCCACGGCGCTCGGCAAGGTGCTCGCCGCGTACGACCCGGTCGCGCACAACGAGGCCCTGGAGGCCGAGCGCAAGACGTTCACCGTGCACACCGTGACCGGCACGGACGACTTCGAGGGCGTCCTCGACCTGACCCGCGCGCGCGGGTACGGGGCGGACGTCGAGGAGACCTGGGAGGGCATCGCCTCCGTGGCGGCCCCCATCCACGACCGGCGCCGCATGCCGGTCGGCGCGGTCGGCGTCACCGGCGCCGTGG
>NZ_LIRJ01000176.1:16223-16524 GCF_001419745.1 Streptomyces silaceus | reverse complement strand
GTCGATGCCGAGGCCGGCGAGCGCTTCGGTGTCGGCCTGGGAGAGGCCGCCCCTGCGCCGCGCCTCGGCGAGGGCCCGTTCGATCGACTCACGTCGGTCCGCGGCGCCCAGGGCCGTCAGGGCGAACGCGGCGCGGCTGCCGGAGCCCTCGTCGAGCCGCGCCAGGAGCGCGAGCAGCAGATGGCCGTCGTCGACCGACGCGGCCCCCGCCCGCCGCGCCTGCTCGACCGCGCCCATGACCACGTCACGGGCGTCCTCGGTGAATCGCTCGAACATCACTGCCTCCCGTACTTCTTGTGCA
>NZ_LIRJ01000176.1:0-16161 GCF_001419745.1 Streptomyces silaceus | reverse complement strand
GGGTCGCGATCGCCCGCGCGCTCGGCGAGATCCGTTGCTTCGGTCATGCTTGTCAACTTACGTTGACACGGCGGGTGTGTCAACCATGGTTGACACACAAGGGCGGGGGCAAGGAGTGGAGGGGCGACGCGCGGTGGCTCAGACCTCCAGCACGATCTTGCCGAACTGCTCGCCCGACTCCAGCCGTTCGAAGCCCTCACGGGCCCGGTCCAGCGGCAGCACCTCGTCGACCACCGGGCGCACCCCCGTGGTCGCGCAGAAGGCCAGCAGGTCCTCCAGCTCGTCCTTGGTGCCCATGGTCGAGCCGACGACCTTCAGTTCGAGGAAGAAGATCCGGGTGAGTTCGGCGTGGGAGGGACGGTCGCCGCTGGTGGCCCCCGAGATGACCAGCGTGCCGCCCGGCTTCAGCGACTTGACCGAGTGCGACCAGGTCGCCGCGCCCACCGTCTCCATGACGGCGTCCACGCGCTCCGGAAGGCGTGCGCCCGCCTCGACGGCCTCCACGGCGCCAAGCTCCAGCGCCCGCTTCCGCTTGGCCTCGTCCCGGCTCGTGGCGAAGACGCGCAGTCCGGCCGCCTTGCCGAGCACGATCGCGGCCGTGGCGACACCGCCGCCCGCGCCCTGCACGAGGACCGAATCCCCGGGGCGCACACCGGCGTTGGTGAAGAGCATGCGGTAGGCGGTCAGCCACGCGGTGGGCAGGCAGGCGGCCTCGGCGAAGGACAGGCCCTTCGGCTTGGGCAGCACGTTCCAGGTGGGGACGGCCACGCGCTCGGCGAAGGTCCCCTGGTACTTCTCGGTCAGGATGGACCGGCCCTCGCGGGGTCCGACGCCGTGCCCGGACTGTCCGATGACGGAGTGGAGGACCACCTCGTTCCCGTCCTCGTCGATCCCGGCGGCGTCGCAGCCGAGGATCATCGGCAGCTTGTCCTCGGCGAGGCCGACGCCGCGCAGGGACCACAGGTCGTGATGGTTGAGGGAAGCGGCCCTGACGTTCACGGTCGACCAGCCGGGGCGGGCCTCGGGGGCGGGGCGCTCCCCCAACTCGAGGCCGTCGAGCGGCTGGTCACGGTTGATGCGGGCGGCGTAGGCAGCGAACATGAGCCGACCCTAGGCGCGAGGCGCACCCCGGCGGAACCTCGTACGGCTGTGACACGCGCCGCGCCCCCTGCCGCGCCGACGAGGCACGACAGGGGGCGCGGCACACACCACGGGACCGGCGTCAGCGGCGCGCGACGCCCTCCGCACGGGCGGCGGCGGCGACCGCGGCCGTCACGGCCGGGGCGACCCGCTCGTCGAACGGCGACGGGATCACGTAGTCCGCGGAGAGCTGGTCCCCGACGACGTCCGCGAGCGCGTCCGCGGCGGCGATCTTCATGCCCTCCGTGATGCGGGAGGCCCGCACCTGGAGCGCGCCCGCGAAGATGCCCGGGAAGGCGAGCACGTTGTTGATCTGGTTCGGGTAGTCCGAACGGCCGGTCGCCACCACGGCCGCGTACTTGTGCGCGACGTCGGGGTGGACCTCGGGGTTCGGGTTGGCCATGGCGAACACGAAGGAGTTCGGCGCCATGGACGCGACGGCCGGCTCGGGCACGGTGCCGCCGGAGACGCCGATGAACACGTCGGCGCCGGCCAGCGCCGACTCCAGCGAGCCGCTCAGCCCGGCCTTGTTGGTGAGCTCGGCGAGCTCCCGCTTGACCGGGGTGAGGTCGTCGCGGTCCCGGCTCACGATGCCCTTGCGGTCCGCGACCGCCACGTCGCCGAGCCCCGCCTCGAGGAGGAACTTGGCGATGGCGACCCCGGCCGCGCCGGCGCCGGAGATGACGGCGCGCAGCTCGCCGAGCGTGCGCCCGGTCAGCTTGGCCGCGTTGCGCAGCGCCGCGAGCGTCACCACGGCGGTGCCGTGCTGGTCGTCGTGGAAGACGGGGATGTCGAGCCGCTCCTGGAGCTTGCGCTCGATCTCGAAGCACCGCGGCGCCGAGATGTCCTCCAGGTTCACGCCGCCGAAGGACGGGGCGAGCCGCACGACGGTCTCGACGATCTCGTCGGCGTCCGTCGTCGCGAGCGCGATCGGCACCGCGTCCACGCCGCCGAACTGCTTGAACAGAATCGCCTTGCCCTCCATGACGGGGAGGGAGGCCTCGGCGCCGATGTCCCCGAGACCGAGCACGGCGGTCCCGTCGGTCACCACGGCGACGACATTGGATTTCCACGTGTAGTCGTGGACGAGCTCCGGCTGGTCGGCGATCGCGCTGCACACTTTCGCGACGCCGGGCGTGTACGCCAGGGACAGGTCGTCCTTGTCGCGGACCGGCACGGTGGCCTGCACGGCCATCTTGCCGCCGCGGTGCAGCGCGAAGGCCGGATCGAAGGGCTCGTCGGCTCCTTCGTGATCCGTACTGCTGTCGCTGCGAGGATTGACGATCTCCGCTGCCACTTGTCTTACCCCTTAAGTCTTAATCATTCGTTGAGGGTGTCCACTCCCGGTTGAGAAGTGGGCGGGCACCGCGTCCGTTCCCCGCCTGTCGGCGGAGGGAGGTACGGACACGCGGGCGCGCCGCACACGCGCCCTGGGCCCCGGATGAGGGGTGTAACCACTCTTTCTACCCGAAGGGAGTGCGCCCGGGCGAGTGACATTGGTTGCAGGGCGCCACTGCCGAAGGTCCCGGGCCACCGCACGGCCGGGAGCGGTCCGCCGCGGCCGGGCACGCTTCGCCGTGATCAAGGACGGTTCGGCGCGATCAAGAATTCTTCGACCGGCATTTCCGACATGGGGATACTCGCCGGTAAAGAAAAAGGAAGCCCGCGGCAACCTTCGGCACCTCTCGGCCGGTCACGGCGCACAATGCCCGAATTCTCCGAATAGTGACCCTCGGGCGTCCACATCGCGAGATTCACCGGATATCGATCGGTTAACGCTGATTCGCACGCGTCCCGCTATGCCCCAGCCGTACCGGGCTGTCGGCTTTCGAGGCGCTCCCGTTATCCGATTTTGACATCTCCGGCACCCAGAATCGGACGGTCCGAATGGCAAGATGCCGTCATCACACGAGGTCGCGACACCCGAAGGTGTGTGCCCGACCCATCGGCAACTCCCTCATCCGCCGGAGGACCCACCATGACCGCAAGGCCCCTTTGTCGTAAGACCGCAGCGAAGTCCGCGAAGTCCCGGATCGCCGCGGTCGGCGCGCTCGCGGTCGCCGGCTCGCTGCTGCTGTCCGGCTGCGGCGACCAGACGAACGACAAGGAGAGCGACTCGGTCAGCAACGCCCCGCTCGCCGACAAGCTCCCCAAGGACATCCGCGACAAGGGCGTCATCAAGGTCGGCTCCGACATCGCCTACCCGCCGGTCGAGTTCAAGGACAAGGACGGCAACACCGTCGGCATCGACCCGGACCTCGGCGAGGCGCTCGGCAAGCAGCTCGGCGTGAAGTTCGAGTTCGAGAACGGCACCTTCGACACCCTCCTCGGCGGCCTGCGCTCCAAGCGCTACCAGGTCGCCATGTCGGCGATGACCGACACCAAGAACCGCCAGGAGGGCGTCGACGAGGACACCGGCAAGAAGGTCGGCACCGGCGTCGACTTCGTCGACTACTTCACGGCGGGCGTCTCGATCTACACGAAGAAGGGCGACGACCAGGGCATCAAGACCTGGGCCGACCTCTGCGGCAAGAAGATCGTCGTCCAGCGCGGCACCGTCTCGCACGACCTGGCCAAGGCCGAGTCGAAGAAGTGCAAGGACGGCAAGAAGATCGCGATCGAGCAGTTCGACAACGACCAGCAGGCCCAGACCCGACTGCGCTCCGGCGGCGCCGACGCGGGTTCGTCCGACTTCCCGGTCGCCGCGTACGCGGTGAAGACCTCGGGCGGCGGCAAGGACTTCCAGCTGGTCGGCGAGCAGGTCGAGGCGGCTCCGTACGGCATCGCGGTCTCCAAGAAGAACCCCGAGCTGCGCGACGCGATCAAGGCCGCGCTCGACGCGATCATCGCGAACGGCGAGTACGAGAAGATCATCAAGAAGTGGGGCGTCGAGGACGGCGCGGTCAAGGAAGCCAAGGTCAACGGCGGCAAGTGACCGCATCCCTCCTAGTCGCTGAAAGGGCACTCACGTGACCCCCGACATCTCCAAGAAGGGCCCCGAGGACGACGTCCCGACGGCCCGGCCCGCGGAGGCCATCAAGGCCATCCCGGTCCGCCACTTCGGCCGGTACGTCGCCGCCGTCCTCGCGATCGGCGTCCTCGCCGCGATCGTCTACGCCTTCTCGCAGGGCGACATCAACTGGGGCGCGATCCCGGACAACTTCTTCGACGAGCGCATCCTCAGGGGCGTCCGCGAGACGCTGATCCTCACCTTCCTCTCGATGCTCATCGGCGTCGTCGGCGGTGTGATCCTCTCCGTGATGCGCCTGTCGAAGAACCCGGTGACGTCGTCGATCGCCTGGTTCTACATCTGGTTCTTCCGCGGCACCCCGGTCCTGGTCCAGCTCTTCGTCTGGTTCAACCTGGGCTTCGTCTTCGACTACGTGAACCTCGGCCCGGTCTACAAGGACGAGTGGTCGGACTTCATGACGCCGTTCCTGACGGCGCTGCTCGGCCTCGGCCTCAACGAGGCCGCGTACATGGCGGAGATCTGCCGCGCCGGTCTGCTCTCGGTCGACGAGGGCCAGACCGAGGCGTCGCACGCGCTGGGCATGAGCCACGGCAAGACGCTGCGCCGCGTGGTGCTGCCGCAGGCGATGCGCGTGGTCGTGCCGCCGACGGGCAACGAGTTCATCAACATGCTGAAGACGACCTCGCTGGTCGCGGCCGTCCAGTACTACGAACTCCTCAAGTACGCCCAGGACATCGGCACCTCGTCGGGCGCGACGGTGGAGGCCCTGCTGCTCGCCGCCTGCTGGTACCTGATCATGACGTCGATCCTCAGCGTCGGCCAGTACTACCTGGAGCGGTACTACGCGCGCGGCTCGTCCCGCACCCTGCCGGACACCCCCTTCCAGAAGATCAAGGCCAACGTGCTGTCCCTGAGCAACCGAGCGGGAGGCGTGCGCTGATGACCGCCATGGTGAAGGCCGAGGGCGTCCACAAGTCCTTCGGCAACGTAGAGGTCCTCAAGGGCATCGACCTGCAGGTCGAGCAGGGCGAGGTGTTCTGCCTCATCGGCCCGTCCGGCTCCGGCAAGTCGACGTTCCTGCGCTGCATCAACCACCTGGAGAAGATCAACGCCGGGCGGCTGTACGTCGACGGCGACCTGGTGGGCTACCGGCAGAAGGGGGACAAGCTGTACGAGCTCAAGGACAGCGAGGTCGCCCTGAAGCGCCGGGACATCGGCATGGTCTTCCAGCGCTTCAACCTCTTCCCGCACATGACGGCGCTCGAGAACGTCATGGAGGCGCCGGTCCAGGTCAAGGGCATCCCCAAGGCCGCGGCCCGGGAGCGCGCCGGCCAGCTCCTGGAGCGGGTGGGCCTCGCCGACAAGGCGGGCAACTACCCCTCGCAGCTCTCCGGCGGCCAGCAGCAGCGCGTGGCGATCGCCCGCGCGCTGGCGATGGACCCGAAGCTGATGCTGTTCGACGAGCCGACCTCGGCGCTCGACCCCGAGCTGGTCGGTGACGTGCTCGACGTGATGCGCGACCTCGCGGAGTCCGGCATGACGATGATCGTCGTCACGCACGAGATGGGCTTCGCCCGCGAGGTCGGCGACAGCCTCGTCTTCATGGACGGCGGCGTGGTCGTCGAGTCGGGCAACCCGCGGGACGTCCTGACGAACCCGCAGCAGGAGCGGACGCAGTCGTTCCTGTCGAAGGTGCTCTGACCCCGCGCGACACGAGGGCGGTGCCGACCCGGTCTCCCGGGACGGCACCGCCCTCGCGCGTGCGCTACTTCAGGCCGAGGACCACCGCGTCCGCGGGCGAGGCCCACACCGGGCGGGCCTCGGAGAACCCCGCCTCCCGGAGGGTGAGCGCGTGCCACTCGGCCGACGGCATGTCGCCGTCCGCGTGGTCGCCGTAGATCTCGAACCGCTTGGCGGTGGGCCCGGCGAGGACCGGGTCCTGCGCGGCGAGCTGCCACCACTCCTTCCAGTCCAGGACGCCCTCGGCCTTCTCCCGGTCCATCCGGCGGTGGCGCAGCGCGCTCTCGGCGGCGTTCAGGCGCGGGGTCGCCGGGTCGGGCATGTGGTCGGCGTTCATGAAGACGCCGCCGTCGCGGACGAGTCCGGCCAGTTGGCCGTAGAGCGTGGCGAGCGGCCCGCTGTGCAGCCAGTGCAGGGCGGTGGCGGTGAGCACGGCGTCGTACGTGTCGTGCGGCAGCGCGGCCGTCCAGTCGGGGTCCTTCAGGTCGGCGGTGACGAAGGTGACCCGGTCGTCGTCCGCGAAGGTGCCCTCGGCGATGGTGAGCAGCGCGGGGTCGAGGTCGACGCCGACGCTGGTGGCGTCCGGGAACCTCTGGAGCAGCCGGTCCGTAATACTTCCCGTACCGCACGCCAGATCGAGCACGCGTGGCGCGGTTCCGACCACGGCCTCGACCATGTCGAGCATGATGCGGAAGCGCTCCTCGCGGTCGGGCAGGTACCACTGCTGCTGCCGGTCCCAGCTCTCCTGCCAGGCGCGCCAGTCGGTGCCGAGCCCGTCCCCGGTCCTGGCTCCCGTCCCCGTCTCCGTCATCAGAACCCCTCCACTCCGTAATACCCTGGTACCGCAAGCGGCCATTACCGGCCGACGCCCTGACGATAGCCCGCTCCCGTAAGGACTACAAGTGGAACTGGCCCATTACTCAGACTTCGCCGTACGCCTGGTCAACAGCGAGGAGCCGGGCCGCGACAAGGACACGCTCACCTCGGTGGAGGTGATCCGGGAGCTGTTCGGGCCGAGCACGCAGATGGCCCGCCGCGCCACGGAGTCCGACCTCACCCGCTTCCGTTCGGTGCGGGCCCGGCTCAGGGCCGTCTTCGAGGCGGCCGACGCGGGCGACGAGACGCTCGCGGTCGACCTGCTGAACTCGCTGCTCCTGGAGTTCCCGGTGAGCCCGCAGATCTCGGGCCACGACCACCGGGACGAGGACGGCAGGCCGCTGTGGCACATGCACCTGGCGGACCACTCCTCGAACGCGACCGCGGGGTACGCCGCGATCGCCGCGATGGGCCTCGCCTTCCACCTCACCGAGCACGGCGTGGACCGCTTCGGCCTGTGCGAGGCGGCGCCGTGCCGCAACGCCTACCTCGACACGTCGACGAACCGCTCCCGGCGCTACTGCTCGGACCGCTGCGCGACCCGCGCCAACGTCGCCGCCTACCGCGCCCGGAAGCGCCTGGAGACGGAGCGCTCGGCGAGCACCGGACGCACGGCGGCCGGCGCCCAGCGCAGCAGCGCGAACGGCGAGCGGCGGCCGGGCGCGGGCGGACGGTAGCGGAACCTCACCTTCCCGAGGACGAGTTCCTCGGGAACGACGCCGTAGTCCGTGCTGTCCCCGCCCGCGAACGCGTTGTCGCCGAGCACCCACCAGCCGCCTTCGCGGCGCTCCTTGACGCGCTTGACGACCAACAGGTCCTGCTGGAACGGGTGGCGCAGGACCACCACGTCACCCGGGCGCACCCGGGCTCCCCACTGCACGAGCAGCCGGTCCCCGTGGTACAGCGTGGGCACCATCGAGGGCCCGGTCACCTCCGCCGCGCCCCACGGCACGACGGCCCTTCCACGCTCGGACTCCTGCGACAGCTCCGGCATCACCGGCACCTCCCCGGTCCTATCCTCCACCAGTCCCAGTCTGACCCTGGACTTTTGTCCTAAGCCCATGGGGGCCCTCGCGAAAACACGTCTCTCACGGAGTAATGTCCCACCTGAGAAGACGATCACGAGGAGGACAGCACCATGCTTTCCCGCCTGTTTGCCCCCAAGGTGAAGGTCAGCGCCCACTGCGACCTGCCCTGCGGTGTGTACGACCCGGCCCAGGCCCGCATCGAGGCGGAGTCGGTCAAGGCCGTGCAGGAGAAGATGGCCGCCAACGACGACGCGCACTTCCAGGCGCGCGCCGTGGTCATCAAGGAGCAGCGCGCCGAGCTGGCCAAGCACCACGTCTCGGTGCTGTGGAGCGACTACTTCAAGCCTCCGCACTTCGAGAAGTACCCGGAGCTGCACCAGCTGGTGAACGACACCCTCAAGGCCCTCTCGGCCGCGAAGGCGTCCACGGACCCGGCCACGGGCCAGAAGGCGCTCGACCACATCGCCCAGATCGACAAGATCTTCTGGGAGACCAAGAAGGCCTGATCCATGGCGAGACCGTTTGACCCGGGGTTTCGCGGGTCGCATCGCCTACCTGTCCGCACCCGGTCCGCTGGCCGCCGAGAACGGCGTCCCTGACGGACCGGGTGCGGTCTTGTTCATCGTGGGGCGAGGGCAGGTCGTCATCCGGCGTTCACGGTGCTCCTGACGCCACCGCACCGCATGCTCCGGATGACGTTGAACGCCCAACGGCCAAGCGGCCCGGGAGGCGAGTACCGTGAGAGACGTACCGTAAGGCCGTTCGGGCCGGATGGAACCGGTCGGTGAAGCGGCCTTGGACGGGTCGGCCAAGGACACGAGGCGAGCAGCGAAATCCCTGCCGGCGGGCATGACATGGCCTTCCAAGGCCTACATTCTTCCGTCGCTTGACGCTGCCTGGACCCTGCTGCCGTCAAGGGGGGGGAATTCATCCGGATCGGCAGGCCCCGCATGTCCACCACCGACCGCGAAGTACACATCGCCCGCGCTCTCCTCGATCTCACGCACCGCCCCATGGACTTCGATCCGCTGGAGCTGCTGCACGACCTGACCGCCCAGGCGGTCTCCCTGCTGCCGGTCCAGTGCGCCGGCATCACCGTCCTGGACCACGACGGCCACAACGCCCTCTACGTCACCGCCTCCGACGAACTGTGCCTGGCCCTCGAGGAGGACCAGAGCGAGCTGTGTGAAGGCCCCTGCCTGGACAGCGCCCGCCGCCAGCAGCCGCTGCCGGTGACCTCACTGACCGGCCCGCCGGGCTCCACCCGGTGGCCGCGCTTCGCGCCCCGCGCCCACGAGGCCGGGATCACGGCGGTCGCCGCGCTGACCCTGCACCTGCCGAAGCTGCCCATGGGCGCCCTCAACCTGCTGATGGCCTCCCCTCCCTACGCCGACAGCCGGGACCTGCAACTGGCCCAGACCCTCTGCGACGCCGCCGGTGCGACCCTGGCGTTCCGACAGCAGCTGGCCGACAAGGACCAGGTACTCGATCAACTGCAGGCCGCGCTGAACAGCCGCCTGGTCATCGAACAGGCCAAGGGCGTCCTCACCGTCCGCCTCGGCGTCGGCATGGACGAGGCGTTCCAGCGGCTGCGCGCCACTGCCCGCTCCCGACGGCAGAAACTCACCGAGCTGGCGACGCAGATCGCCCGGGGTGACGTGCCTGCCGACCTACTCGATCCCTCTCGGTGAGCACGAGCCCGTCACCGCGCACCGCCCGCCCGCTGTCCCCGAATCCGGGCCGGGGGGATCGTGATGGACCGCGATGATCTCAACGGCCTCCTGGACCGTCTGCACCAGGCCGCCCGCACCGGCAGCGACCTGTCGGCGGCCCCGGCGGCGGACACCGCCCGCCTGCTGCGCCTCGACGCCCTGACCCTGACCCTGCGCGCCAAGGGCGGCGCGCTGGAACTGCTGTGGGCCGACCCCGACAACCCGCTCGGCCAGGCTCTGGACGACCTGCAGTACACCCTTGGTGAAGGCCCCACCCTGGATGCCGCCAGGACCGGGCGCACCGTCGTCGAAGCCGACCTGGACGCCGCACCCGCCGACCGCTGGCCCCTGTTCGCCCCCGCCGCCCGCGCTCTGTCGGCGCGCACCGTCATCGCCGTCCCCCTGCTCCTGGGCGTGGCCACGGCAGGGGTCCTGACCGGCTCCCGCATCACCCCCGGCCCCTTCTCCGCCGACCAGCGCCAGGACCTCGCCCGATTCGCCCGGGTGGCCCTGGACCTGCTGCTGAACACGCCACTCGAGTCCCTGACCACCGGAACCGACGGCCCGGACCTGCACCGGGCCCCGGTCCACCAGGCGGCCGGCATCGTCACCGCCCGCCTCGGCATCAGCATCGACGAGGCCCTGCTCCGCCTGCGCGCCCACGCCTGGCGCCACGACCTGCCCCTGCTCCACGTCGCCCGCTCGATCATCTCCGGACACCTCCACCTCACATCCGACGGCTGACCCCGCCGGCCGGGGCGGGCCCAGCGACCGGGGTCCGAGGTGTCCCGGCCGCCTCAGGCGTCGAAGTCGCGGCGCGCGCCCTCGATGTGGGCGAGGTGTTCGTGGGTCCAGCCGCAGAGGGCGTCGACCGCCGTGCGCAGGCCCCGGCCCGGGGCCGTCAGGGTGTACTCGACCCGGGGCGGCACGGTGGGGTGGACCTCGCGGTGGACCAGGCCGTTGCGCTCCAGCATGCGGAGGTTCTGGGTGAGCATCTTGTGGCTCACGCCCTCGACCTCGTCGCGGAGTTCGCTGAAGCGCAGGGTGCGTTCGCCGAGGGCCTCGATGATCAGGAGCGCCCACTTGTTGGCGACGTCCGAGAAGATCTCCCGCGCCAGCGAGTCCGCGCGCCGCAGGTCCGCGTCCTCGGGCAGGCCCTTGAGCTGCTGCTTGGTCACCATCTGGTTCCCCTGTCACCAAAAAGTGCGTTCTTCCAGGTCAGCCCTCACTCTCCTATGGTTTCCGAGTAACCACAAGAGAGCCAACTTCGGCTATGCGCAGGCCATCAGGTCCGGCGATCTGATCCATGTCTCCGGCCAGATCGTCTCGCAGACCCTGTACGTGGTGGATCCGCGGCGGAACGCCACGCCGACGGCGGAGGGAAATCTGGCCTATTTCGGCGGTCACCGACCCGTCAGCACGGTCGTCGGCGTCACCGAGCTGACCTTTCCCGGCCAGGTCGTCGAGATCAGCCGCGTCGTCGACACACGGCTCCCCGCCCCGACTCCCTCCGGCATGTCCTGGCCATGGTCTCCGGGCGCGAGGGGCGTCCACAACTCCGCACTGGCATACGCTGGTTGAGGGAGTGAGAGGACCTGAGACCATGCCTCCGGATTCGAAGATCCTCATCGTCGACGACCACAAGGACACCCTGTTCGCGCTCGAGAGCGCGCTGGCTGCCCTCAACTACGAGCTGACCTGCGTCACCAGCGGTGACGATGCCCTCAAGGAGATCCTCCGCGGGGACATCGGGCTCGTCCTGCTGGACGTACGCATGCCCGGCTCGGGCGGGCTGGACGTGGTGCGCTACATGCGGCGCCTGGAGCAGACGCAGTACATCCCCATCCTGCTTCTGACCGGCTTCGGCATGAACCGCGACCTGGCCGCCGCCGCGTTCCTGCTCGGCGTGGCCGACGTGGTCCTCAAGCCGGTCGACCCGTGGATGCTGCGCACGAAGGTGCGCTACCTCTACGAGTCGTACCGGCGCACGTGCGCCCTCCAGCGCGAGCTGGACGCCCTGCGGGCCAACGGGGCGCCGGCTCCGCCCGTCAGGGGCCGCCGCTCGCGGGAGCCGGACGGGGCGCAGCCGCGGGTGCCCTCGCAGCCGACGGCGGCCTCGCACGAGAGCGCGGTGCGGGACCGGCGGTAGGAAGCGGGTCAGCCCGTCCCCGACAGGGCGCGGTCGAGGAGGATCTCCGCCGCCGCCCAGGCGTGCCGACCGTAGTCCGCGTCGTCCAGCACCATCGCGCGACTGGCGGCCCCGTCGGCGAGGGTGGCCAGCTGCTCGGCGAGCGGGAGGGGGTCGCGGCAGCCCAGCTCCGTCAGCACGGCGACGATCAGCTCCACCATGCGCAGCTTCTGCTCCCGGGCGTAGGAGTGCACCGCGCTCGCCGGGTCGGGGAACTCCGCGGCGGCGTCGATGAACGGGCACCCGCGCACCGGAGCCGCGTCCGCCGCCGGCGGGTGGAACAGCCCGCGGATCCTCTCGCGCGGCGGGACGTCCTCGCGGGTCAGCGCGCCCTCCAGCGTGGCCCCCGACAGGACGAGGCCCCGCAGATGGGCGATGACCAGGTCGTTCTTGGTGCGGAAGTGCGCATAGAGCGTCCGCTTGGACACCGGCGCCTCCTCCGCGACCTGCTCCATGCCCGTCGCGTTGATGCCCTGGGCCGCGAACAGCCGGGCGGCGGCGGCCAGAACGCGCTCCCGCCCGCCACGCCCCCGCCCGGGGGATGCCGCGGCCGTCGTACTCACGGTCGTACCCATGAGGGAAGTATACGCAGTCGTTTACTTTGGCCGGGATGCCGCACTAAGGTGCGGCCATATGTAAACGACTCCGTTTACTTCAAGCTCGACGCCGAGGAGTCCCATGAGCACGTTCGCCACGCCCGCCCCCACCGAGCCGAGCCGCAGCGCCGAGAAGCTGCTGCGCGGCCGGCACGCGACGCGCGCGTTCCGTCCGGAGGCCGTGCCGGAGGACACGATGCGGAAGATCTTCTCGCTGGCCGGCACCGCCCCGTCCAACTCCAACGCGCAGCCGTGGCAGGTGGAGGTGGTGAGCGGCGCGGCACGGCGGCGCCTGGCCGACGCCCTGGAGGCGGCCCACGCCGCCGGGCGCACCTCGGTGGACCTGCCGTACTCCGAGGAGATGTACGCGCAGGTGCACCGGGCACGGCGGGCGGCGTTCGGCGCCGAGCTGTACGGGGCGCTGGGCATCGGCCCCGACGACCACGCGGCACGCGCGGCCTACGACGCGGAGAGCCTGCGCTTCTACGGCGCGCCGCACGCGGCGTTCCTCTTCGTCCACGGCGACGGCGAGGAACGCCTTGCCGCGGACGTCGGCGCCTACCTGCAGACGCTGCTCCTCGCGATGACCGCGTACGGCGTGGACAGCTGCCCGCAGGGGCTGTTGAGCTTCTACGCCGACACCGTCCGCGCCGAACTCGGCGTCACCGGAGGAAAGCTGCTCGTCGGCGTCTCCTTCGGCTACGCCGACGAGTCCGCGCCGGTGAACCGGGTCAGGACCCGGCGGGCCCCGGTCGAGTCGACCACGGCCTTCCACGCCTAGTCCGGCGCGTCGGCCCCTTCCCGGCGCGAGCGGCTAGCGGGAGCCCCGGGGGCGGGCCAGGCCCAGGTCGTAGGCGAGGATCGTGGCCTGGACGCGGTCGCGCAGGTCCAGCTTGCTCAGGAGCGCGTTGACATGGGACTTGACCGTGCCCGTGGTGACGCCCAGGGACGCGCCGATCTCCGCGTTCGTGTGGCCCGCCGCGACCAGCGTCAGGACCTCGCGCTCGCGGGGCGTGAGGGACTCAAGGAGCGCGGGGTCGGGGGCGGGGGCCGTGTCGGCGAAGGCGTCGATCAGGCGGCGCGTGACGGTCGGCGCGAGCATGGCCTCGCCGGAGGCCACCACGCGGATCCCGGCGAGCAGTTCCTCGGGGTGCGCGTCCTTGAGGAGGAAGCCCGAGGCGCCGGCGCGCAGGGCGTCGTGGACGTAGGCGTCCTGGTCGAACGTGGTCAGGACCAGCACGCGCGGGACGGCGCCGGAGTGCCGCACGCCCGGGTCCGTGAGCAGGCGCGTCGCCGTGAGGCCGTCCATGCCGGGCATGCGGATGTCCATCAGGACGACGTCCGGGGCGTGCACGGCGGCCAGCCGCACCGCGTCGGCGCCGTCCGCCGCCTCCGCCACCACCTCGAAGTCCGGCTCCGCGTCGACGATCGCCGCGAATCCGGCGCGGACCACGGCCTGGTCGTCGACGACCATCACCCGGATCACCCCGGCGGGGGCACCGGATCCGGTGCCGGACTCGGACTCGGGCTCGGGCTCGGGCTCGCGGCCATGGGTGCCGGTGCCGGTGTCCGTGCTGATGGCGGTGCCTCCTTCGGGCTCTCGTGGGACGTCGTGTGCGGGGGCCGTTCCTCCGGCCCGTGCCGCGGTCCGCGTACGTTACCGGGGCCCGTCACCTCTCTCAGCGCGGCCAGGAGGTTCCGCATGGCGGCGAGGCCCGCCCGCGCCTGCGCCGCGACCCCTTCCAGGTCGCCCGCCTCGGCCCGCGCGACCACCTCGCCCGCGTGCCGGAGCACCTCGCCGCGCAGCTCCACGGCGATGCGGCGGCGCTCCTCGTACGCCTCGGCGACCGCCGCCGCGACCGCCGTCGTGAGCGCGTGGTCCTCCCACGCCCTGACGCGTTCGCGCCGCGTCCCCACCGCGGCGCCCAGGCCCCACACCCCGGCCATCGGCAGCAGGAACACCAGCCCGAACACCACGCCGAGGAAGAGCAGCAGGCCGAAGCCCCCGTCGTCCTTGAGCTCCGCGATCCCGTCGGCCGCCGCGAGGGCGAGCGAGGTCAGGGTCAGACCGATGGCCCCCACCGCCATCGCGGGCCAGGTGACGCGCGCGGGACCCGCGAACGCCGCCACCGCGTACACGGCCACGCACTCCGCGACGCCGCCCACCGCCGCCAGGCTCAGCGCCACGGTCGGCGACAGCAGCCCGAAGGCGAGGGCGAGCGGGGCGAGCCAGGCCGCGGCGAGGACCGCCGTCAGGACCGCCCAGGGCGCGCGGCGCCGCCACAGCAGCGGCAGCCCGCGCGCGACGGCGGGGACGCAGGCCAGGGCGGTCTCGGCGGGGCTCTCCACGATGACGACGAAGAGCGGGAACACCGCGACGGCGAGCGTGATCGCCGCGTCGGACAGGTCGAGGGAGCCCAGGGCCCGGTGGCGCAGGGTCCGCAGGCCCGGCGAGGCCGTCGGGAGCGCGGTGGCGCGCGGCAGCAGGGCCCGTACGGACCAGCCGGGACCGCCGGTGCGCGGCCCCGCCGTCAGCGTGCCGTCGAGGGCGGTGGCCCGCTCCCGCATGCCGGCCGTGCCGCGCCCCGAACCGAGCCGCTGGCGGCCCGCGAGCACGCCGCCCGCACGCGTCCCGTCGCCTTCGGCCGCCCCCGCGTCCCCGGCCGCCCCGTCGTCCTCGACCGTCAGCTCCACCGCGCCATCGGGGCCGGCGTCCGCCCCCGGTCCCGTGCCGGTGACCCGGATCCGCACGCGGACCACCGCCCCGGGCGCGTACCGCAGCGCGTTCGTGAGCGCCTCGCGGACGATGCCGAACACCGCCTCGGCCACCGGGCCCGTCAGCGCCGCGAGTTCGGGCGCCACGTCGACGGCGGGCCGCAGCCCCAGCCGGGCGAACCCGGCGGCGAGTCCGTCGACGCGCTCCTCCAGGGCGCTGCCCTCGTCCGCCGCGGACGTCCGCATCATCGCCACCAGGCGGTGCAGCGCCGCCTGGGTCTCGCGGCCGCTGTCCGCCGCGAACCGCAGCGCCTGCCCGGTCAGTTCCGGTCGGCGCCCGGCCAGCCGCAGCGCGGTGTCCGCGGTGACGACCACCGAGGTGAGGTGGTGGGCGCTGACGTCGTGCAGTTCGCGGGCGAGGCGCCCGCGCTCGGTGGTGGCGGCCCGGCCGCGTTCGGCCTCGGCCCGCGCCAGGTCCCGCGCGGCGGCCCGGCGCCCGGCGAGCCAGCGGCGGCGGCTGCGGCCCAGGCCCACGACGGTCAGATAGAGCACGCCGTTGACCACGGTCTCGCCCACGGTCTCGAGGCCGGAGTCGAGCACCAGCACCGAACGGACCGTGTCGACCACGGCCAGGGAGCCGCCGAGCGCGGCGGCCGTCCGCCCGGGGCGGCGCACCGCCACCGAGTACAGCGCGACCAGCAGGCCCAGCGAGTGCAGGAGCGTCGCGTCCTCGGGCAGGAGGAGCCCGGCGAGCATCCCGGCCTCGACGGCGAGCGCGGCGGCGACGGGACGGCTGCGGCGCACGCCGAGCCCGGCCGTGACGACGACCGCGATCACGGCGGCCGTCACGAGGGGGGCGGTGCCGACCGGCTCGCCCTCCCGCAGCGCGCGCCCCGGCCAGTAGGCCAGCTGCGGGATCACCAGCAGGACGGGCAGCAGCCAGTTCCGTATCCGCTCCATATCGGCCTCGATGATACGGAAGGGGTACACGAGGCAGGAGATGTCGGCCGGTGCCCCTGGCCCGTACCGTCGGGGGTGCGGCGTCTATCTCTGGTTGGAGAGCGTGATCGTGCGGACGGTCGACGTCTTGGCCCCGCACCGCCGGAATGCTGGTGGGCATGACGACGCCGCCCCACCAGGCCCACGCTCCGTACCCCGCGTACCCCCACGCGTACGCCCCACCCGCCCCCTGGCC